>SVOD01000081.1 GCA_015066575.1 Oscillospiraceae bacterium
ACCCCGAAAAGTATTTCGTAGAAAACTTTTTGGGGAAGAGGAGAAACAAATGAAACAACACTAAAGGATTTGCTTGCTAATTCTTTCTGTTGTGAAGTTTGTTTGGACGAGGGTAAGGGCGGAGCCCTTCCTTTCGCTAACGGCTAATTTGCTAATTTGCTAACCGCTGACAAATAGGGATTTGTCCTTGACAAATCCCTATTTGTCAAGCATCCGCTCCAACAGCGCGCTCGCGCAGCGTATACCGTCGACCGCGGAGGAAACGATGCCGCCGGCATAACCGGCGCCTTCGCCCGCGGGGTACACACCGTCAATACTCGCTTGGTAAGTGTCATCTCTGAGAATGCGCACGGGGGAACTTGAGCGCGTTTCCGGTGCAGTCAAAACCGCCTCTGCCAAAGCAAAGCCGTGCAGCTTCGCATCCATTTTAACAATGGCATCTTTCATGGTCAGCACCACTTTTGCGGGCAGGCAATCGCGCAGTTCGCAAAAACTTGTTCCGGTCGGGCAGGTGGGTGTTACCGCACCGAAGGACTGCGAGGGCTTGTCCTCCAAAAAGTCGCCGACCAACTGCGCCGGAGCGCGGTAATCGCCGCCGGCGAGGGCAAAGGCTTTTCTTTCAATGCCGCGCTGCAACTCGATACCCGCCAGCGGATGGTCGGAGCCGAAGTCCTGCGGCTCAATGCCGACAAGCAGCGCGGAGTTGGCGTTTTTGCCGCTTCTGGCGTATTCGCTCATCCCGTTGACTACCACGCCGCCCGCTTCGCTTGCGCCGGCAACCACCGTGCCGCCCGGGCACATGCAGAAGGTATAGGCGCCGCGTTCGTGCAGGCCGTGGCAGGAGAGCTTATAGTCCGCCGCTCCCAAGGCGGGGTGCCCGGCAAAGGCACCGTATTGCGCGCGGTTAATCAGTTCCTGCGGGTGCTCGATGCGCGCGCCGACACTAAAGGGCTTTTGCATCATGGTGATGCCTCTTGCGTGGAGCGCGGCAAGTGTATCGCGCGCGGAGTGACCGATGGCGAGAATCACGGCATCGGTCTCTATATCGTGCGTTTGCCCCTGCTGCCGGTAACTGACACCTTGCAGGGCGTTATTGTAAATAATCAGGTCGCACAGTTTTGCACCGAAAATCACTTCGCCGCCAAGCGCCTCCACTTCGCGGCGCAGGTTGGTGACAACAATCTCCAATTTATCGGTGCCGATGTGCGGTTTGCCGGAGTAGGTGATTTCGGGCGGTGCACCGAAAGAAGCGAGCGTTTCGAGCACATATTGGCGGCGGTGGTCTTTGATGCCGGTGTTGAGCTTTCCGTCCGAAAACGTGCCGGCACCGCCTTCACCGAATTGCACATTACTCTCCTCATTTAAAATGCGCTGCTGCCAAAAGAGTTGCACATCTTGTTTGCGCTGTGCGATGCATTTGCCGCGCTCGAGCACAATCGGTTTCAGCCCGGCTCTTGCCAGTAGCAGGGCGGCAAACATTCCGGCAGGACCGAAGCCGACCACCACCGGACGCAGCGCACCGGGCTGCACCTTGGGGATGACAACCTGCTCCGGAACGGGCGCGGGCATGACCTTTTTAGACTTGGCTTTTTTGATAATCGCCGCTTCGTCGCCGGTAACATTTACATGCACACAGTAGGTAAAAAAGATGTTGTCTTTTTTGCGGGCATCCACGCTTTTTTTGATAATTTTATAGTCGGTCAGCGCGCTTTCCTCGATGCGCAAAATGCGCAAAATCGCCGGGCGCAAATCTTCTTCGCTGCTATCGAGAGATAATTTAATTTCATGAATTCTAATCACAGTGTTTCTCCTGTTATATACGCATTTGCCGCTTGTGCGGCGCACATTCCCGAAGCCCACGCCCAGTGCAGGTTAAACCCGCCGCAGGGGGCATGAGTATCCAGCACCTCGCCGCACACAAACAGCCCGGGGTAATCCTTTGCCGCGAGGGTGTCGGGCGCGACAAAGCGCGCATCCAACCCGCCGCAGACGGTCTGCGCCCGCCGGTAGTCGGTCGGCGCTTCCACAGGGATGGGAAAGGCACCGAGCAGCTGCGCGAGCGCCGCAAAATCCGCTTCGCTAAGGCTTGCGGGAGACGCGGAGGGCTTGAGCCCCGCGCGCTTGAGCACCACCGCAGCGAGCTTGCGCGGCAGTAAGAAATTGAGCAGGGCGGCGTTTTCCGGTGCGACGGCAGCGGAAGCCTTGAGCTGTTGTAACAGTTCGCCTTCGCCCCACTGCGCGGGCAAAAAATTCAGAAACAGCGTATCGCCGCTTTGCACATATTTTGAAAGATTAAAGGCACAAATGCCCGAAATATTGTCGGCGTTAAACTGCACCTCGCCGCTCTCGCTGCGTTCGCCCAGGCAAAGTGTTGCTTTGACTCTGACACCCTGCAGCGCCTTGAGAAACGGCGCATCGCTCGGAATGGGGCACAGCGCCGGACGCGGGCGCTCGATGTGCCAGCCGAGGTTGTGCAGCAAATCCAAGCCGTTGTAGCCCTTGACGGCAGCGGCGGAACCGATGGCGAGGATAACTGCATCGGCTTCAAAGATGTCGGCGGCGGTCACAACAAAACGCCCGCCTTCTTTTCTGATGGCGCGCACCTCCTGCCCGGTGCAAATTTTCACACCGCCGGCGTGCAGGGCATTTAAAAAGGCGTTGACCGCATTCGCCGCACTTTCGCTTAAGGGGTAACATCTGCCCGCGGCATCGGCTTTAATGGGCAGCGAGAGGGAAGAAAGAAAGGCTTGTACGCTTTCAAAATCATAGCGCGCGAGAACACTTTGCGCAAACGCGCTCTCATACACCGCGGGGGAGACGGCTGTGTTGGTAATGTTGCACTTGCCGTTGCCCGTGGTGAGCAGTTTTTTGAGAATTCTCTCGTTTTTTTCCAAAATAGTGATGTGCAGGTCGCTGTTTTGGCGCGCGAGCGTGATTGCCGCTGCCGCGCCGGAAGCACCGCCGCCGATGATGATAATGTCGTACATACATTTCTCCTTATAAAAAGCAGTTGTCAAACTGCAAGCCGGCATTGTATTTTTTAATGCGGAATTCGGAATGCGGAATTCGGAATTAGTGGTGGCAACGCGGTGCGTTGCATTATAAAGATTTCTTGCAAGCTCGAAATGAAAAATCTTTAGCTGTTACAAGTATTTTTACTTGTGAGCAAAGGCTTTTTCTTTCAAAGTAGAGCGAAGCGGAACGAGCGCGAGTGCCTCGCCCTTTAATTCCGCATTCCGAACTCCGCATTCCGAATTGACATATTTTGCAGGTTATATAACTAAGTAAATGGGTGTAAGTTTTGATTTAATCTATATTATACAGTATTTTCGCCTTTTATTGCAACCCCGTTATAGTAATGTAATAGAATCTCGCGGTAGGAGAAGCCGAGCCGTGCCATATACTTCGCGCCCTCCTGCGAGAGCCCGACACCGTGCCCGTAACCGCTGACGGTGAGCACAAACTGCCCTTTTTGGTATTTGAGCGTAAAAAAGGAGGATTTGAGCCCGAGCGCCTCGCGCAGCTCTCTGCCGGTAAGGGAAACGCCGCCGAGCTCGATGTTCGTGACCGTACCCGAGGGCGTTTTTTCAACAGCGCCCACCCAGTCGGACGGGCTGTCGGGGAAGTGAAAATCCTTGCCTTTGAGCCCTTGGAGGGCTTTTTGAAAAGCGGCGGGGCTGATGCGCACTTTTTGCGCGTAGGCGGCGCTCAAACTGTCGCCGATACTCTCGGTCGCGCGCAGGTAGGGGTAATCTTCGCCCCAATAGTTTTCGGCGCTCTCGGTCATGCCCGCATTGGAGGAGTGGTAGGCGGCGAGGGCGGGTTTGCCGCCGTATTCCATATAAATGCCACTGACGCTGCGCGCGATTTTTTGCAGTTTTCGGTAATTAGTTTCGTAGGTTTCGCCCCAAAACTTTTTGAGCGCCTCTTTGCTTAAAAAACTTTGGTGGGTGGCAGGGTTGTCCGTAATATCATAATCGGCGCTGCTGCCCGCGGCGCTGTGCTTGAGGAAGGTATAAATGCACACCGCCTGCGCTTTGAGCGCTTCGGTCGGCGCGGCAATATCAATTTCCTTGGAAAGCACGGAAATGATATAGAATTCGGTGCTGACCGTAACCACCCGATTGTCCTTGTGCAGCAGCACGCGCACCTTGTCCGAAACGGTGGCAGAGGCAGCGGTTTCGGCAGCCGACTGCGCGGTGGCTTTAGCGGCTTTTTCGCTTGTCGTTTCACTCTTTGCGGCAGCAGCGTCGCCGGCGGCGGCAGCGGTCCCGGCGGCAGGTAAGGCTTGCGCCGCCTCATCCTTATAAAAAAGAGAGAGGGTGGGGATGCTTGCCATAATCAAGGCAAACGCCAGCACCAAACTGAAAAAATTTCTCATCTGAACCTCCTATGAATTGACTTTAGAATTCTTTTATTATATAATTACTATATGTACGCATTTCTCTGCGGCTGCGGCACCTGTCTGCCGGACAGCGGCAAATAAATACAATGGATTGTATGCGCGGTAATGCCTGTTCATTACGGAAAGGTTGTTATGAAAAAGATAAAAACCAATTTTGGAGCACAAATTATTATTCTCTGCGTGGCGCTCTTAATTGCGCTGCCGGTCAGGATTTACCAATACCTGCATTTGATTGACGGAACCAACGGCTTTTACAACAGCTGGGTTCATCCCACCGTATTCGGCTTATACGGTCTGTGTGTGCTGGTGATAGTGCTGCTGATTTGCCTTTCGCTCAAGGGCAGAAAGAAAGCACTGTATGCTATGCCGACCGGCAAGCATGTCGGCGTCGGCATTGCCTCGCTGGCATTTGCGCTCAGCTTCCTGTCGGAAAGCGCCTTCAACGCCTATCGCGTGTATCAAATCTCTACCGGCACTATCCCGGTTCAACAGCTGGTCATCGGTGACAACGCCGGCAAACCCACGCTCGCGTTTACCGCGGTGCAGGTGGTATTCGGCTTACTCAGCGCCGCGTTTTTTACGGTGTTCGGCATCAGCTTCCTGAGCGGCAAGGAGCAGTATAAAAAGGTTAGTTTACTTTGCGCCGCGCCCACATTATGGGCGGTCGGCAGGCTGATGAACGGCTTTGCACAGACCATTTCTTACCGCTATGTGTCGGAGCTGCTGTTCGAATTATTTATGGTGGTATTCTTTGCGATGTTTGCGGTTGCCTTCGCCAAAATGTGCGCAGGTGTGCTCAAAGCGCGCATTCAAATGCGCCTGTTTGCCTACGGGGCGCTCAGCGCCTTCTTTGCGCTGCTGGCGGCGGTGCCACGCTATGTGATGCTTTTGATGGGCAGACAGGATTTGCTTTACAGGCAAACCTCCGCCTACGAAGTGACCGACTTAATCATGCCGATTTTTGTGATGATATTCATTTTTGCCGTTGCGGCAACCAAGCAGTATAAATCCGTAGAGGAGTATGAAGAACCGGAAACACAAGAGCAAGAAGCGCAAAAATAAGAATCCTGCCGGGGGAACGTGATGTTTTGGGAGAATTTAGCGAATGTTGCCAAGCTCGTTGCCATCTTATATATTATGGTGGCAGTGGGCTTTCTTGCCGATAAACTCGGCAAGTTTACCCATAAAGCGGCAAAGTTGGCAACGGGGCTGCTGTTTTACATTGTCACACCCTGTGTGATTGTCAACAGTTTTATTGTCAACTTTTCCGGCGGTTCGGCTGTCGGGATAAAAGACTTTTTGCTCGCACTGCTCTTTTTTGCCGTGACATACGCCATTGCCATCCCGCTTTCCAAACTGTTTTTTAAAAAACAGCCGGTGGCGGCAAGGGTAATTTACCGCCACGGCGTGGTTTACGGCAACTGCGGTTACATCGGGCTGCCGATGGTGCAGGCGGTGGTCGGCCCCAAGGGCGTGTTTTACACGGCGATTGCCATTACCATATTTAATATTTTGACCTTTACCCAGGGCGTGTACCAAATGCATGAGGGGGAGGATGGAAAAGCCCATATCAAACTCTCCAAAATCCTCATTAACCCCGGCACCCTCGGTTTGATGCTGGGCATTCCGCTGCTGGTGCTGATGCTCGGCTTTCATATTGACCTGACCACGCCCGCGTGGGAAGTGCTGACCAAGCCGATTGCGTACCTCGGCAGCATGAATACGCCGCTGGCGATGGTATGCCTGGGCGCTTTTTTAGCCCACACCGATATTCGCAATACCTTTAAAGATAAGAATAATTACCTGGTGGCGCTGTTGCGCCTGATTGTCATTCCCTTAAGCGTTTTTGCCGTGATTTTGGCGGTAAGTCGCTTTGTGACTGCCGTGCCGGCAGTGGTGGCAGTCAGCCTGATGGTCAGCGCCTGCCCGCCGAGTGCAAACAACACCGTGCTCTTTGCGGCAACTTTTCATAAGGATACGGGATTGGCTTCTACCACGGTGGCAAACTCCACTTTTTTGAGTGTTTTGACAATGCCGGTGATTTTGGCACTGGTGCAGCAGGTATTTCCTCTGTAAAGGTTTTGCCTTTACAGCAAAAAGAGAGAACACAGTAGCGAAAAAGAATGTTGAAAACCGTGTTGAAAACTTTTTTCGGCTGTTCAAAACCCGCCGGAATGTGTGAAAAATATTCATTTTTATACTAAAAATTTCCTGTTTCACACAATGTGCCGATTTTAGCGAAAATGCGTGAAACACTATTCAAACAGAGAAAAAATGGCAAAAAAAGCGGTAAAATCCGTTTTTCGGGTGCCCGAAGCACCCGCGCCGCGGACTGCGGCGGCAATGTTCAAAACCGCCCGCGCGGCTTTTCAACAATTTTGATGAGTTTTCAACACTTCCGGTGCAAAAAACTTTACAAAATGTGCAAAATGCGGCTGTGTAAAGTTTCAAAACTTTACAAAAAAGCAGGAAAAATCGGAGTAAAAGATGGCATTTGAAACCTTCTTCGGCAACGAAGTTTTAAAGAATACCGTGTGGCAGCGCATCAAAAGCGGCACCCTGCCGCATGCCATCATTTTAGAGGGCGAGCGCGGCCTGGGCAAGCGCACCTTTGCGCGCCTGATTGCCGCGGGGCTGCTATGTGCCGATGAAAACACGCCCTGCGGGCAGTGCCGCGCCTGCACGAATGTGCTCGAGAAGAACCACCCCGACGTGCTGTATTACGAAACCGAGAAGCACACCAAGGATAATTTTAAAATCGAAACGGTCAGGGAAATTCGCGATATAGCCTATATTTCCCCCAACCAGGCGGATTACAAGATATTTATTCTCGCCGAAGCGGATTTGATGAACACCGCGGCGCAAAATGCGCTGCTCAAAATATTGGAGGAACCGCCGGCATACGCAGTATTTATATTGCTATGCGAAAAGAAAAGCGCCTTTTTGGAAACCATTTTATCGCGCTGCACGGTCTACCGCTTGGAGCGCGTGGAGGATGCAACGGCGTTTGAAGCCGTAAGGCAGCTGTTGAGCGGTCCGATCGAGGAGGAAATACGCAAGTGCGTTGAACTCGTCGGCGGTAATATCGGTATGGTACTCGAGGGCCTGCACGGCAGTGAGGCGCTGCGCGCAAACGAAAAAGCTGTCGAAATAGCCGAAGCGCTGTGCAGCAGCTATGAATTTGATTTGCTCAAAGTGCTCGGCGACCTCGAATCGCCGGCGGCAAAAGCGGTACTCGCCTCTCTCGCAGAACCGCTAAAGGCGGTATTTCGCGATGCGATTGCGCTGCGCTGCGGCGGGGAAGCGGTCATTCAAATCAATGCGCCGACCGCGCGGCACCTTGCCGAGAGCTTTACCAAAAAGCAGTTATTTGCCTTGGTGGAAGCGGCGGAGGAACTCGGCAGGCGCGTAGAGAGAAATATGAATCGGAAGCTGCTGATTACCTGGCTGTGTGCAGCTTTAAGGGCTGCGACGGATTAATGCGGAATGCGGAATTCGGAATTCGGAATTAGTGGTGGCAACGCGGCGCGTTGCATCATAATGTGCCGCTTGCGGCACTACTGAAAACTGAAAACTGAACCCTGAAAACGAATTATCGCGCAAGCGAACCGTGCCCGCACCCGATTAGAATGCGGAATGCGGAATGCGGAATGAAAGGTGGCAAGGGGCAAAAAGGCTTAAATCCTAATAGCCTCTCGCTTGCCCTATTCGGCTAATTTCCCTGCTTTTTCTTTGTTTGGCGACAGCCAAACTGCATCAATAGCATAGAAATTATCTCGAACATTTCTGCGCGAGAGGTGCTTCGCAGTTTTGGTTAGCCTATTTTGCACTAAAACAAGGCAAAACGGTGAAGGAATGCTAACGCATTGCAAAGCGTTTTAACGCAGTATTAGGGTAAAAGAGGCAACCAAAACCTGTTAGGATTTAAACCTTTTTGCCCTGCCTTGCAATTAAAATGCGAGGCGATGCCTCGCAACTGAACACTGAACTCTGAACACTGAAAACTGTTCGCGTAAGCGAACTAAATAGAGCGAAGCGGAACGAGCGCGAGTGTCTCGCCATCAACTCCACACTCCACCCTCCACTCTCCACACTCTACAAAACAAGAAAGGCTTTAATAATATGGCAGAAGTAATCGGAATCAGATTTAAAGATGTCGGAAAAATCTATTATTTTGACCCCGCCGGCGAGCAGATGCGTAAGGGCGACTATGTCATTGTCGAAACCGCCCGGGGAACCGAGTGCGGTTTTGTCGCCATGGCAAACCGAGAGGTGGATGATGAGCTGATTGTCAAGCCCCTCAAAAGCGTGATGCGCAAGGCGACCGAAAAGGATTTGCAAATGATGCAGGCGAACAAGGCAAAGGAAAAAGAAGCCTGCAAAATTTGCGAAAAGAAAATAAAAGAACACGGGCTGGACATGAAGCTGGTGGATGTCGAGTACACCTTTGACGGCTCTAAGATACTGTTTTATTTTACGGCGGACGGCAGAGTTGATTTCCGCGAGCTGGTCAAGGACCTCGCCGGGGTGTTCCGCACCCGCATTGAGCTGCGCCAAATCGGTGTCAGAGACGAGAGCAAAATGCTCGGCGGTCTGGGCATTTGCGGCAGGTGCTTCTGCTGCTCTTCCTTCCTGGGAGAATTCCAGCCGGTTTCGATTAAAATGGCGAAGGAACAGGGCTTATCGCTCAATCCGACCAAAATCAGCGGCACCTGCGGCAGGCTGATGTGCTGCTTAAAATATGAGCAGGATGCCTACGAATATCTGCTCAAAATCACCCCGCCCAAGGGCTCTTTGGTCAAGACCAGAGAGGGCAAGGGTACAGTCGTGGATATTGACCTGCTTAAGGGCACGCTCAAGGTGCAGCTGCAGGGTAAAGAGGAGAGCGCACCGCTCATCTGCCCGCGCAAGGAAGTGAAAGTGCTCTTTAACCCCAAGAAGGGGAACGACAAATAAGGCTTGGCGAGCAGACAGCTCGCCAAGCCTTATTTGTCAGTTTACAGTTTTCAGGGTTCAGTTTTCAGTTTCACCCACCGCGTGCTATGCACGCACCGCCCTTGATAGGGCGGTTTCAAAA
>SVOD01000082.1 GCA_015066575.1 Oscillospiraceae bacterium
GTGCGGGTGTCCCGCCCATTCGCTAATATGCCAATATGCTAACTGCTAATAGGCTTCAAATAAGGATTTGCGCGCTCAGAGAGCGCGACAAATCCTTATTTGAAAAAAGAAGCATCGGAAACCGATGCCTCTTTTTTATTTGGAAAACCTTGCGGTTGCTTTACTGAGCGGAATGAGAATGACTGTGCCCAAAACAGTGCATACTGCCAGCTCTACAATTCCGTTGATACCTACCATGGCAATTAAGAATTTCATCACACTGCCGGCGTTAAGGCTTGCTGCCACACTTTGGAGATATTCGCTTTTCCAGAAAAAGAGAATCAGTAACCCCATAAATAATAACGTATTCGTCAGCGGCGCGCTAAAAGCACTGATAGCGTAGGCGGGAACGCGAGGAAGCTTCGTTTTCGAGAGCCCTTTATAGACAAACCCGCACACAATACCGATGAGCACGCGCGGCACTATACACATAATGGCGGTTTTTACCGGGCTGATTTGCATCAGCGCCGTGCCGAAGGCATCCATCCCAAAGCATTGAGCAAAACTTGTAATGCCGAAGGTCAGTCCCAAAATCGCGCCGACAATCGGACCGTTGGTAATAGCGCCTATAATAATCGGTACGGTTAAAAATGTAATGGAAAGTAAACCGATTTTTAAATAACCGACAGGCGTAAATGCCATGATAATGATAATGGCAATGAGAATCGCCGTAATGCTCAGGCGATAGATTTTTGCTTTATTCATTTTTTATTCCCCCTTGATTGTATTCATAGATAAGCTTCAATCCGTCATTAATAAGGCTTTTGTCATATATCGGCTGATATTTTTCTACACTGTTGGCAATAATTGGTGCCAAGCCGCCGGTAATAACAATGCACATACTTTCATAGCCTAAGCTTTGCATAATTCTTTCACTTAAGCCTTCCAGCATGACAGCAGTGCCGACAATCGTGCCCGAAGCAATGGAATCAAATGTCACATTGCCGAAAGGCTTATTGTAGGCTTTAATCTCAATCGGATTGAGTAAACTTGTGCCGGACCCTAAATGCTCAATGCACATCTTGATACCGGCGCTGATGGTACAGCCCAAGTAGGCGCCGTTTTCATCGAGCACACTGATTTTTGTTGCAGTGCCAAGGTCCCAAATCAAGCAGGGCAGGGGGTATTTTACTTTAGCGCTGACAGCGCCTGCGACTAAGTCAGCACCTAATTCACCACGATTGACACACTTAATATCCAGCTTGGTTTTTACCCCTAAATCCACCATAAGTGCCTCTGTTCCGAGTAAGTCTTTAATCGTGGCTTTGAGAACAGGAGAAAGCTCGGGAACAACAGAACTTAACACAGCTCCCGTAAAGCCTTCCGTACCGCATTTTTTGGCTTCAAGTAATTGTTTCAGGTCGTACGCATACTGGTCTGAAGTCTTGCGTCTGTCTGAATTAATGCGCGCCAAAAACAGCGGCTCGTCCTCCCGGTAGACAACAATGGTAATGGTTGTATTACCGATGTCTGCCGTGAACAGCATTTTTTCTTTTGTCATGATACCACTCCTTTCCGGATGCAGTTCGCCGAATATTATATATGATTTTTGATTTAAAAGCAAGACTTTTATAAAGTTTAGAATAGATTTTAATATTCGTTTTAATTATTTTAATATTACGTTTTAATTATATATTGCATTGTTTTTTTGATTGTTGTATAATAGAATAAATATTGTTGTGAGGAGATTTTGTAATGAAAAAGTTGTTTAAAGATTTTAAAGACTTTATCAATCAAGGCAATGTGATTGACTTGGCAGTCGGTGTTATCATCGGTGCTGCGTTTAAAGATGTTGTCACGGCATTGGTTGAAAAAATTATCACACCGGTTCTCAACTGTATCGGTAGCAATGCGGACGGTAAACTTAGCGCCCTGCGCTTTGAAATTATCCCCGGTAATGAGGCAACAACGGTGGAATTTGGTGCTTTTATTTCGTCGATTATCAGCTTTATTCTGATGGCGTTTATTGTCTTCCTGATTGTTAAAGCATTCAGAAAAGCAGCTACCATCGGAAAAAAGAAAAAGGAAGAAGAGGAAGCGGAGACTACCAAAACCTGCCCCTTCTGTAAGAGTGAAATTGATATTGAAGCAACGCGTTGCCCGCACTGCACCAGTGAACTCCCCGAAGAGGAAGCTGCTGAAGACGCTGACAGTGATGGCGAATAATCTTGTTAGATAGAACAACATAAGGAGATTTGAATTATGGCTTACAGAGAAATTACTTTCCCGTCATCTACCGGTTTGGGTGATATTTTTGTCAGAGAATGGCTTATTGATGAACCGAAAGCAATTATTCAAATGGTTCACGGTATGGCAGAGCACGGTGAGAGATATGCAGAAATGGCAGAGTATTTCAACACACAGGGTTTTTCCTTCGTGATTGATGACCATATGGGTCATGGCAGGTCTATTCCCGAAGCTAAGGAGGAAAATCAAGGCTATTTCGGAGAAGAAGACGGTGATGTACACTTGGTGGAAGACGAAGCAACTTTAACCGATATGCTTAAGGATGAATTTCCTGAAGTGCCGATTATCCTGTTTGGTCACTCGATGGGTTCCTTTATTGCAAGACGATATACGGCTTTTTTTGCCGACAAACTTGCCGGTGCCGTGTTCTGCGGTACTGCCGGCTCCAATCCGGCACTTAAAATCGGTTATGCACTCGCTAAGAGAGAAAGAAAGAAAAAAGGCTCTCATCATAAATCCACATTAATCAACAATATGGCGTTTGGCTCTTATAACAAAAAGACAGAAAAGCGCACGGATTTTGATTGGCTGACAAAGGATGAAGAGATAGTCGATAAATACATTGCAGACCCGCTGTGCGGTTTCTTATTCACAGTGGCAGGGTATATGGATTTATTTAAGCTCTTAATGTTTGTCAACGCTCAGGACTGGTATCAAAAAGTGCCAAACGATTTGCCGATTTTGGTCTGTGCCGGTCACGAAGACCCGGTTGGTGCTTACGGTAAAGGACCAAAAGAGGTTTACGCGAAGTTACGCGCGAGCGGTCACTACAAGACCGATATGAATCTTTACCAAACCGACCGCCACGAGATTCACAATGAAACAGACAGGCAACAGGTTTTGGAAGATTTGGTTAAATTCTTCAACAAAGCGATACGTTAGTAAAAAACAGGTGTGCATGGCTGCAAGTGTAAAATGAAAGTAGACACAAAAAAGTGTCTGCTTTCTTTTCTTTTGTTGTATAATCGTTAAAAAGGAGGAAATTTAAATGGGAAAACATAAGAAATATACACCGGAGTTTAAGATTCAATGTGTAAAAGATGTATTAGAAGGTAGAAAAACTCAGAGCGAACTTGCTCGCGTATACGAAATGGAAGATACAAATATCATTCGTTGGATAAAGAATTATCAAGAACATGGCGAAGAATACTTTTATCAAGAGCATAGAGGAGCTGGTGGCGGTAATCCTTGTGCTGCATTGCACAAAAAGAAAAATCTTTCCAAAATGGAAAGACTTGAACTTGAAAACCTAAAATTAAGAATTGAAAACGAACGATTAAAAAAAGGCTACATGGTGAAAGGAGTTGGTGCAAACAAGGAGTTCGTTATCTCTTACGACAAGAATACGAAATCATAGATAATTTAAGCAAAGAAGTTCCTGTTGTTTTGCTCTGTTCGTTAATGAGTGTAAAGCGTTCCGGCTACTATGCATGGAAAAAACGAAAAGGCAAACCAAATCGTTATGAGCAGGACAGGCAGCTTTTAACATTAAATCGTAATTGTAACTTTTTTAGTGTCCACTTTTACTTGACAGATTCAGCATGGCACACCTGTTTTTTCGACAAATAAGGATTTGGCGAGCTGTTCGCTCGACAAACCTTATTTGTCAGTTTTCAGTTTTCAGGGTTCAGTTTTCAGTTTCACCCACCGCGTGCTATGCACGCACCGCCCTTGATAGGGCGGTTTCAAAAAAAGCAAGGCGTAGCCTTGCTACTGAACACTAAACACTGAACACTGAACACTCAAATAAGGATTTGGCAATGCCAAATCCTTATTTGATGAGTATATCTGTTTCGATATAGCGAATGCCCATATCATAGAGCTTTTGTGCATCTTTGACCGAATTAACAGTCCACAGCGAAAGCTCGACATTCTGCGAAAGGCATAGGTTGATGTTTTTTTCGTTATTGAGGTCGAAATCAGCCGAAATCCAGCAGTTGCCGAGACTTTTCGCTTCATCTATTTTCTTTTGATTAATTCTATAAACCAAGTACCATAGCTCAATCTCACTGTCATATTTGCGAATTTCTTTGAGTTGCTCCAAATCAAAGGATATAATTATGGCGCTCTTTTCTAATCCCTTTGCTTTTACAGCTTCAACAACAGAACCGAGAGAGTCATAGTTAGATGTTTTAATTTCAATTTGCGGTCTGGTTTTACTGCCTGCAAATAAGTCCAAATATTCATCTAAAGTCGGAATGCGCACATCCGTGTACTCCCAAAAAGCTGTACCTGTCTTATAGGGATAGCTTTTAAGTGTTGCCAAGTCCTTATCACCGACTGCACCCCATTTTTGAAATCTGGTAAACAGAAGCGGGTCGTGGTAGAGCACCCAGGTGCCGTCACTTGTTTGTTTAATATCGCACTCTGCGGAATAATAACCTTGCGCAATGGCTTTTTCATAGGCGGGTAGAGTGTTTTCCGGTGCCAGTGAATTCATTCCTCTATGGGCGGTAATATGCAGTTTGCCTGCAAGTTCCGGTGCTTCTTGCGTCACGCTGATAGGCTCTTGCGGTTTATTGTACAGTTTTCGTATTCCCGTAAAGGGGGAAACAGGTCCGCATAAAGCAAATAATAGTGCAGCAAAAATTACTATCAATATAATTATGAGAAATATTTTAGTCTTCTTTTTCATTGTAATCCATCCCTTGTGTTGTGCTGTTTTGGCTTTTGATGACTTCCAGTGCTAATTGTTTGAGTTCATCAATACTTGCTAATTGACCGCATTTTCGCCGGTAGGTAGCGGCGCCCCTCGTGCCTTTTAAATACCAGGCGGCATGTTTTCTGGCTTCTCGCATACCGATTTTTTCGCCTTTATATGCTACTATCCTTTCAATGTGACGTATCATATAGAGCATTTGCTGTTCAAGCGGCGGGTCGGGGAGAATCACGGTGTGGTTCAGATAGGCGGCAATTTGTTGAAAAATCCAGGGCTTTCCAAGCGCGCCCTGTGCCACCATCAGTGCATCACAGCCGGTTTGGTTGAGCATTTCCATTGCACTTGGTACATCTCGAATGCCGCCGTTGCCGATAACGGGAATAGAGACACTTTGCTTGACTTTTGCAATGGTTTCATAATCAATCGGAAAAGCATACATTTGCTCTCTGGTTCTGCCGTGAACCGTAACGGCTGCAGCCCCTTCGCCCTCGCAAATTTTAGCCAGTTCGACTGCCACGTTGGTCGCGCTATTCCAGCCGGTGCGAAATTTGACTGTGACCGGAACTTCGCTGACTTTGACCACGGCGCGGATGATTTCTTTTGCCAGCGGCAAGTTTTTGAGCAGAGCACTGCCGGCGCCGGTATTGGCAACCTTCGGTGCCGGGCAGCCCATATTAATATCAATCGCATCCGGCGCAAAGGCAAGGCACTTCTGAGCGGCAACCGCCATTGTTACAGGTTCCGTACCGAAGAGTTGAATGGCAGCCGGGCGCTCTTTGTCGCTCAAGCGCAGTAATTCCGCACTTTTTCTGTCGCCCATGGTAAAGCCTTTGGCACTGACCATTTCACCAACAGTAAAGCCTGCTCCGAATTCGACACATAATTCGCGAAACGCCATATCGGCAACGCCCGCCATCGGACCGAGGATTAAATTATTTTTGATTTCTATTGAACCTATCTTCATAATATACCTTTTTTAAAAATTATAGCATATATAACTTTAAATGACAAATAAATTGTGGTAAAATATTAAAAGCAAAAAAAATTGAAACTAAAAGCAGGATTTTCTTAGCTTTGGAGGCAATATGAATTTTTTAGTCATTGACGGCAACAGCATCATTAACCGCGCATTTTACGGTGTGCGTGACCTTTCTACGAAAGAGGGGATTCATACCAATGCCATTTACGGCTTTATGAATATCTTTTTTAAGCTGTTAGAGCAAACAAAACCGGAATGCGTGGCAGTGGCATTCGATTTAAAAAAGCCGACCTTTCGCCACAAGATGTATGCAGATTACAAAGCAGGCAGAAAGCCGATGCCGCCGGAGCTTGCGGAGCAGTTTCCTTATTTGAAAGATTTATTGCGCGCACTCGGTTACACTGTGGTCGAAAAAGAAGGCTATGAAGCCGATGACATTTTGGGGACACTTTCGGCACAATGCAACAAGCAGGGGGAGCGCTGCTATATTGCGACCGGCGATAGGGACTCTTTACAGCTGGTCAATGAACGCGTCAGCGTGCTGCTTGCGTCCACACAGAAAGGGCAGCCCGTTACCGTTGAATATACGCCGGAACTGATTAAAGAAAAATATGGTGTTGAGCCCGTTAAACTCATTGAAATAAAGGCCATTCAAGGCGATACATCCGATAACATTCCCGGTGTGGCGGGGATTGGCGAAAAAGGCGCACAGGAACTGATTTCGCGCTTTGGCAGTGTGGCGTATATTTACGAGAATCTTGACGATGTTGATATTAAACCGGCTATGCGCTCAAAATTGGCGGCATCCAGGCAAAACTGTTTTTTGAGCAGAGAACTCGGCATGATTAACCTGGAAGTACCGATGGATACCGATTTGGAGCATTACAAAATTGCGCCGCCTGACGAGGAAGAAAGTCTGCGCATTTTGAGAAAGCTCGAAATGAAATCGATTATCAACAAACTGAGTTTTACAGCGCCCGAAAATGAAAATGCAGCAGTGGTTGAAACGTTTACGGTCGGTTTTGAAATTGCAGAAGATTTGTTCGCATTTGCCGACAAATTAAAAGCGCAGTCGACGCTCTATTTTAACGGCGAATATGCCGATGATTCCTTAAGCGGGCTGTATTTTGCCGTGGATAATACTGTCTTTTTTGTCGATGCGGTGGATTTAAATTTTTATGCATTTATCGCAGATATCTTTGAAAGTGATATTCCCAAAGCGGTTGACAATGTAAAACCGCTCTATACTGCTGCCGAAAAGTTCGGCACTAATCTAAATAACGTGGTAATGGATACTTCTTTGGCAGGCTATATTTTAGAACCGGATGCAAAAGAGTATAGCGCTCTGACTCTTGCCGAAAAATATGCAGTGCCTTCACCTGCGACCGATGAGGTACAGCGAGAGATTGCCGTTAAAGCCTGTGCTGTTCTGCCGGTGCTTTCCGAAAAGTTGAGGATTCTCATCGAAAACAATCAACAGTCCGCTCTGCTCAATGAGATGGAAATACCTTTTGCGCAAGTGCTCGCAAGTATGGAAATCGAAGGATTCCTGGTGGATAAGGAGGGTATTGTCGCGTTTGGTGAGCAGTTAGGTGTGCGCATTGAGGAAATTACAGCTCAAATCTATGCGCTTGTTGGCAGAAAGTTTAATATTAACTCGCCCAAGCAGTTGGGCGTGGCGCTGTTTGAGGATTTGCAGCTGCCTTGCAAAAAGAAAACAAAAAGCGGCTATTCCACGAAAGCGGAGGTGCTCGAAGGCTTAGTCGATGCACATCCGGTCATTGCGCTGATTTTGGAATACCGCTCTTTGAGCAAACTTAAATCCACCTATTGTGACGGTTTGGTGAAGGTCATTTCGCCCGATGGCAGAATCCATTCTTCCTTTAACCAAACCGAGACCAGAACCGGTAGAATCAGCTCGACCGAACCAAATTTGCAAAACATTCCGATTCGAACCAAGCTTGGTATGGAAATGCGTAAATTTTTCAAAGCCGACGAAGGCTGTAAATTGGTGGATGCCGACTATAGCCAAATTGAACTGCGTGTACTTGCCGATATTGCAGGCGATGAAAATATGAAAAAAGCCTTCAATGAGGATGCGGATATTCATGCCATCACCGCTTCAGAGGTATTTGGCGTACCGCTTGAAGAAGTCAACAGTGAAATGCGCAGAAGTGCTAAAGCGGTCAATTTCGGCATTGTGTATGGTATCGGCGCTTTTTCACTTGCCAAAGATATCGGTGTAACGCGTAAGGAAGCAGACAGCTATATTAAAGGATATTTATACCATTTCAGCGGTATTGACAGATATATGCAGGAAGTCATAACCAAAGCCAAAGCAGATGGTTTTGTCAGTACCTCGTTTGGTAGAAGGCGTTACCTGCCGGAGTTGAAGTCGCACAACGGGATGATTCGCTCCTTCGGTGAGAGAGTGGCGCGTAATATGCCTATTCAGGGTACGGCGGCAGATATTATTAAAATCGCGATGATTAAAGTTTACCGCCGTTTAAAGAGAGAAAATCTGAAATCAAAATTAATTTTGCAGGTACACGATGAGTTAATTATTGAAGCGAGCGATGAAGAAAGCGAGTATATCAAAGCTTTACTCAAAGAGGAAATGGAAAATGCCTGCCAAATGAACGTCAAGCTTAAAGCGGATGTCGGCTGCGGTAAGACTTGGTATGAAGCGAAAGCATGAGAATTGAGCAATTAAAAAAAGAATATATCCCGGCGCTCAGTGAGATGGAAGAGCTGTGTTTCGGCGCTCTCGCCTGGACTCAAAGTGCATTTGAGAGTGAGTTAAATAAGGATGATTCCCTGTTCTTATGTGCAGTGGAAGGGGATTGTATTCTCGGCTGTGCAGCATTGAACAACGCTGCAGGGCAGGGCTTTATTTCCAAAGTGATGGTTGCACCTAATGTCCGCAGAAGAGGCATTGCCAAAGCGCTTATGGAGCAAATGAGTCGGCTTGCCAAAGAAAAGGGTATGTATGAGTTGACTCTTGAAGTGCGCGCATCAAATACTGCTGCGATTGCTTTATATGATGGGCTCGGCTTTGAAAACTTAGGAACAAGGAGAAATTTTTATCGCTTCCCGAAGGAAGACGCGGTAATTATGACAAAGCAGTTATGAAAATTCTCGGTATCGAATCATCCTGCGATGAAACGGCAGCAGCCGTTGTGGAAGACGGCAGAACCGTTCTTTCCAATGTAGTCGCCTCGCAGGTAGATGAGCATATTATTTACGGCGGCGTTGTGCCGGAGATTGCCTCCCGCCTGCATGCCGAAGCGATTAACGGTGTAGTTGCGCAAGCACTCTCTCAGGCAGGTGTACCGCTTGAGCAGATTGATGCGATAGCCGTTACGTATGCACCCGGTTTAATCGGTGCTTTGCTCGTTGGTGTAAACTTCGCCAAAGGCTTGGCTTTGGCTGCCGGCAAACCCCTCATACCGGTGCACCATTTAAGAGGGCATATTGCTTCCAACTATATTACCTTTCCCGATTTGGAACCGCCTTTTCTCTGCCTA
>SVOD01000083.1 GCA_015066575.1 Oscillospiraceae bacterium
GCGCGCCCTGCAGGCTTAAGAAGGTGACCTCGCCCATCGCGGCTTTCCGCATTGATATCGCCCTCACCGCGCACAAAGTAGGCACCCTCACAAGCGCTGTGCGATTCGACGAAGGCGGCATCGCGCGCGCCCCAGCCGAAGTTTTTGCGCTGCTTGTCGTGCATCGCGCAGTCAATCATATCTGCCACACAGGCACTGGCGGTCGGCATAGAGCCTGCGCCTCTGCCGTAGAAGAACACTTCATCCACCATATCGCCGACAACGACAATGCCGTTAAACACATCGCTGACCGTGGCAATTTGGTTGCCCTTGGGCACAAAGAAGGGCGAAACAATCGCATCTATCTTGCCGCTTTTCAACTTGCGGCAGTAGCCCAAAAGTTTGATTTCATAGCCGTTGGCTTTGGCGTAGGACACATCGCGGATGTTAATATCCTGAATGCCTTCGGTCTGCACCTGGTCGGGGTCAATGTGCTTGCCGAAACTGATGGAAGCCAAAATGCAGGTTTTGCGGCACACATCGGCACCGGCAATATCGGCAGTCGGGTCCTTTTCGGCATAGCCCAATTTTTGGGCAAGTGCGAGCGCTTCATCAAAAGGCATATCTTCATTATACATTTTGGTGAGAATGAAGTTGGTGGTGCCGTTGAGAATACCGTAAAATTTCTCAATATGATTGGCGGCAAGGCACTGCCACAGCGGGCGCAAAATCGGCACACCGCCGCCCACAGCGGCTTCAAACAAATAATTAACACCGTGTGCCTTCGCCGTACCCAACAGTTCATAGCCGTAGGTGGCAACAAGCTCTTTGTTGGAAGAAACCACATGCTTGCCCGCCTCTAACAGGCGCTTGGTAAAGTCATACGCCGGCTTGGTGCCGCCCATCGCTTCGCAAACGAGTTTTACCTCGCTGTCTTCCAAAATATCTTCAAAGCGCTTGGTCAGCTTCTCCTCCAGAACATCGCCGGGGAAGTCTCTTAAATCAAGCACATATTTTATTTCAATGCTTTCGCCGAGTTTCTCGGCAATGATATCGGCATTTTTTAACAGGATGTTCCCGACACCGGAGCCGACAACACCGTAACCCATAATGGCTGCTTTCATTGGTATTACCTCTTTTAATAAATTATAACTATAATAGCATTATCGGGTGGTTTATGCAAGTTTTTTGCGCCAATTTTTCAAATCTTTGCGGCGTGGCGGTTGAATTCCGCTTCAAATGGTGTATAATAATACTATTAAGTAGTTCTAACATTTAACCATACTTGGAAAGGATTGTTTATGGACACCACGAAGATTGAAAAGCGAAGAAGTTTTTTGGTCAATATCATTTTCTGGATGGCGGTGGCAGCCATTCTCTATGTGCTCCTGGTAAAAGCACTGCCGATTGTGCTGCCGTTTGTGATTGCGTTTATGGTGGCGCTGATTTTGAACAAACCCGCCTTTAGAATTCACAAAAAATTTCCGAAAATTAAAAAGAGTACGGCGGGCAGAATTTTATTTTTAATTGTGCTCATTGTGTTGGTGCTTATTATTGCCTTTGCCGGCGTGAGCATTGCCTCTTATATTAAAAACTTTGCCAAGTGGCTGGGCGCAAACTTCAAGCACATCCCAGGTTATTTGCTGGGCTTAAAAGAGCAGGTGCTCAAAGCGACCGCTTCGCTGCCCGAGAGCATTCGCACCGTTGTGGAGAATGCGCTCAATAAATACGCCTCGACCGATGCGATTAAATCCATTGATGTCAGTAAAATATTAACCGGTGCCGCCGGCGGCGTTTGGTCCTTTGCCAAGGGCGTGCCGAGTGTGCTCGTTTCCACACTCATCGCCATCATCGCCACCTTCTTTATGTTTGGCGCGTATGATGACGCGGTGCTCTTTATCAAAGCCCAACTGCCCGAAAAAGGCAGAACGATGCTCTCGGATATCAAATCCGCTTTTAAAGACACCATCGGCAAGTATGCGCTCGCTTACGGTAAAATTATTCTCATTACCTTCGGTGAAATCCTCGTTTCACTGCTGCTCATGAAACTCTTTAAGATTTACAAAGGCAGTTATATTCCGCTTATCGCGGCAGGTATCGCCATTGTCGATATTCTGCCGGTGCTCGGTACGGGCTCGATTGTGGCACCCTGGTCCGTCATCTGTTTTGTGCAGGGCGATATCGCGATGGGCATTTCGCTGCTGGTGATGTGGGTGGTTATCAGTGTCATTCGGCAGTATATTGAGCCGAAATTGGTCGGCAAGCAAATCGGCTTGAACCCGGTGCTGACCCTGTTCGGTATGTATGTGGGCTTGAAAGTGTTCGGCGCTATCGGTATGTTCGGGCTGCCGATTACGATTATTATTTTAAAAGCCCTGCAAGATACCGGTAAAATTCACCTGTGGAAAACACCCGAAGAGGTCGGGCTCAGAGAACCCAAGGCGGAAGAAGAACCTCAAAACAAAGCGCTTTTGGAAAAAGTATTCTTCAAGAAAAAAGAGAAAAAAGAGAAAAAATAAAACGAAAAGGAGCACCCTGTTCAGGGTGCTCCGCCTTTTCGGTAACGGTTGATTGATAGTAAGAAGCGCCTTATTTTTTACCATAAATCGATATAGATTTTCATAATATCTTCTTTGGTCGGGGAACGGGGGTTGGTCTTGGTGCAGGAGTCGAGCATTGCCGCCTCCGCCATTTCGGGAATGGCGGCGAAGTATTCTTCGCGCGAGCAGACATTCATGGTCGAAACGCACAGCGGCATATCCATTTCTTTCATCATAAATTCCACCCAGTTGACCAGCGCGCGCACGGTGGTGATGGTGTTGAAGTTTTGCAGCCCCAAAAGCCTTGCAAGCGTCGCGTATTTGCGCACCTGGTTCGGGTATTCCGCTTTGGATTTGGAATGCTTATTAATATCGCTGTTATACTGGATGACCAGCGGTAATAACATCGCGTTTGCCCTGCCGTGGGGGATATGGAATTTCGCGCCCAACTGGTGCGCCATGCCGTGGTTTAAGCCGAGCGACGCGTGGTTAAAGGCAATGCCGGCAAGGCAGGAGGCATTCATCATTTTGCGCCGGGCGTGGGTATCGTTATTATCTAAATACGAACGCAGCAGGAAGGAGCCGACAATTTCGACCGCCTTTTCGGCAAGCGCCGCGGAAAACTCATCGTTTTCGGTGCTCACATAGGCTTCAATCGCGTGGGTGAGCACATCCATACCCGTATCGGCAGTGATGCCGGGCGGGACGGTTTTGACCAGCTCCACATCTAAAATCGCTTCGTCGGGGAGAATGGAGTCATCTACAAGCGGGATTTTGGTGCCGTTTTCCGGGTCGGAAACAACGGAGAAAGCGGTCACTTCACTACCGGTGCCGCTGGTGGTGGGGATGGCAATTAAGCGGATGTGGTCGGCGCGCTCGGGCATTTTTTCGACCACCTCGCGCATTGCTTTTGCCGAGTCGATTGCCGAACCGCCGCCGATGGCAACCATGGTATCGGCACCGCTTTGCAAGAGCACCTGTACACCGCCGGAGATTTTGCTCACGGGCGGGTCGGGCACCACATCGCTGAAAATTTCGTAGTCTTTTTGGCTGCGCTCCAAGCGGGAAGTGACGTGGTCAATCAAGCCGCTTTTAATGACAAACGGGTCTGCCACAACAAGGATTTTGGCGCTTTCAAGCTCTTCAAGCCGGTCTAAAGCGCTCTCGCCGAAATTGATTCTGGTTTTAATATCAAAGGTTTTCATTCCGTTCCCTTTACTATATATTGTTTTAGTTATATTTTATTATACAATATCTATTGTTCGAATGCAATATAATTATTGCTGATTATCCATCAGCAGTCGGCGAAAAGAGGCAAGGTTGAAAGCTTTATAAATTTAAATGCGAGTTCGTTTTAACGAACTCGCCACTGAATACTGAATACTGAATACTGAACACTGAAAACTGAAAACTGTAAAAAGCTATGCCCCGCAGGGCATAGCTTTTTACTCTTTCGCGGCGGTGGTGTCGCTCATATCTTCGCTGATATCTTCACTCATATCCGTTACCGCTTCCGAAACTTTTTCGCTCATATCCGTGACTTCCTCGCTGACCTTTTGGCTCATATCCGTGGTCGGGGTCAGGGTTTGGTCGTCGGTGGTTGTGGTGTTTTTCTTATCTGCCGCACAGCCGGTAAAGGCAACGCCGATAATGGCAAGAGAGCACAACAAAACTAAAAACTTTTTCATTTTTTAACCTCCTTTTACTGTTAGTATGCCCGAAAAAGGGGAGATTATAACAACGGGAATGCGTAACAGCAGCGCAGGGCGCTTAATGATGTTGCCCTTATGGGCAAATGATGTAGCCCAATAGGCTAATGATGTTTGCGCTATGCGCAAAATGATGTTTTGGCACGCCAAAAAATAAGGGCGGGGCACCCGCACCCGATTTGAAGTCGATATGTGCAGGGCACTCGATATACCGCGAGCGGTTCGATATATTGCCTGCGGCAATTCGATATGTTGCAATGCAACAAGAAAGGGCGACACACTCGCGCTCGTTCCGCTTCGCTCTAAGTGGGCGGATGATATCCGCCCCTACAATGAGAAATGAGGAAAGAGGAATAAGGAATTGAGGTGGCAAGGCGAAGCCTTGCAATTAAAATGCGTTGCTTGCAACGCCACCGTAACTTGTGCGCAGCACAAACTTCACTCAGCACGAAGCGCTGCTGTTCCACTCTCCACACTCCAAACTTATAAAAGTCATCCTGAGCGAAGCGAAGGATCTCGTGGTGAACCACTGCAGTGTAAAAAACGGGAGATTCTTCGGCAGAGCCTCAGAATAACAACGGGAATGCGGAATGCGCAATTCAATGGCAACACTGCGTATTGCATTTAAATGCGAGGCAAGCCTCGCCACCACTCGCTAACCGCTAATAGGCTAACGGCTAATCGGCTAAACAATTGCGCCTGCGGCGCATTTATTTTGTCAGCACGCCGTTTTCGGTGATTTGCAAAATCAGCAGGTCTGCCTGTTTGCCGCTGTCGGCATCGATAAAGACCAGCAGTTCATCCCCCTCGGGGCTGATACAGCGGTACTCGTAGCAGAGTTTTTCGCCGGCGGCAGGGGTGGGGATGAGCGCTTTCTTGATGGCTTTGACACGCAAATAGCCGCTCACGCCCGCCTGCGCCTGCGCCGCGCTGAGCTTAAAGTCCAAATTGCGGCGGGTGTGGTTGCCGAGATACCCGCCGGCATCCATCCCGCAGACCTTACCGCTTTGGGCATTGACTTTGATTTTTATTAAATCGGTATAGCAGTTGACCTCGCCTTCCACATAGTGGAAATTCATTACATAAATATGATTGGCAAGCTCATAGTAATCGCATTTCATATTCAGGTAGCCGGCGCGCTTGAGGTAAGCGGCAGCCGCTTGCAGGCACGCTTTTTGCGAAAAGGCGGTTTTTGCGGGCTGCTCGTCGGTATTAAAGGAAATGACCTTGCCGCCGGCGATGCTGATGAGCACATAGGCGTTGCCCTTGGTAAAGCGATAGGCGGGTATATTGCCTTGCTCTTTGCCGGAAAAGCGGAGGGTGCCGGGCTGCTTCTTGAAAAAGTTTTCGGCAATTTCGGTCGCTTTTTTTTCAGTGATTTTCGCTTCGTTTTGGAGCATTTTTGCATGTTTATTTTGTACGGCATCCGAATACGGCCCGTCGTAAATGAGCTTGGGTGCATCGGAAAGGTTTTTATTGAGTGCATTTAAGCCTTCGCCGGTGGCAGAGGAAGTGGCAATGGTTTTGGGCTTTTCAAAAGAGAAGTCGATTCCGCCGGAAATTTTTTGCCCCGTGGAGAGATAGATGTTTTGCAATTTTTCAAAATCTTTTGCCAGCGAAGCGGTTTTAGACTTAATTTCCAAAAAAGTGCGGTGCGCCGCTTCGTCAAGAACCTTGCTGCCGGCGAGGTTCTTTCCTGCCGCGCGGGCGTATTCGGCAGTTTTGGAGAGGAAGGTGTAGCACGGTTCCATATCCACTTCCGCCAGTGGCAGGGCGCTGATGGCGCTTTTGGCTTCATACGCATTCATCCACACATCGGCACACATACTGCTTTGGTCCGCCGCGCTTTGCGAATAAATGCCCTTTAAAATCACATCACCGATATCGCTGAGGTATTCGTTTGCCTGTGCGAGGTTTTGCTCATACATCGCTTCGGCTTTGCGCTCATATTGCCGGGCTTTGATGATTGCCATGCCGCCAAAGAGCGCGAGCGCGCACAGCCCTGCCGCCAAAAAGGCAACAATGCGCGCAAGATTGCGTTTAGAAAGTTTTTTCATTTCACTCACCGTCTTTCATTTTTTCACTTTTATTCTTTACCGAAACGGCGCTATTATGAATATGAAATGCTTTTTTTGCATAGATTAGTGTAGAAGAAAAAACTGCAGGAAGGTGAAAACGATGTTTATTTATTCTTTTAAAGCAAACAAACGAACCATTTTCGGCGCATTGCTGGTGCTCCTGGCACTGGTGGTGCTGTGTTTTGCCGTGCCGGGGCGCGCCAAGCAGACCAATTCCGTGCTGGGCGTATCGCTCAAAGGGGAAACAAACCAAGAGCGTATTGCATTTATTGAGCATTTCGGGTATGATATAGTAGACGAACCCGTAGAGGTCAAAGATATTACCATACCCGCGCAGTTTAATGATACATATATTTCTTACAACGAAATACAAGTCTCGCAGGGCTTTGATTTGAATCAGTACAAGGGCAAGCAGGCAAAAAGCTATTCCTACGCCGTAAAAAACTACCCCGAAATCAAGGACAGCGAGAAAACCGTGCGCGCAAATTTGATTGTGTATCACTCAAAAATTATTGCAGGAGATGTGTGCAGCGTGAAGTTGGACGGGTTTATGCACGCATTCAATTATGGAAAGACTGGATAAAATTATTGCCCGCGCTTTTGCACTCGGGCGCCGCGATGCCAAGCGCGCAATCAAAAGCGGCGCGGTCAGCGTGGCGGGGGAAGTTTGTACCGACTGCGAGGCAAAAGTCGCGCCGGAGCAGGTGAGCCTGCACGGCAAGCCGGCGCAGTATCAGGAGCACCTGTACCTGATGCTCAACAAGCCGCAAGGCGTTATCAGCGCGAGCGAAAGCGCGCGGGAGAAAACGGTCATAGACCTGGTGCCGCCCCGGTGGCGGCGCAAAGGCTTGTTTCCCGCCGGCAGGCTCGATAAAGATACGGTGGGCTTTGTGCTCATTACCGATGACGGTGTTTTTGCCCACAACATTTTGAGCCCGAAAAAGCATGTGGAAAAAACCTACTATGTGCAAACGGACAAGCCCGTACCCGCCGATTTGCCCGCAAAGTTTGCGGCAGGTGTAGAGCTTTTTGACGGCACGCTTTGCATGAGCGCCGCGCTCGAAATTTGCGGCGAAAAAGAGGCAGTTGTCAAAATCAAAGAGGGAAAGTATCACCAGATTAAGCGGATGTTTCGCGCCAACGGGCTTTCGGTAACCTACCTTAAGCGTACGGCAATCGGCGCGGTGGCGCTCGATGAAAGCCTTGCACCGGGGGAATGCCGCGAACTGCGCGCGGAAGAATTACAGTTGTTAATGTAAAGTGATTTTGCTTTACACAAAATAAAAGTGAGGATGTTATTATGGAAGGAACAAGAGGCGGCGGCTTCGGCTTTATCTTTAGTAAAATCAAAGAGGTTTTTGACAAAGACTATGTGGAAGTTGTGCCGCAACATAAGGGAAAGAAGATTGCGATTGCCGCAGTTTTAACACTGGTCATTACCGCAGTGCGCTACTATGTCAGCCACCCGCCCATTAACTTGAAAAGCCAAGAGTTTTGGATGTTTTTAATTATGACGGCGGTCATTTATGCGGTGATACTGACTGTTCTTTGCGTGTTTGGCAGGCGTACGGAAAATGTGAAGTTTGCCGTTAAGCACTCGTTTAAGACTTCGGGTGTGGTGATTGTGCTGTGCCTGCTGGTGCTGGGCATCGGACTGCTGATTTCGAGCACCTTTTTCAACGCGCGCCGCTATGCGGATTTAATTAACATCAGCGACGGTAATTTTACCGAGGACATTGAGGACATCGGCTTTGATGAAATCCCCATGCTCGACAATGACAGCGCCATCAAACTCGGTAACGCCAAACTCGGCGAGCTTTCCGATATGGTCAGCCAGTTTGAGGTGGACGACAGTTACTACACGCAGATTAACTACAAGGGTACGCCCTATCGCGTGACAACCCTGCGCTACGGCGATTTCTTCAAGTGGTTTAAGCATACCAAAGAGGGCTTGCCCGCTTATGTGATGATTAATATGGTCACCCAGGAGGCAAAGGTGGCAAGGCTTGAGAGCGGTATTAAATACTCCGAAAGCGAGTTTTTTAACCACAAGCTCTCGCGCTATGTTCAATTCCACTACCCGACCAAGATGATTTACTCGTATAACTTCGAGATTGATGACAAGGGCGTGCCGTATTGGATTGTTTCGTGCTACCGCAACACCATCGGACTCTTCGGCGGGCAGGATATTAAAGAAGTGATTTTGCTCAATGCCGTCACGGGTGAGAGCGAACTCTATGCGCTTGACAAGGTGCCGAATTGGGTGGACAGAGCGGTGCCTGCCGACCTGATTATTAACCAGTATAATTATCACGGCACGTATGCCTACGGCTTCTGGAATTCCATTATCGGGCAGAAGGGCGTCAAGAACACGACGGACGGCTACAACTACATCGCCCAAAATGACGATGTGTATATGTACACGGGCGTGACGAGTGTCAACGGCGACACCGGCAACATCGGTTTTCTGCTCTCCAACCAGCGCACCAAGCAGACCAAGTTCTATGCGCTTTCGGGTGCGATAGAGTCGGTGGCGATGGGCTCCGCCGAGGGTGAGGCGCAAAACTACAAGTATACGGCGACCTTCCCGCTGCTGTTAAATGTGGACGGGCAGCCGACCTACTTTATGGCGATGAAAGATACCTCCGCGCTGGTCAAGGGCTACGCGATGGTCAATGTCAAGCAATACCAGATTGTATCCTTTGCCAACAGCACTGACCCCGAGGTGTGCAAGGCAAAGTATGAGGCGCTGCTCGGCAACAAGAAGCTGGTCAATGACAAGCCTGCTCAAACGACCGAGGCGAAGGGCGTGATTGAGGACATTCGCTCCGCGGTCATTGAGGGCAACACCTATTACTTTATTAAGCTTAAAGACAGTGAAAATTACTTTAAACTTTCCGCTGCCGAAAACAATGCGGCAGTGATTATGAAGCCCGGTGACAAAGTGGTCATTAAGTTTGATGCCGGCGCGGATTTGAAGCAGCAGATTGTCGGCGCGAATATTATTGAATACGGCAAATAAGGATTTGCGGAGCCCCTTGCGGGCTCCCAAATCCTTATTTGAAGCCTATTAGCAGTTAGCATATTGGCATATTAAGAACCCGACCAACTAACCAAATCAAAGATTT
>SVOD01000084.1 GCA_015066575.1 Oscillospiraceae bacterium
GCGTTTTAACGCAGTATTAGGGTAAAAGAGGCAACCAAAACCTGTTAGGATTTAAACCTTTTTGCCCTGCCTTGCATGATAAAGGCGAGTTCGCAAAAGCGAACTCGCTTGCTTCTATTTAATGAAATCTTTTGCTATGCAAAAAGATGAAATCATAATAAATTATGATGAAATCGGGCATTGCCCGATGAAATCAAATCCACCATCCGCCTTGCGGATTTCATCGCTTGCGATTTCATCCGAGCTTTGCAAGGATTTCATCCACCGTTAGGTGGATTTAATTGAAAGAACACCGCTTTTGACAAGCGGCGTTCTTTCTTGGTGGAGATAAGCGGGTTCGAACCGCTGACCTCTTGACTGCCAGTCAAGCGCTCTCCCAACTGAGCTATACCCCCATATTAAAGTTTTTGGTCGCCGCCACACCGCTTGGTGCGCGCTCTCCCAACTCAACTTTGATATTATAGCACCTTTTTTTATAAAAATCAACCATTAAAATCACTCGCGGGCGTGCAAATCAAAATGCACGCCCGAAATGATTTGCTCTTATGAATACATCGTATAATACATTGAAGAGAAAACAACAATATAAAGGACAATACCCAAAACTCTTAATGCTGCCGGAATGACAATACCCAAGATGCACAGAGTTTTGTCTTTCTTCAGTCCCGGCTGTTGTGCCGGAGTCGCAAAGGACTTTATTTTGCCAATTTTGGAAAGTCCGATAGCTCCGCAAATGTACCCTACCAACGGTACAAAGATACCAACAATCAAGGCAACCAAACCGAGCGTGTGAATGTTGTTCATTTCCGCCTCCACACTACCGACAGGGTTTTGATACATCGGCTGCTGATATTGGGGTTGCTGATACTGCGCTTGTGCATTAGCCTGTTGTGTACCGCAAACAGGGCATACGGTTGCACCGCCATTTAATAATGTTCCGCAATTTTGGCAATACATCCCTTCACCTCATTTTCTCTTACTTCAAAAACTTGAATTTCTTAATAATCGCCAAGTCTTTTGCTTCGCCCTTACAAGCCTGCACAAAGCCGATGATGTAGATAACGGAAATGATGCACATAAACACACCGCCGGCAATACCGACAATAATGGTCCAGCACAATGCGCTTGTAATAATTGCTGTTAAGAGCATCACAACACTCAAGCGCAACACTTGCTTAATGTGGAATTTCACAAAAGCGGAATCTTTCGCGCACAACACGGCAATGATAATGCCGATAGCACCGAAGAGATACGCAGCAATCGCAAAGATTTTATTCTCGGCAATATCTTCCGAGTCAAACTCTGCAGTGTGGTTGTCGGGGTCTGCCTGGGCTGCCGGTTGGGCATATGCCGCCTGATTATAAGGCTGTGCCGGAGCCGCATAAGCCGGAGCTGCCTGCGCTTCGGGAGCCGGAGCTGCATAAGCCGGAGCCGCCTGTGCCTCGGGAGCCGGAGCATCTACCAATGCTGTACCGCATTGCAGGCAAAACGCCATGGAATCATCATGTGTGGTTTGACAGTTGGGACATACTTTCATAATAACACCCTCCAAAATTTATTATAATTATTGTACCACAGAACAGCCTGTGATTGCAATAACCTTATATACTTAATTCGCTCTTTATTTCTTCCCCGGCATAGCGCGCCAACACCGGTTCGACCACCTCGCGGCAGAATTCCACGGTTTGCGAGGGTGCCCTGCCCACATAGAGTGCGGGGTCAAGCTGCGCCCGAATGTCTTCCATCGTCAGCGGGAAGGCGGCATCTGCTGCCATACGCTCAATCAAATCATTGGGCTTGCCCTCTAATTTCACGCGCGCGGTTGCCGCATGAGAGAGTTCACGAATGCGCTCGTGCAGCTGCTGGCGATTGCCGCCGCGCTTGACGCTTTCCATCAAAATATTTTCCGTTGCCATATACGGCAGTTTTTCCATCACACGGCGGGTGACGACCTTCTCATAGACCACCGGCGCTTCGGTGATATTCATATAGATATTGAGAATGGCATCGACTGCCAAAAACGCTTCGGAAACCGCAATGCGCTTGTTGGCAGAATCATCGAGTGTGCGCTCAAACCACTGGGTAGAGGCTGTCATAGCCGGGTTGAGGGCATCGCACATCACATAGCGCGCTAAAGCGCAAATACGCTCACTGCGCATCGGGTTGCGCTTATACGGCATCGCGGAGGAACCGATTTGCTTGGTTGAAAACGGCTCTTCCATTTCTTCAAAAGACTGGAGAATACGCAAGTCATTGGCAAACTTATAGGCGCTCTGCGCAATGCCCGACAGCGCCCCCAGCATATAGGCATCAACCTTGCGCGAATAGGTTTGCCCGCTCACTGCCACACAGGCGCTAAAGCCCATCTTCTCGGCAATCAGCGCTTCGAGCTTTTTGACTTTCTCTTCATCGCCCTCAAACAGTTCCATAAAGGAAGCCTGCGTGCCGGTGGTGCCTTTGGAACCTAACAGGCAAAGTTTGGAGAGGCGAAATTCGAGTTCCTCAATATCCTGCACCAGTTCATACATCCACAAGGTGGCACGCTTGCCGACCGTGGTCAACTGCGCCGGCTGCAGGTGGGTGTAACCGAGACAGGGTAAGTCTTTATAAGCGAGTGCAAACTTTTGCAGGTTTTTGAGCACCTGCGCGCACTTCTTGAGCACCAACTGCGCCGCATTTTTGATGATAATGACATCGGTATTATCGCCCACATAGCAAGAGGTGGCACCCAGGTGGATAATCGGCTCCGCAAGCGGGCACTGCTGCGCGTAGGCATAAATATGGCTCATCACATCGTGCCGCACCTGCTTTTCGCGCGCCTCGGCAACTTCATAATTTATATCATCTTGATGCTGTTCGAGTTGCGCAATTTGCTCATCACTAATCGCAAGCCCCAACTCCTGCTCGGCTTTGGCGAGCGCAATCCACAGTTTGCGCCAGGTTTTAAATTTGAATTCTTCCGAAAACAGGTACTGCATTTCATCACTCGCATAGCGGGTGGAAAGCGGGCTGGTGTATTTGTTCTTTTCCATACATACTCCCTTATTAATATATATTATAGAATACTATTTTATTTTACAACATTTACCGAATAAATGCAAATAAGATTTGGCGCTGCCAAATCTTATTTGCAAACTGAAAACTGAACACTGAACACTGAAAACTCAAAAAAGGATTTGGCGCGCTCACAGAGCGCGCCAAATCCTTTTTTGTTATGCGAATATTTTGCTTTGAATGTAATCTTTTACCGATTGGCGCTCGGTCGGTGACTGCAGCACCTTTTCGGCAATGTAGTTGACACTGCGGCTGGAATACATCGCATCATACACCGTGAACTGTTCGCCGGCATATTGATAAATGATATACGGTCTTGCGATATAGTTCTTACCCCAGTTGCCCTTGTTGATATCGAGCACAATGTTGAAGGTCTTCACTTCACCCTGCTCGATCTGGTGGCTGGTGGACTTGCCGTTAATAATGGATTTTTGCACCACACCGTCACCGCCAATAACCAGGCTGTTAATAGAGCGGAAATGGTCTTCATTGGTGTAGACATAGCCGTAGTCCACAACGCTTACACCCTTGGGCATAAGCAAGGATGCGCTAAAGCGCAGTGCCTGCTTATCGGCAGGTGCATTCGGGTCAACTCTCAACGAAGCGCCGCGGTTGACATAATTATAATGGTCTTCAATGCTGTTGTAAGTATTAAATGCAGCGGTCGGGATATCGACTGTGCTTTCCGGCAATTCTTCCGGTTCGCAGATTTCGCCGATTTCTTTTTCGCCCTGCGCATTAATCACACAAGTTGCACACTTTCCGCAGCCCTGCCTGGAGCAGGTGTAGTAAATCATACCGTCTTTACCGTCCTGCGGTGCCTGAACGGTTTCCACCATCGCGTGACCTAAAGCAGCGATGGGCTGATGCTCTTCTTCGCTGCAAATCATGCAGTAGCGCATGTTGGAGCCTTCCCCTTCACAGGTGGGTGCCGCATCTTCTTCCCAATCCGACCAGGAGTGGCCGAATGCCGGGAGAACTTGCGTTACCTTTTCTTTACAGCGGGAGCAGGTGCTGAACTTTTCACCATCCTCGGTGCAGGTGGCGTAGCTTTTGATAGTCCAGGTTTTAAAGGTATGACCTAACGGTTCAATCGCTTCGCTCTGTGTGCCATGGCAGCGCGAGCAGGTATAGACCTTGGTGCCTTCGGTGGTGCAGCCTGCCGGGGTTTGCACCACACCGTCATCCCACAAATGCCCGAGAGCGTCGGTGTAATTATCTTTATAGCTTTCATCACAGTTTTGGCAAGCGTGGAGGGTGTAACCCTGCGCTTCACAAGTGGGTGCGACCACTTCGGTCTGATAGGTGTGGCCGGTCGCCGCAATCGGCGTGGAGTAGGTGCTGCCGCAACCCGGTCTGGTGCAGGTGTAGGTAGCCACACCGGGCGTGGTACAGGTCGGCTGTGTGGTCACATTGTAAGTGTAAGCATGCCCCAATGCCGAGCCTTCATCGGTCACGGTTCTCTCCGCGCCGCAGGTGCAAACGCTGGTCTTGGTGCCATCGTTGACGCAAGTGGCGTTTCTGTCGGAAGTATAGGTTAAGAACTGGTGCGCTTCCTGCTTGAAGTTGGGCTTAAAGACCGTGTCTTTTTGCAGCCTGACATCGTTGGGGTTCCAGCCTTGGAAGATATAGTGATTCACGCGGTCATACGCTTTGGTTAAATCTGCCGGTTTCGGCACGGTTTGACCGTAGCGCAAGGTGCCGGAAGAAATGGTCGCGCCCTCTTCATTTTGGAACTCGTAAGAGTAAGAAGCATTGACCAGACTAACCGTGACACTGGTGCTGTAAACATCGTAGGCAGCGTTGAGTTTGAAGGAAGAATTGGAACCGTCTGCCGAATTAGCGTCCGAAGAGATGGTCAAAACGCCGTCGTTAAGATTGACACCGCTGTGAAAGCTGTCAAAAGAGATGCTCGGTTCATCATGCCACAGCACACCGTATTGGTCCACCAGTTCCGCTGCGACCGGGCAGGAATAAATCTGCTCATCCGTGCGCGGAATGGTCACGCTTGTCGGCGGTTTTTTGGTGAAATTGCAAGTTTGTATCGACGGGTAATAACTACCGGCAACATTGACAGTCATGCTCTTAAGTTCATGAGAAAACAGGTTAGCACCTTCTAAAACACGATTGCTCGTATCGTTGATAACATAGGTGCCGTTGACGGAAAGTTTAAACTTACCTTCCCACTTTCTCCAGCCGCCGCCATCAAAATCGATGCTCAAAAAGACCTTTGTGGGGAACTTATTGGTGGTTGCACTGTAAGTATAGGTGTTCTTCTTTTGGATATAATCGTAATCCAGCTCCAGCTGCAGCAGCGGTTCTTCCGCGCCGGTGCCGTTGGCAGGTTTACCGTAAATTTCCAAAACGGGATGACCGTTATCGTTACAGTCCGCATTGTTTTCGGTAGTCAGTGAGAAATCAAAAGAGTAGGTATCTCTCGTTGCCGCTTCTGCCTGCGGGGCTGCAAATACCCAGCACGACACAAGCATCACTGCGCACAGCAAAACCGATAAACTCTTTTTCAGAATGGAATGAGTCATTGCCATACCTCCTATTTGGGGATAATATAATTAAACTATCATTTCATATTTACACTTATAATTATTTTATAATAAAAAACAGCATTTTTCTACTGGAATATTAGTTAAAAAAAGGGGATATTTTTGTGCAATTTAAATAAAAATATTGCGAAATTTTCTGTTATTCAAGGAATAATTAATAAACTTTGTTAATTATAGTTGGCATTTCTCACAAAAGCAGGGTTCCCCCCTGCTTTTGTGATAATTCGGAATGCGGAGTTCGGAATTCGGAATTAAATGTGGCAGCGCGAGGCGCTGCATAAAAAAGTGCCGCAAAGCGGCACTACTGAACACTGAAAACTGAAAACTGAAAACTTACAAAAAGATGTGAAGGTTTTACTTCACATCTTTTTGTAATAAGCAATCTGCGATTGCACGCTCTCCTGCCCCGTGCCGCCTTGCGAGATGCGCTTGTTCACACAGGCTTGCAGAGAAATTTCCTCATACAAATCCGCTTCAAAAAGAGGCGAAAACTCTTGGTACCGCGCCAAATCCACGCTCTCTAAATCCAAGCCGTTTTCAATGCAGTACGCCACAATTTGACCGGTCAATTTGTAGGCGGTGCGGAAGGGCATTCCCTTCTTGGTGAGGTAATCCGCCAAATCGGTGGCGTTGATAAACCCGCCCTTTGCCGCGGCGAGCATATTCTCTTTTTTAACATGCATACTCGCGACCATCGGCGCAAAGACCTGCAGGCTCATTTTGAGCGTATCAATGCTGTCAAAAATACCCTCTTTATCTTCCTGCATATCCTTATTATACGCCAGCGGCAAGCCTTTGAGCGTGGTAAAGAGCCCGAATAAATTGCCGTAAACCCTGCCGGTTTTGCCGCGAATAAGCTCCGCCATATCGGCATTCTTTTTCTGCGGCATAATCGAGGAGCCGGTGGTAAAAGAATCATCTAATTCCACAAAGCGAAATTCCCAACTCGACCACAAAATAATCTCTTCGCAAAAGCGCGAAAGGTGCATCATGGTAATCGAAAACGCACTCATCAGTTCTAAGCAAAAATCCCTATCCGAAACGCCGTCAATACTATTGCGGCAGGGGGTTGAAAAACCGAGCAGCTGCGCCTCATATTCCCTGTCGGTCGCATAAGTCGTGCCCGCTAAAGCGCAAGAGCCGATGGGGCTGCTGTCCATACGCTGCAAAGCATCTTGTATACGCCCTTTATCGCGCTCAAACATCGCGCAGTACGCCAAGAGATGGTGCGCAAAGCTAATGGGCTGTGCGCGCTGCAGGTGAGTGTAGCCGGGCACAATGGTATCGACATTTTTCTCGGCAACGCCGACCACCGCCGTGATTACCGCGCCGATGAGCTCCACAATCTCGGCGCACTCCTCGCGCAGGTACAGGCGCAAATCGAGCGCGACCTGGTCGTTACGGCTTCTGGCGGTGTGCAGTTTCTTGCCGACATCGCCGATGCGCGCAGTCAGTTCACCCTCAATAAACATGTGAATATCCTCACAAGAGGTGTCAATTTCCAGCGCACCGCTTTGCAAATCGGCGGCAATGGCACCGAGTGTTTCAACAATGCTCTCTTTCTCGCTCTCGGAGATAATACCCTGCTTGGCAAGCATTGAAGCGTGCGCAATCGAACCGGTGATGTCCTGCAAGCACATCCGGCTGTCAAAGGTGATAGAAGCGTTAAACGCATCCGCAATTTCATTTAAGGGCTTTTGAAAGCGCCCTGTCCAAAGTTTTTCCATAATCTTCTTCTCTGTTGCAAGGTATGCCCTGCAACCTCTTATCTCTTATCAAAATGGGCGGATAGTATCCGCCCCTACTGAACACTGAAAACTGAACACTGAACACTGAATGAAATAAAAAATTACTTAATTTTTTCTTTCATTCTTGCGTGCACCTTGGTGCTCAGCGTATACAGGCTGATAAAGCCTTTGGAATCGGTTTGGTCAAAGACCTCGTCTTCATCAAAGGTTGCCACCTCTTCATCATAAAGCGAATAGGGGGAGCTGACGCTGACGGTAATCATATTGCCTTTATAGAGTTTGAGCACCACATCGCCGGTGACGGTTTCCTGGCTTTTATCGACAAACGCCTGCAGGGATTCGCGTAGCGGTGTCCACCACTGCCCGTAGTAAAGCAGCTCGGCAAACTTGACACCGACGAGCTCTTTATAGTGCATGGTTTCCCTATCGAGCGTAATGGTTTCAAGCACCTGATGCGCGCGGTAAAGAATCGATGCGCCGGGGTTTTCATACAACCCCCTGCTCTTCATACCGACCATGCGGTTTTCGACTAAATCGTTCAGACCAATGCCGTTGGCACCGCCGACTTCGTTGAGCTTGGTGAGTAACGCCACAGCGTCAAGTTCCACACCGTCTACCGCCGTTGCCACGCCTTTTTCAAAGTGAATGGAGATAACGGTCGGCTCATCCGGCGCATTCCAGGGCGCCACGCTCATCTCGAGGAAGCCCTCTTTATCGTAAAGCGGCTCATTGGTCGGGTCTTCCAAATCCAAGCCCTCATGGGATAAGTGCCATATATTTTTATCTTTGGAATAATTGGTTTCGCGGTTGATTTTAAGCGGCACATTGTGCGCCTCGGCATAGGCGATTTCCTCTTCACGCGACTTGAGCTCCCATTCTCTCCAGGGCGCAATAATCGGCATATCGGGCGCAAACGCGCGCACTGCCATTTCAAAGCGCACCTGGTCATTGCCCTTACCGGTACAGCCGTGGCAAATCGCATCGGCACCTTCCGCCTGCGCGATTTCGACTAAACGCTTGCCGATAATCGGGCGCGCCAGTGCCGTACCGAGCAAATAATCGCCCTCATACTTGGCGCCTGCCTTGACCGCTTCAAAGCCCACCTGCTCGACAAACTCCTTGGTTAAATCTTCAATATATAACTTGCTCGCGCCGGTTTTAATCGCTTTCTCTTCCAGCCCTTCGAGTTCGCTCGCCTGCCCCACATTACCTGCCACGGCAATGACTTCGCAATTATTATAGTTTTCTTTGAGCCACGGAATGATAATGGAAGTATCCAGCCCGCCGCTGTATGCTAATACGACTTTTTTGATATCTGCTTTATTCATGGTTTTCCCCTTTATATAATAATAAATATAACAATGCCACTATTATAATGCATATTTATTCATTTTTCAAGTATTTTATGCAGAAATTTTGCCAAATTTTTGAATATTTTTAGTATTTTATGCACCATTTTGCACATTTTTTTGCATTTTGACATAGAATGGAAGGCATGGCAATCCATTACCACGCCTTCCATAGTTCACAGAGAACAGAAGACAGTTTACAGTTATGCCGCTTGCGGCACATTACAATGCAACGCAAAGCGTTGCCACCAATAATTCCGCATTCCGAATAAATATGAAAGGGTTGAATACTATAATGAAAACCATTCCCGCAAAACCGGAGTTTTGCTTACTATACCTTATCTCGGCGCTCATTGCAGCGGGCATTGCCCGACTGCTCGGCAGCTTTGTGCCGCCGCTGTTTTGCGCACCGGCATGCCAATTTATACTGATGTTTTGCTACTACTGCTTTGTACGCCGCCACATCGAAAATGCCCTGATGGGTACGGTGTGCGAGCCGACACAGAAAGACTGCTACAACACCGAAGATGAAAGCGAGGTCACGGCGCGATGAGTTATGTTTACATTCAACAAAACGGCACTTTGGGCGCTTCTATCCCTTACCCATCACCGGCGCACCCTTCGGCGACAGTGGCAACCAGCGGCTGCGGTGTTTGCGCCTCACTGATGGCGCTGATGAACCTGACCACCTACAAGGTCAGCCTCAAAAACTGGACACAGG
>SVOD01000085.1 GCA_015066575.1 Oscillospiraceae bacterium
GCCCCTTTTAGGGGCTCAGCCTGTAGGCGGCCCTTATAGGGCCTGTGCAAACCACTAGTTTACTAGTGGTACTGATTGGTTTAGAGTATAGAGCGGTTGCGGTGCAACGCATACTGTAGTCTGTATACTGTGACCTGTTTGCTGCAATCAAAGAAATCGGGCATATTTCTTTGATCGCCTGCATACTGTATACGGGTGATAGTCTTGAATATGCGTTTTCTTTTGATGATAGGTTTTTTTGTGCTGTGCGGGGTGGTGTGCATTTTTGCGGTGTGCGCCAAGTGCGGCTTTTTGAAATGCCTGCTCTTTTCCGCAGTGTCGGGCATCGGGCTGTTATTAGGCATTCATTTTACATCGCTGATGACTGCCGTATCGGTGCCGGTCAATGCTGTCAGCCTGGCAAGCAGTGCGCTCGGCGGTATTCCCGCCGTCGCGGCAATGATTGTGATGAAGTTCTTTTGAAAAATGAGGATTTGTCGAGGTCGCAGACCTCGACAAATCCTTATTTGATAAAAGGCTTGTATTTTCCGACATTATATATTATAATACTACCATTATATCGTTCGCCACTGTTATTAGGGTGGCATTTTCAGGAGTATTACATGTTAGGAAAATATTGCAGGGTCAGTGTCAGCAGACCAATCGGTTCTGTCGATACGGCTTACGGCTTCGAGTACCCGGTTAATTTCGGCTACGCAACCGGCAAGCGTATTCAGTTACCCGAACACACCGGTGCCTATATTTTGGGCATTCATCATCCGGTTAGAGAATTTGAAGGCAGAATTATTGCCATTTTAACCAATACAAATACCGGCGAAAAAACGCTCGTGGTTTCACCTAAATCCAAGCGCTTTATTGTGCACGAAATTGAGCAGCAGTTAGCTGCTTTAAAAGATTATTTCCCGTTTGAACTCGATTGCCTGTATGAGCGCTCAAGCGGTGCGGTGGTCTTTCACGAAATCGGCGGTGTGGTGCGTTATCTGCTTATTAAAAACCGTCGCTCTGCACATTGGTCTTTCCCGAAAGGGCATGTGGAAGAAGGCGAAACGGATGAGCAGGCGGCCATGCGCGAAGTCAAGGAAGAAACCGGCATAGATATTCATATTTTAGAGGGCTTCAAGGCAAAGAGCGAGTACTCCATTCAGCACAAGATTGAAAAAGTTGTTTACATCTATGCGGCTACCTGCGAAAATCCGAAAACAAGCATACAGGAAGAAGAGATTGAAGATTACCTGTGGCTGGATTTCGGCAAGGCGATGAAGCATCTGAAATTTGAGAATGATAAAAACATTCTCCACCGTGTTAATGACTTTTTAAAAAAGAATAACTATATATAAAAGCGAGGCAAAGGGGCACCCTTAATAAGGAGGAACTGCTCAAAATCGCCTCTTTTTCGCTATAATTGCAGCAAAAACTGCCGGTTGGCGTCAGCCAAATCGGCAGTTTTCTGCTTTATTCTAACAAAAAATAGGCTGATTTTGAGTGCTGCGCAGTTTTTGCTAAGTTATTTTATTCGAATAAGTGAGAAAAAATTCTTTGCATACTTGCCGTATTCAAGGGATTTTTTATCGCTTAGGCGGATGAAAGAACAACGCAAAAACCAATTCCTCCTTATTGAGGGTGCCCCAATGCCTCGCTTTTTTAGCATATTAGCTTATTAGCCGTTAGCAGTTAGCGAAAGGTGGCAACGCGATGCGTTGCATTTAAACCGGGGTTACTTGTCTGCATATTACGTATAATAATTCCTTTTATCAAATTCTTCTGCGCGCAGTTTAACAAGTTTTAACAGTTCCATTTGGTCTGCATTGAGAAGATCGGTATCCAATAACAAATCGGCAAGTTCACCGGGGGAAAAACCCAAATCTTCATACAGCCCCAACCTTTCGGTAAGCACATCCTCTCTGAATTTGGTGGTATAACTCGTGTTTTCACCGATGGCATTATCTTTTAAAAAACATCTTTTTGTAAAGCGTTGCCCACGTGCTGTTAAGGAAAACAAGGTTCAAATTGCCTGACTTCACTCACCTTGGCAATTCTAAAATGCACTAATACACAAAGTATCAGCACATTTGATAATTGCCAATTTAAGCAAATTCAAACAATTTGAACTGCGTTGCACCTCATTTTTAAGATTTTTCGTACAAGAACAAGGCACAAACCCCTTGGCAAGGCTGACGCCTGCCAAGGGGGGGTAACGAAGTTATTGTGCAAAAAGATAAAAATGAGGCTTATTATCCTTATCAACACGTGGGCTTTGCAGTAATCCATAATTAACTCCACAGTAAAAAAAGTGCGTAGCGAAGCTACGCACGAAAAACGCATAGCTCCTGCTGCTACGCAAATTCAACATCAACCAAAGGTGTGCTAAAAAGAGCCTGCATTTTTACCGAAATAAAAATACACACTTTTGGTTGAGAATTTATTCGAATTTACGTAGCAAAGTTATTGTAGCACAAACAAAGCGAAAAATCAACCGCGTTAGGCGCAGTTAGTCAAGCCGATTGCGCGGTAAATAAGAGGCTGCCTCAACGAAATGTGTTGAGACAGCCTCGTTTTCATTAGGGATGATAGTGCCCGGCGCATAGATGATATTCATTTAATCTGCGTACAAATCAAATCCGCAACCTGCTTTGCGGCGGTGCCGCGTTCATAGGAACCCTTATCAGCTAAAAAGGCATCGATTTTTTCCTGATACCGTGCCGCATCAAAGTTGCGAATGTTATCAAGCAACTCTTCGTTGTTGGTCGCAACAGGGAAGGGCGTGGTGTAAATATCGTAGTAAAAGCCGCGGTCGGTATTGTATTTTTCGATATCGGTCGCGTAGATAAACGCCGGGTTGCGCGAGAGCATAAAGTCAAAGACAGCCGAGGAGTAGTCGGTCAGCGCCGCGTCGGCGCTTGCGAGCAGGTCGGTGATATCTTCAATGCCCGTTGCATCGACCACATCGCTGCTTACCGGCACAAATTCGCTTGCCCTTTCGGCGAGCTTCGGGTGCAGGCGGACGGCGATTTTCCAAGGTTTTCCGGTTTTCTCTTCCAGCGCGGCTTTGAGCGCGGCAAAATCCACATTGTAGTATGCGGTACTCATATCGTCCCTGTAAGTGGGAATATACAGCAGAAAACGGCAGTCTGCGGGAATACCCAACGCTTCTTTCACGGCGCGGCGCATCTCGCCGTGCGGGCGGAAGAAGATATCGTTGCGCGGGTGCCCGAAGGGCTTGATGTTTTTGACATCCCAAAAAGAGCGGGGATACACATCATCCTCAAAGCGGCAGTTGGAAATCCAATAGTCGGTGTTTTGGGAATTCATCTTTGAGAACTTAACCCAAACCTTATCTTTTGTCAGCGCCGCCACATCTTTTTCCTGGCGCTTGATGCCAAAAGAACCGTGCCACATCTGTATATAGGTTTGCCCCTCTTTTTTGCGCAAACCGTGACCAAATATATCGACCAAGTGGTAGTTGCAGACCCAAAAGCCGGCAGTGGCGTATTCGCGCATCATCTCTTCGCTGCCATATTTCACCAAGCGAATATTGTCGGGAAACCCGCCGCGCTGCTTCTCGGGGTCTTTCACTGCCCACACCATATCAAAATCGGCACCGCGCTCAATAAGTTCCTGCGCGACGGGGCGGCAGTTGCAGCCGTAGCCCTTTCCCATATAGTTGGTAAAAACGATTTTATTGGGTTGTACCGGTAAATCACCGTATTTGGCGCGCACTTTTTTGGCATTGATTGCGCACATCAGCGAGAGGGCTCCCGGCAGTTTTGCGGCGCAGCGCACCAGGCTTTCTTTCATACTCATAACTCACCTGAAAACTGTTTGAATGGAGGTATCGGCAAGGAAAGTATCGGCATTATACAGCCATAATATATCCGTTACCCCTTCATTTTTTATGGTTTTATTAATGTCATCCGTATAATAGCGCGGGTCAATGATGACAATGCGCTTGTAGTAAGGTACCAGCATCGGAATGAGGCAGTTGGCATAGGAATCCTTGACCACCATCAAAACGCGCTTGGAGTTGAGGGTGGTGTCGATATTAATCTGAGAGAAATTGCCGCCGAAAAAGACTTCGTATTGGTTTTTTTGCTTAAGCTTATCACTGACAAACACCGATGAACTCTTTTTCTTTTCGCTCAGATTGGTCACAACATATTTTACGTCTGTTTTCGGGACAGCGATTTCGATTGTATCCTTAGCGTTGAATAAGCCCGAGGAAGAGGCTAATGTCCCTTGGAAGGTGTTGGAAACAGGCAGGCTCTCAATCGCGGTTTTGGAAGTGTCAAGCTTCATATTTGCGGCAATTTGCTTAAATGCCAATTCCGCCGCGCGGGTGGTCCAGTGGTGGTCGGTGCGGTAGTAAAGGCTCTTTCTGTCGTCGTTCCCCGCGAGTGTGGAGTAAACATCTACCGCGTGAATGCTTTTATGTAACTGTGAATAAACGGTTTTTATTTGCTTTTGCCGGTCAATGACAGGGGCATTGGCGGGCATGAAATCCGACAATACCGAGGATGCGGTCGGTGCAAGTGCCATAAAAGAGTTGAGCTTTTTATACTTGTTTGTGAAGTTATTAATCGCTTCAATTGTCGGCGCGACTGTCGCTTCATCGTAGGCAGTCGGCTTTTCAAATAAGAAGTGGTCTTTACCAATGTAAACATTGTTGATTTCTTTTTTGCCGCACATGATATCCAGCGCGGTTCTTGCTTTGACTAATGCACTTCTGCCTGCAAATTGGTCGGAGAGGTAGTTCTCCATATCGTCCATATACTTACCGTCAGCCACCGAGGCGGCGCTTAATTTCGGTCTGCCGGCAAGGTAGCGGTTTTCATCTTCACTGTAAGGCTTAATTCTGCTTGTAAGAGTGATGATGCTAAAACCAAACAGCAAAGCAGTGAGAATTGCTGCGGTAATGAGGGTGGTCAGATTGTCGTTTTTGTATTGCTTTTGTTGACGTGCATGGCTCTGTTGTGCTTTTTTTTCCGGGTATTGAACAGAGCGTTTTTTGGCAGGTGCTTTGCCGGAGCGTTGCTCCTGCTCTGCTTTCATGGCAAGGTACTCCTGCGAGAGTTTACTGCCGCTTGAAGCTGTCTTTTTGCGGCTGCGCTTTGATTTGCCCGCAGGCTTTGCTTTGCGTACCGTTTGCGTCGGCACGGCAGCGCGTTTAATGGTTTTTTTGCTGCTTGTGCGCACGCCGGCAGAGCGAGGCTGCGCTTGCGCGGCTCGCTTGGGTTGGGGTTGCTTCGGCTTTGCACTAAAATAGTCGATATCGCTCTCGATGGTGTCGAATTCACCGGAGCGCAGAAATTCATCGTAAGCCGAAGGTGTATGCGGTTTTTCGGGTGTCTTTTTTGCCATATCAGAACCTGAAATATAAGAATGGATTATAGGTTTCGCTAATCATAAACACAATGCACAGCAGCAGCAAAAGGGGAAAGATCGCAATTTTTAAGCGGCTGACTGTTTGCGGGCGCATGCGCGCGATGACTTTCTTGTAAAGAGGTGTCGCGGCGAAGATGCCGACAATAAGTGCAATGATATTGGTGGTCAGTAAATACTTGGCGTTGGCATCCATAATACCGGCGCCTTTGCCGAACATGGCGGCGAGATATCGTACCGCTTCGCCTAAGTCGGGTGCCGAGAAAAATACCCAGCCAATCATGACAATAAACAGAGTGACAATGTGACGAATAAAGCGCGGAATTTTCTCAAGCACTTTTCCAAGTACATATTTTTCGATAATCAGCAGTATACCGTAAAACATGCCCCACGCAATGAAATTCCATGCCGCACCATGCCACAGACCGGTCAAGAACCACACAATCAGCAAATTGAGAATCACACGCGGCGTTTTACAGCGGTTTCCGCCGAGCGGGATGTAAACATACTCTTTAAACCAGGTGGAGAGCGAGATGTGCCAGCGGCGCCAGAAATCGGTCACACTTGTCGCAATGTAAGGATAATTGAAGTTTTCGTTGAAGCGGAAGCCGAAGATATTCCCCAGACCGATTGCCATATCGGAATAGCCGCTGAAGTCAAAATAGATTTGCAGGGTATAACAGATGATGCCCAGCCATGCGCTCGCCAGAGAAGTATTGGCGGCACCCTGTGCTTGAATAGTGGTGAATACTGCGCCCAAGGTGTTGGCGAGAATGAGCTTTTTGGAAAGCCCTACCGTAAAGCGGAGCATACCCTGCGAGAAGGTGTTAAGGTCTTCTTTGCGGTTTTCGAGCTGCAAGGCAATATCTTTGTATTTGACAATCGGACCGGCAATTAATTGCGGGAACAGCGAGATATATAGTGCAAAGGGGATAATGTGATTTTGCACCTCTGTTTCTCCGCGGTACAGGTCGATGATGTACGACATAATTTGGAAGGTGTAAAACGAAATGCCGATTGGCAGCGCCAACTGCGGGATTTGTAACTCAATGTGAAAAAGCGCATTGATGTTTTCCACCAAAAAGCCGAAATATTTAAAGAAGCCCAGCACGGCGAGGTTAAATACAATCGCAATGATAAATGCGACTTTGGCGCCGGCGCGGTTGCCCTCTTTTTTTGCGCGGTCAATATCTTTGCCCGCAAAGAAGTTGAAGAGAATGCTGATGAGCATTAAAATGATATAAACAGGCTCACCCCATGCGTAAAACAAGAGGCTTGCTAAAAGCAATATGATGTTTTTGACAGTCGTGCTTCTTGTCACTACTTCGCCCACGATGTAGTAGAGCACCAGCGTGACGGGCAAAAAGACTATCAAAAATGTGGATGAGCTGAATACCATGTATTTACCTTTCTTCGATAAATAAGAACCTGAGCCAAAGGCTCAAAACCTTGGCGTTCGCAATCTTCGATTGCTCGGCTAAAGAAATTTGTCGAGCCCCTTGCGGGCTCGCAAATCCTTATTTAAGTTAGGAGAGTGAAGAGTGGAGAGTGGAGTTGAGGGCGGGACACCCGCACCCGTTCCGCTGACGCTCTATTTTTTGTTGGGTTTGCGGAGCAAACAAAGCAATCGAAGTTGGTTCGATGTTTTCATCTTAACCGCTTCTTGGCGCCCCTTGATGAGGGGAGCTGGCGCGCGATTGGCGCGACTGAGGGGGAGAAAAGTCGGGCGAAATCAGTGTAAACTTTTTAATCCAAATAGCTCGACAAATCCTTATTTACAATGCTTTTTTGAAAGCATCATAAATTGCATCGGTATCTTTGGAAGTGCAGTAGAAGACCGTATTGCCGCTCGTTTCGATAATCGCCGCTTTGAGCAGGGCATATTGGTCGGGTGCATAGTTTTGAAAGAGGTTTTTTTGCTTTTGCACGCGTGCCTCAATCGCTTCTTGAAAAGCGGCGGCATCCGCCTCATCCTTGAGCTTGACAATGAGCAGCTCCGAGCAGTCCATAATGTCGTCGTTCGCGTAGTAAAGAATACCTTCTTCCTTGCTCGTATCAAAGCCGAAGACTTTAGCGGCATCGGCGGCGGTCTTGCGGCTGAGCGCCGAAAAGTCAGCCGACTGCAAAACCGGCGCTGCAATTTCTTTGACACGCTTTTTTGTGCCGCCGGAATTGGAGATGAACAGAAAAGCCACAAAGCCGATAAGCAGCACAACGAGCACTACCTCTATGATTTTGTAAGTATACTTAGTCAACGTTCAATCCCACCTCCGTCAGTACATACGGCAGAAATTGCTCCGAATAGAAAGAAGAAATCGGATGAATACCGTCTAAATCATAGTAGTTTTTATCAAAAGAAGCCCACATGGAGTCATAATCAATGTAATGCACACCAACATCTTTTGTCATCTGTTCGATTGCTTCGTTATAGGCACCGATAGCGCTCAAATATGGCTCGGCGGCAACCGCACTGTCGGAAACGGGGAAGATACTGTCTACATAAATTTTTGTATCGGGGAGTTTTTCTTTGAGAGTAGAGATGATTTCTCCGTATTCTTTTGCATAAGCTGCGGCGTTGTCTTCGCCGCTGATTTGGTTTTCACCGAAGTGCAGTACCAATACCTTCGGGTTGGCGGCAACAATATCATCCGTCATATCATCAAGATAGGCGGTGCCGGCACCGATTTCGGCATACACTTGCGAAGAGTCAAGAATGCCGTATTCATAGATGGCTTTCATAATGCTGTCACCGACAATGAGCACATCTTTAAAAGCGTATTCATAATTGCCCTCTTTGATGGCAGCGGCGATTTTTTTGCGGCGCTCGGCACCCTCGTATTTTTCTTGCGCTTTTTTGACGATACTGTCTGCTTTATTACCGCCGATTTCTTCTAAAGATTGGATGTAGGCAACGCCTTTTTTTGTATCTTCGTGCCCGGCTTTTTTTGGCACAAATACAATAAAAAGGCGAATGGACAGAATTCCAATCGCCACTATGAGTATCAATGGTAAAATTCGGTATACTTTTTTCATCGCAATCTCCCAATATAATGTATTATAGCATAGTAAATTTCTATTATCAATACAATATATATTATTTTTTTTATTTTTTTTCGCGCTTTTTTTTACCGCCGGAGTGATAAGCTGTAAAAAAACAAAAAAGGGAGAGAAAAAATGGAAATATTTTGCCGCAAGCAAGCAGGAGAAGCGGGGCAGCTGGAGTATAAAATGGTGGAGAGCAAATCACAGCAGGGGGAATTGGGCGCAATCAGTGTCTACGGTTTGCGCATCAAATACTGTGCGCGCGATGATTTTTCCTACTACAGCGTCCCTGATTTGTCTCAAAAACCGCAGGTAATATTGCAAATTATCAAATATTTGTTTGACCGCTCGGTGATGCCTGAACAGGCAGGGGAGAGTATCGAAGCGTTTTTAGAAAGCAATTAAATACATCTTGACATTTATAATGGTGTATGATAATATTATTTGGCAAACGGAGAGGTGTCCGAGCGGTTTAAGGAGCCGGTCTTGAAAACCGGTGACTCGAAAGAGCCGTGGGTTCGAATCCCACCCTCTCCGCCAATTGGGTACAAAGATTCGAGCCCCAATAGGTTTTAACCGCCTCTTTTTTCCAAATGCTTCGTTAAAATATCTCGCAATGCGACAGCATTCCTTCACTATTTTGCCTTGCCTTTGAAAAAAATAGGCAGGTAAAAACTGTAAAACACCTCTCACTAAGAATGATTTGTACCGTATTTTTTGCGAGGATTGCAGCCTATTGCTTGCATGCTCTCGTGAGAGGCTATTGTGGCTCAAATCCTTGTACCCATAGGAGTTCAAATCATTGTACTCATAAGTGAATATCAGTTATTTTAGTTACCATTCGGAGAAGTACTCAAGTTGGTGACGAGGCGCCCCTGCTAAGGGCGTAGGTCG
>SVOD01000086.1 GCA_015066575.1 Oscillospiraceae bacterium
GGTGTCAAGGCAATGCACATACCTTTTTGCTTTGCCGCTTTAATAAGATAATCAATGTGATTAATTTCATTTTGCAGCACCAGCATATCGCCGCTTTCAAAGTGCGCAAGCGTACTATCAACTTGTTCTTTCGTGATGCACCGATTGGCACCGCCGAAAAGCAAAATGCAGTTTTCGCCGTCTGCCGTGTTTTGAATAATGGCGTGGCCGGTCGCTTCGCTTTCTAAGGTGCGCACAAAATCCGTGTTGACACCTGCGTGTTGCAGTGCATCTAACAAAGGTGCACCGTCGGCACCGATACAGCCGGCGTGATACACTTCGCCGCCGGCATGAGCAAGCGCGATAGATTGGTTTAATCCTTTGCCGCCGCAAAAGGTCTTGCACTCACTTGCCGCTAGCGTTTCCCCGGCGCGCACAAAGTGCTCCACGCGGTAGGTGTAGTCTAAATTCAACGAACCGAAATTTAAAAATTTACGCATTTCTTTCCTCATGATTCTCTATTTCCATCATCAGTATGGCATTAATTTGTTCTTTATAATAATCATCCTCTTTGGTCTTAACCAAATAAGCATGACTGCCGTTTTCATCGGGTACAAAGCTGTTTTTACCGCTCGCGGGGTCAACTGCCGCTTTGCCGCGCACCAACCGGTACCCTGCTGTTTCGACATCGCCGATAACGGCAAACAGCGCCGCCATCGGGTCCCACGAAGGTCTGCCCTTGCCGCTCAAGTGCGCCGCGTAGGCTCTTCCGGTAAGCCCCGGCACTGCCTTGCCGCCGGTGATGACATTTTTACCGACTTCATAGCCCAAGAAGATTAATGAAACCGGGCAGTGGTCGCACAGGTAAGCCGCAGCTGTGCGATTGACTTTGTAGGCGCTGAAATTATACTCTTTGCCGCCGGGCTTATCCCAGCGACCGCCCATCACAATAACGGCGGCAACTTTTTCTTTGATAAGCTCTGCCCCGCTTAAATCGCTTATTTCATCCGGCGGCGATTGCAGCAATTCCATCAGCAGCCCGGGAAAGCCGACATCTAAAATCACCGCTTTTTCGGAAAGCGCGGCAAGTTCTCTGCGATAGAGTTTGTACGCCTCGGGGCAGTCGGCATTCGTTAAGCCGCTTTGGCAAAACGCAGCGAGCTTTTTTTGGTACAGGCACAACAGTCCTTTTCGCCGGGCACTCGAAACTAAACCGATGGGAATCTCACCCAGGCCGTATTGCGCGCACACCGCTTGTAAAGACGGCGCGGAGTACTGCATGACACTATTGATGCCGACAGCTTTTATTGCCACCAAATCGCAGCACTGCGCTTTGAGCAAAATATCGAGCGCGGCAACATCATCGCAATCGCTCCACCAATCTGTACCGAACAAGACAGGAAGCGGCTTTTCTCTTTTTTGTTTTAATTGCTCAAACAGCATATTGCTCTCCTGCAGGTGGACTATTCCAAGTGAATACTCCAACCCGTATCAATCATTTTCCTGACTTCTTCGACTGTCTCTTCATCCAACGGCGGCCAATCGGTTACGGTGCTTGCATAATCGGTCACCAAATAGGCTTTTTCCGCGCATAGTGCCAGCGGTGTATCGGAAAGGGAGTCGGAGTAAAAGTTATCTATTTTCGGGAAACCCTGATCATAAATATACCGCGCTTTTTCTTTGGCATACATCAGATTGTGCACAAAAACGCCGCTCTCGCGATCATACTCCGATGCTACGAAGTTAACCCCGAGCCGTTTGGCGATGGGCGCGATAATGCAGGCGGGCGAAGCACTGATAATGAGGTCATCCGCCCTTTTTTGTGCCAGATACCAGGCGGATATCCTGCTCTCGTTTTTATCCCAATAGCGCTCAATCTGCACATCAAAATCATCTACCTTGGTCAAAAAGCTAAATAATCTGCGCAGGAATTTATGGTTCGGAATGACTCCCCTTTTATAGAGAATGAATGCTTTGAGAACTTTAAAGGAATAGGTAACGTATAAACTCGGGTGGCGATTCATACACCAAAAGGCAAAATCCACCGTGCTGTTTTTACAATAAATTGTGCCGTCAAAATCATATACGTTCATCCGCTTTTCACCTACCCTTTGCTTGATATACTCCTATTAAACCACTTTTAAAAGGATTTTTCAAATGCTTTGATATGGAAGAAAGCCCACCGAAGCTCGGTGGGCTTTCTCTATTCATTTTTTGCAGTTGTTCACTGTTGCGTTTCGCTCTCGGTCGCTTCGTCGGGTGCAGCCTCAGGTGCTTCACTCTCCGGCGCTTTCTCCGCTGCCTGCGGCGCTTCTATTTCCGGCACCGGTGCTGCCTTTGCAACAGCGCGCACTCTCTTAACGGTTTTTATAGTGTAAGTCACTCCAACGGCAAGCAAGACAGCGACAATGGACATGCCAACGGCAATATAGACAGCGCTGTCGCCGCTGTCGGCCATATAATTTTTTAATAGTCATTCTTTTTAAGCACATGCGGCTTCGGCTGGGCTTTGACACAAGGCAAATACCAGCAAAGAGATACCCCTACCGCAATCGGTATGCAAATAAGTATTAACAGTCCTATAATCTGTTCCTCCCACTTTTACAACAAACAAAAATTTCTATTTGTTCAATAACTTTTTCTATTTCTTGGTTTGCTTCCATAACAGCACCCCTGCCGCAGCAACGCAAGCGGCGCTTCCCGCCGCGATGGCGAGCGCTTTGCGCACAAAGGGAACATTAAAATCGAGTGTCGCATAAGAAGGATTAATCTTGTAGCGCAATATAGGGTTGAGCAATTTGCGCTGTACTTTAAGAGGGTCGCTTTCTATGTGAGGCGACAGGCTGATGACTGCGGTCAATCTCTGCTTTTCATCATATGCCGGCCAAACAAATCCGGGTATGGAAGGGTTGCCCGTGCGCGCGAAGTTCGCCCACATATCCCCGACCGCTTTTGTCAGTGCGGGGTCGGCAGGCTCGCCGGTAAAAATAGTTTGCTGCGGATTTTGGAACACATAGGCAAGCTCTACCGCGTGGCAAGCGCCGCGAAAGCGCACGCGGGACGGCTCTGTCCAATAATACATATAGGCTCTGCCGCCGTTTCTTGTGTGCCCTTCCGCCTGCCTGATTGCAGGTAAGCGGAACTTGATTTCGTTAAAGAACTCTGACAAGCGCCAAATTTCATGACCCTTCAAAAGGGACATGAATTTCTTAACACGCTTTCTGTCTGAAGGGCTGAGCAAGCGTATATCGTTCTCATATTTAATCGGAACACCGAAGCGGTACGGGATAATGCCGCCGAGCTCGCCAATCCAATAGTTGCTCTCGTTTGCGTTGGTACCGATGAGCATATCGATGCCGACAGTCGTGCCATCCATATACGCAGTGTAAGGGTCGATTGGAATCAGCTTGCCATCGCGCTGCGGAAAGTTATTGTACTGATTGAGCTCTTCATTGATTCTTTTCAGCTCATCCTCCGAGAGCGCCATCAACTCATCCATATTCCGTGCGCCGGATTCCTTGAGCAGTCGCCGGGTGAAATCCGCACATTCCTCCTTGGAAAAGGTCAGAGCGACCGAGCCGCTCTCGGCAATCACGCGCCGAAACAGTCCCTTCGCTTGAGCGATAATCGGCAACAGCGATACACTGCCTCCGCCTGCGGATTCGCCGAAAATCGTGATATTATCCGCATCACCCGCAAAGGCGCCGATATTTTGTTTTACCCATCGGAGCGCTTCGATTTGGTCGAGGATGCCGAGATTCGGTGCATCGGGAAACTCCTCGCCGCCCGCAACAGTCGAGAAGTCGACAAAGCCCGTCAAACCGATGCGATAACCCACTGTCACCAAAACGATGTCGGGGTGAGCACAAACGAAGTTCTTTCCGTCGTACAGCGGGTCAGCGGTACCGCCCCAGCCGTAGGAGCCGCCGTGGAAAAATACCATGACAGGCTTTTTTGTATCGGCACAGGCACGGTTGCACCAAATATTCAGATACAAGCAGTCCTCTCCCTGAGGATAATAGGAAGCCTGTTCGGTTTTCCACTCGCTTTGGATGGGCGTTTTACCGTTATAATACGCCTCATAGACACCGTCATCCGGCTGTACCGGCACCGGGCGCTTCCAACGCAGTGCACCTGTGGGCTGTTGTGCAAACGGGATGCCAAGGAAGATACTGACATCTCCCTCGGCTTTGGCTACAAAGGTTCCGTTGACACATTTGGCGGCAAGCGCCGGGTCGTACTCGCCTTCCAAGGGCTTGTTTTCACCGTACCGCGCCGCCATCACGTCTTTGATATTGCGTTTTTGTTCGGTTTTTAACATCATTATTGTTTCTTTCTGAAGATAGCAGCAAATATGGAGAAGAAGTTTTGCTTATCCGCAATCTTATCCTTGATTTCTCCGATGGTAACATCCGCCTGAGAATTATGGGTGACCAAGGTTTGCGCAATCTTCACGTAAATATCCTTAAACTTCTCAATGCTCGCTTCTTCATAGCGGCTCGCTGCGAAGTCAATCATCAGCTCGAGACCTTCGGAACCGTCAAGAACCTCAATGTCCAAAATGGTCTGAGAAGCCGCCTGATTTTGGCGCACATCGATACTCTTAATATTAAAGCTCTCGAGACCGCCCATATCGCGGATATTCTGCTGATAGAGCAGATATGCACATTCATCGCCGGAATCGCCGTTGATTTCAACATAGGGGTAACAGCTGTGCTCAATGCCCTTTTGCACCTGCTCATGCACATCGGCAAAAACATTGCGCAGCGTGTCGCTGTCCTTAAAGCGGATACCGACCGGCAAATCGCGGAACATAAGACCGACAGAGCTGAGCATTTGCGTATCCTCGCGGCCGTTATAAATCCACGAGAGCTTGATATCGGGCGCATCGTTGTAGACCGAGATTGCCAGCGCCGCCACGGTGATGAAAAACTCGTTGCGGCTGATTTTGTAGGCGCGTTCCACCGCCTTCAGCTGGGGCTGCTCGATACCGAGGTCGCCGAAGATTTCGCCCATTTCCTTGCTGCTGGACTCGTGGTCAGTCTTGGGAAGGCAGGACCACTCGATGTTATCGTATCTGTCCTCAAAATACTTTTTGCTCACTTCATAGAACTCGGTATTGACCGCTTCCTCACGGCGACGCAGCATCAAATAATAATAGTCTTTTTCCATCTGCGTTTCCATATACGCATTACCGACATCGCCGAGGAATACATTCAGAGAAGTGCCGTCAAAGAGTGAATGGTGCACATCAAAGAAGACATAGCCGGCTTTTTCGGTCTCGAATACACGGCAGCGGAACAGCTTTCCGCCGACAATCTTGAAGGGATAGACCAGCGTATCCTTGACAAATTTCATTTCAAACTCGGACAGTTTTTCCACATGGATATCCGGCAGGTTTTCGGGCGTGTATTTCTGTACGAGTTCACCGTCTTCATTCCACGAGAAGGTGGTCAAAAGCGCCGGGTGGTTTGCAATCGCTTTCTTTAAAGCCTCCGCCATTTTATCCATTTCAAACATTTCGGTGTCAACCTGCATCATCGAGAAGAGGTTATACATGGTGGAATTCGGCGAATAGAGCTGATAGTCAACCATATATAGCTGCTCGGTTGTCAGCGGATGCGGCACTTTGAGTGCCTCATCATTCTTTTCATCCGGGCTGATGCCGTCGTCTTCCTCGAGCGCCTTTGCATAGAGCTCGGCAATTTTAGCAGGCGTTCTGCCGCGGAATACCTCGGAGGCATTCAAGCCGGGCAGGTCGGCTGCGGTAACCAATTCGATGGAGCCCAGCGAGTCGCCTCCCATCTCGTAAAAGTCATCATTGATGCCGACTTGAGAGAGTTTGAGAACCTTTTCCATCGCGTGGCAAATCTTCTCTTCCACTTCGTTTGTCGGGGCAACATAATCGCTCTTAAAATCAGTCGCATCCGGTTTCGGCAACGCTTTTCTGTCGAGTTTGCCGTTTGCCTTGAGCGGCGCCTTATCGATTTTAATATAGTAGGCAGGAATCATATAGTAAGGCAAGCGCTTCATCAGTTCTTCATGCATCCGGTCGTTATCGACTTCGACATCATCGATATAATAAGCGCAAAGGTAACTTTTGCCTTCCTCTTCAAAGCCGCGAGCAGCAGCCCAACTGACACCGAGAACCTGCTTAACCGCCGCCTCAATCTCGGCGGGTTCAATACGGTTGCCGTTGATTTTAATCATATCGCCGCTGCGCCCGAGTAAGACAAAATTCCCGTTTTCATCTTTCTTGGCAAGGTCGCTTGTATGATAAATTCCGTCAACAAAAGCCTTTTCGGTCTCTTCGGGCAGGTTGATGTAACCGCGCACATAGGGGTTCTTGAAGCACAGCTCGCCGGTCTCGCCATCGGCAACCTCCTTGCCGTCCTCCCCGATGAGGTGGATTTCCGTTTCCACCTCGGGCTTGCCAATCGGGCAGGTTTCATAAGCGCGGTCAATCGGAAACACACCGACAGCGAAGCCGCTTTCGCTCGCTGCATAGATATTGATGAGGTCAACATTTTTATTGTATAAATTGTTGGCAGGTTCACTGCCGACAAAGAGCATTCTCAGGAAAGGACCCGTATTTTCGCCCAACATACGAACATAGGAAGGTGTCAGGAAAGTAATCGTGATACGCTTGGTAAGGAAGAACTTTGCAAGCGCGCCCATATTTTTGATAGTCGCATAGGATACAACAAAGGTCTTGCCGCCGGGGATGCTCAGTGCCTTTAAAATAACGATGATAGAAGCAACGAAATTGAGCGGTGCAAGCAGCGCAAGGCGGTCGGAACTGTTAAACGGGGTCTCACCGTTGACCTTGATGGATTCAATCGCGCGGTTCAGGTTGCCGTATTCATGCAGCACACCCTTGGGGTTTCCTGTGGTACCGGAAGTGTAAATCGCATAGGCGGCATCGTGTTCATCCGGTGTTTCAAAGCCGGAGAGCGGCTCGGCGCGCATAATCTCATCCCAGTTTTCGGCACTGATTTCCAGTTTACACCCGCAGTCGTCACGAATAAAGTTGATGCGCTCGGGCGCATAGGTATCTTCAACAAGTGCCCATGCAGCGCCGGCTTTCCAGATACCAATCATCGTAATAATCGGAAGAACGCCACGCGGCAAATCGATGAGCACAAAGTCTTCACGGCCGATGCCGTTTTGCTTAAGGTAAGCGTATACGCGACCGCTCATATCATCTAACTGCGCATATGTAACACCCTTGGAATGGGCTTCATCAAAGAGAATAGGTGCGCCGGGATTGGCAGCAGTGTATTCCTGTAGAAGTTCAATAATCGTTTTCATAATCTCAACCTCTTATTCAATCGTAAAGATTTCCGAAAATCCGGTAATTTCAAAAATTTCCATAACAGTTTCATTTACATTCAGAATCTTCATTTCGCCTTGCTGATTCATCTGCTTCTGCGTAGCAAGGAGCACTCTGAGCCCGGCAGAAGAAATGTAGTCAAGTTCTTTCAAATCCAAGGTAAGTTCCGTAATGTCGTTTATGGATTCCTTGATTTGTTTGTCCAGCTGAGGTGCGGTGGTAGAGTCAACTCTTCCCGAAATTGCGAAAAGCGCTTTCCCGCCTTCGATTGTTTTTTTGATGTCTAACATGTTTGATTCTCCTTTTATGATGCTTTCTCTATCGTATTGAACAAAATGCTGTTCAACTTTTTTTGTTTTAAAACGCTGCTCTCTTTGAGCATTTTTTCGGCTAAAGTAAGAAAAAAGAAAAATTCCGGCGCGGCATAAAACCTAATCCAAATGAACACTCCAGCCCGTATCAATCATTCGCTTAACTTCGTCGACAGTTTCTTGATCCATTTCGGGCCAATCGTTGAGTTTGCTTGCAGAGTCGGTTACCAAATAGGCTTTTTCCGCACATAACGCAAGCGGCGTATCGGAAAGCGAATCGGAGTAAAAATTATCAATCTTCGGAAAGCCTTTATCAAAAATATACCGGGCTTTTTCTTTTGCATACATCAGGTTATGAACAAATACGCCGGTCTCACGGTCGAACTACGTTGCCACGAAATTGAAACCGATGCGCTTGGCTATGGGCGCGATAATGCAGGCGGGAGAAGCGCTGATAATCAGGTCATCCGGCTGTTTCTGCGCCAAATACCAGGCGGAAATCCTGCCTTCATTTTTATCCCAATAGCGCTCAATTTGCTCATCAAAATCATCCACCTCGGTCAAGTAGCTGAAAAGTTTGCGCTGGAATTTGTAGTTCGGCAATTTACCCTTTTTCGTCATAATAAAGGCTTTGATTGTCGGGAATAAATGCGTAAAAATTAATCTCGGGTGGCGCTTCATGCACCAAAAAGCAAAATCCACCGTACAGTCCGTATAATAAATGGTGCAGTCAAAATCATATACATTCATTTGTTTCTCTCCTAAAAAATGAAAAGTTGCCCATTAGGAGGACAGCATGTTCACACTGATGGGATAACCTTATCACGCTTTAATTTTATAAACACAGTTTTAAAATAAACCGTGATTATTACTCATATCATATCATTACAGCGCAAAAAAATCAAGTAATCCGATTAATAACGCGTAATATTTTCACGCAATAATATATAAATGAAAGAAAAAGGGTGACAAGTACTTTTACTTGTCACCCGAAATGCCTAAGCATTTTCCTGTTTTTGTTGTCTTTATTCCCCTTTGCGCGCAATCACCAGCTCATCGTCTTTACAATCGATGACCAAAGTGTCGCCCATGCCGATTTCACCTTTTAAGATTTCTTTGGCAAGCAGTGTCTGCGCTGTTGATTGCAGGTACCTCTTGAGCGGTCTTGCGCCGTAAACGGGGTCGTATGCGCGCTCTACCGCCAAGTTCTTGGCTGCCGGCGTGATTTCTAAAGCAATCCCCTTTTCGTTCAAGCGCTCCACAAGTTCGAGCATCATAATATCAATAATGCCATCGAGGTTTTCGCGCGTAAGCGGTTTGAAGAAAATGATTTCATCGAGCCTGTTGAGTAATTCCGGTCTGAAATAACTCTTGAGAGAAGCATAAACACTATCCTTCGCCGCTTCGGCAATTTCGCCATCCTCGCCAATGCCCTCGAGTAACTCCTGTGAGCCGATGTTGGAGGTCAAAATGATAATAGTATTTTTAAAATCCACCGTTCTGCCCTGTGAATCGGTCACTCTGCCGTCGTCAAGAATTTGTAAGAGGATATTAAAAACATCGGGGTGCGCCTTTTCAATTTCATCAAAGAGCACCACGCTGTAAGGCTTGCGGCGCACGGCTTCCGTCAACTGCCCGCCCTCGTCATAACCGACATAGCCGGGAGGCGCGCCAATCAGGCGCGA
>SVOD01000087.1 GCA_015066575.1 Oscillospiraceae bacterium
TTAAATATGCGGCAAGCCCCGTATCCAAAAAATAGAGTTTCGGCGTTTTGATTGCGCGCTTGGTAACATTGTTATAATAAGGCGGGAGCAGGTACACAATGTTGGAAGAAACCAAGACGGAAAGCCAGCGCTCGGCGGTTGGATTGCTGATGCCGACATCTCTCGCGAGGGAAGCAAGGTTGAGCAATTGCCCTGTGGAGGCAGCTGCAGCAACCATGAATTTTGTGAACTTTACTGTATCTCCGATTTCGGTGATTTCTCTGACATCACGTTCAATATAGGTGCGTACATAGGCGGAATAGAACATCTGCCAATCAAATTCGGGGTTCGAGCAAAGCTCCGGCATGGAGCCGCGGTGAATGATGTTCCAAATTTCATCATAGGCAATGTTGGCAGCCTGCTTTTTTCTCGTTTCAAAGTATTCTTCCGTGGGGATAAAAGGCAAGTCACAATTCATTTTGTATATTTCACGAAGCGAGAAGCCTAAAAGTGTCAGCAAACCAATGCGCCCGGCAAGCGATTCACTCACACCTTTCATCATTTTGAACTGTTGAGAACCGCACATATAAAACTGACCTTTCTTCTTGCTCTTATCAAGAAGGATTTTTATTTGCTCAAAAAGAGAAGGCGCTTTTTGAATTTCATCTAAAAAAATCGGCGGGGGATTGTCTTTGAAAAAAGTATTGCTCTCTTCCTCGGCACTTGCTCTGAGAATCGGGTCATCGAGGGCGATATGATTGATATCTTCGCACAGGTTTTCCAGCATAGTGGTTTTACCAACTTGGCGCGGTCCTGCCACAAGCACAGCACCGAACATTTTGGAAAGAGCCTGAATTGTTTTTTCGGCTTGTCTGGAATAATACATTTTTTACTCCCTTCGGCTAATATAATATCTAATATTATTATAGACGGTATATTCAGAAAAATCAACACTTTTTTATAAATAGAGGGCGGACGGGGCGTCCCCTTCACGGGTGCCCCAAATTCCGCCCTCTATTCATGTTGTTTAATTATCCCCATTGCTCTAAGTCGGCGATGGTTTTGTTGAGTTTTTCTTCCCATTCGGGGATTTCATCGAGGACCATGCCGTCATCAAGTGTTTTGAGTTTGGCAAGGTAGTGGTTTTTGATATATTTCACTGCCATTGGCTCATCAAAGCAGTAGCAGGCATCTACCAAACTTTGCATGGTCAGGTTAATATCTTTCCAATTATTTTTTGCGGCTTCAAATTCCATATTGAAAAGGGCATTTGCAATTTTAGCACGGTGCTGCTTCAGTGCCTCGATAATTAAGATATATACAATATAATTACCGCTTGTATAGAGTTTTTGGATCGCCTCCAAAAAAGCGGGGTGCTCTGCTATATAGTCTACACACTGCGGCAGGAAATCTTCTGCATGGTTTCGCATAAAGGATAGCACGCTAAACCACAAGTCATACTCTGCTGCTACCGCATATTCGGCATAGGGCGCGAACTGCTGCAGGCACCAGTCCCACACTTCCAAAGTGAGCGCACCGTCTCGGCACTGCAGTTTGCGGAAAATATCCCAAAACTCGATTTCCTGCTCCAAGTCTTCATCCGGCAGGGCGCAGGGGACAGTGAAGTGGTCTTTAATCGCCTGCGCATAGAGAAATCTGCCATCCGCCGTCAGGTAATTTGCTGCTGGAATCGAAGCGGCATTGCCGATGATGAATGCAGCACGCTTGCCTTCTGGAGAGTTATCGCCGAAAGTGTCCCAAAACCCGGCTGCCTGCTTTTGGCGCGCGTTTGGGTAGTCTTTAGATTCGTGCTCACCCTGCGGCACTTCTATGGAAAAAGTGATCGGGATATTCACCACAGGTGTCGGCATAAAGGCACCGAAGCCTTCTTCCTCATCCTCTTCGGCTTCGCGGGCTTCTTCCAGCGCCATTTCATAGTCTTCTTCATCATCAAAGTCTTCCGGGTACAATCCATACTCGGAACCATCTTCGCAATAGTCCTGCCAATCGTCGTTATAATCGTAGTCACCATCGTCGTCATCAAACACGCCCATGGTGATCAAGTGGTTTGTTTGACGACCGGCTTCCTCGAATATATCATATTCACCGTCACCATCCAAATCAAATCGGCTGTCGCCAATCCAATCATTCCAGTCACTCATTTAACTACCCCTTTCCGGTTAATTCAACTAATAAATAGCACTAAATAACCGCTTTGTCAATAGCTTCTCTTTTAATAGTACTAATTTGCGGATGATAATATATTGTCACCCTGTTCCTGATTGTGGCTCACACTGTTCGGAGCGCATAGGAAATGTGGAGAATGGGGTGACATTGGAAGAAATGGAATAGTATTTGCGAATAAAACATTGACAATTGGAAAAAATACGAGTAATTTAAAGTCTAACTTTAGATTACTCGGAATAATTCTTGTTTAAATGAGTGCTATTGACACTTTGTTCTGTTATTCTTGTCGATAATGCCGCAATGAAAAATAGTGAAATATTAGTGGATTTTTTGGAGCCGAAGCGATGCACTGTTCGATTAATATTCCATAACAAAGTCACCCTATTCGATTTAGGCGCCGCAATAATTCGGAAAATATTAGTAGAAAAAGAAGAACAGGGTGACAACATAGGAACTTGAGCACAAGGATATTATTCTTCTTGTTTTAATTATTAAAGAGTGGTATATTAATAATACTAAAAAGAAGGGAGGTAATCCTATGGTTTATGTGTTAAAGCATTTTGACACCGAACTAATCAAGTTCTCTGCAGAGAGTGGAGCAGAGATGCGTGTAGAAATTCTGTGGCAAAATGAGCGGAAGACAGAGTTGCTCCCTTTTGATTTAAAAAGCGTTACACCAAGAAAAATGGAATCATGGCTGCGCCACAGAACAGTTCCAAAGAGCAGAGCATATGCGGACAATATGTTAGCTGCAATTGGTTTAAGCATCAACAGACCTATGGCGGTAATTGACATTTCCAAAGGATTATCTCTGAATGACTGCTACTGGGTTGTGAAAGAAGAATTTGACGGAAAGTTTTCCGATTATAATCTCTATGACCATGCATTTGAAAAGACACTGTCGCTCATTGCGTATGTAGGTTATGGCTCTGTTAAAACAAAGGGATTTACCTCCTCTCCGGAGTTTACCACTAATGGTATGCTACGAAAAGGCTGGCGGCAGATAGGCGGCAAGACACTTCTGTACAAGGGCGGCACGGAAGGCGCATCCAATGCCGGAAATGAGCCCTACAGTGAGTTTTACGCAGCGCAGATTGCGGCGGCGATGGGGCTCAATCACATTGATTACACTCTTGCAAGTTGGAAAAAGAGCGTCTGCTCGGTGTGCGAACTGTTTACAAGCAAAAAACTCGCCTTCGTGCCGATTTGGCGCTTCGGAGAATTTAACAATGTTGTTGACGTCGCGGAGTATCTGAAGGCATTAGGGGATAAGTATTACAACGACTTTGTGGATATGATGATTTTTGATGCACTTATTTACAACACTGACAGACACCAGGGCAACTTCGGCTTATTGGTTGATACCAAGACCAACAAGCCGGTGGCATTTGCACCGATTTTTGATAATGGTTTAGGGCTCTTCCCGTATGCCGTGAAAAACGATTTAGAAAATATTGCTGCGTATGCTAAGACAAGAGATGCGGCTTTCGGCGTACCGTTTGATGAAATCGCTAAAGCCTACATCAGCGACAGGCAGAGAAAGCAATTGAGAAAAGTTCTAACCTTCTCATTCACGAAAGATAAGAACTATAACTTGCCTGCATATCGGCTTAAAGCAATCGAAAAATTCATCCAAGCGCGTGCCGGGGAATTGATAGAAATGTAATAAAAATCATTCAAAACCGCGCAAAAGAATTACTTGACTAAGTCACCCCATCCGATTTTCACGCCGCAACAATTCGATTTTTGTCGGTTAAAAAGAAGAACAGGGTGACTCGAAAATATAAAAAACAAGAAAAACAGGAGTAAAGTAAATCCACTTTACTCCTGCTTTTTCTTTTTTGCATAAAATGTCAGTTTTTGGCTTATTTATGCGGTTTTTAATTGTATTAATCTTATGTGTGGTTATGTAGTTTTTAATGCTAAAAAACATCAAAGTCGCTTGCAGCTTCCATCTTTAAGCTGTTAAGAGCTTCTTTAGCCTGCTTGTTTGCCATTCTCATTACACCCCGCTTTCCATGTTTCAACTGATGCCACTTTGCCGCGGCAATACATTCATCATACACGCGGTATGATAGGTTAATGCCCTTGCGACAAATCTATCAAAAAGCGTTTGCAAGTTTAGTGTGTGAAAATGCGCAAAAATTATGAAATGCAATTTTTGGAAAGGAAAGTGCAAAGTGCGCTTTTGCGAACATTGCAACACAAAATATAGATTTTGCGCGCGAATTAATTGTAATTAATTATTATTTATGGTAAAATGTTATTCGTAGAAGTTTGTGAAATATTGATTGAATTATAGAGTTATTATAAAAAGTAGAGGATTTAAAATGGCAAGAAAAACAATTTTTGAAATAGTAAAAAATAATAGTGATTTAGAGAAAGATATTGAGAGAATTGACGATATAGTATTTAATGATAAATGTGTTCGGTATGGCTTTTCATCATATACAATTCATGAATTTATTGATAATGAGTTATTCCAAAATTGGAAGGGACGAGGACACTGTGTTGATCTAGACGATTTTATCAGTTGTTTGCAATATGATGAAAACTTCAAAAAAGCTAAAACAACCGGAGATTCAGAGCCCGTTTTGTTAGTCATTGAACTATGCTATAATCTTTGGACAATGATGAATAACTGCATTATTGAGCATGAATATGAAGTTAAAGCCACAGGTAATTATTATCATGTAAAAAACATTATGGATGATTGCTTGGCGAAACTCAATTATACAACTCATTATGATGAGGAAAAAGAACAATTAATTGTGAGTGAAGATAATCCTGCAACTACAGCCGTAGCCGAGATTGTGGAAGATGATTTAGCAATTGAATTGATTCGATACAATCATTATGCTTTAAAAGGTGATATTAAAGAAAAACAACGCATTTTGAAGATTATGTCCGATGCGTTAGAAGCTAAGAGGGACGATTTAAAAAGAGTTGATAATGCGTTAGATAGAGATGTTCATTTTCTAATCAATAATATAAATGTTCGGCACAATAATGTCACAGAGGGCTCAAGCAGTTACAAAGCATATGTTGCAAACTTAACAGCTGATGAATTAGAAGAGTGGTATGATGAAACATATCAGATGTTACTTTTTGCATTTTTAAGGTTAGATAATATTGACCGAGCTAAAAAAGTAAAAGAATTGAAAAGCAAACTTGCGGAGAAAGAAAATGAGTGATTTAAATAAAACAACAAACACTGTAGCAAACGATAAATTTTCAGTAGTCGGCACAAATATTAATGAAAAAGCATCAATGATTTGGAATGTGGCAGATGTGTTGCGCGGGCCTTTCAAACCGCATGAATATGGCTTGGTCATTCTACCCATGACAGTGGTCAAGCGCTTTCATGACTGCCTGCTGCCCACACATCAGCAGGTGTTAGATAAATATGAGGAAATAAAAGACCTTGCGGTTATTGACGGCTTTCTGCGCAAAGCATCCGGCTACCAATTTTACAACACAAGTAAATTTACATTTGATAAGCTCCTTGCAGATTCAGAGAATATAGAAAGTAACTTTCGCGATTATCTGAACGGCTTTTCCGCCAATGTGCAGGATGTGTTGGCAAAATTCGATTTTGAAACCATTATCAAGCGCTTGGTGGAGAGCAACACCCTCTACCTTGTGATTAAAGAATTTGCTTCGCAAAAAGGCTACCTCGGTCCCGATAAAATCAGCGCTGTGGATTGCGGCTATATTTTTGAAGACCTTGTGCGTCGCTTTTCCGAGTCCTTCGGTGAGGAAGCCGGGGCGCACTTCACCAGCCGTGATATTATTTACCTGATGACCGATTTGCTGCTTTCGGGTGCCGATATGAGCCGGCAGGAAAATATCACGGTTTATGATATGACCATGGGCACAAGCCAAATGCTCTCCTGCATGGAAGAGCGCATTCACGAAATTAACCCCGATATGGAGGTTACCTGCTTCGGTCAGGAGTTTAACCCCTCGACCTTTGCGATTGCGAAGGCGGATATGATGATTCGCGGCGGCAACCCCAATAATATGCGGTTTGGCGATACATTGAGTGATGACCAATTTAAAGACTATTCCTTCCGCTATATCATTTCCAATCCGCCGTTCGGTATTGACTGGAAACGCGAAAAAGCCGCAGTGGAAAAGGAAGCCGCCAAGGGTGAAGAAGGGCGCTTTGCACCGGGACTTCCGAAAATCAGCGACGGTCAGCAGCTTTTTGTGCTCAATGGTCTGAAAAAATTAGACCGCAAAGGTAAAATGGCAATCATTCAAAACGGTTCACCGCTTTTTTCCGGTGATGCCGGCAGCGGACCGAGCAACATCCGCCAGTACATTTTAGAAAATGACTGGCTCTCTGCCATTGTGCAGCTTTCCACCGATATGTTTATGAATACCGGCATCAGCACCTATATTTGGGTGCTTGATAAAGACAAGCCTGCCGAGCGTATGGGCAAGGTGCAGCTGATTGATGCTTCTCACTGCTTCACACCGCGCAGAAAATCTATCGGCACCAAGCGCAATGATATTAGCGACAGTAACCGCCGCTTGATTACACAAGCTTTCAACGCCTTTAGCGAAGGCGTATTCGGCGATAAAGCCGGCGTTTACTGCGAGAGCAAGATTTTTACCACCGATGACTTTGGCTACAATAAAATTGTGGTAGAGCGCCCGCAAAGGGATGAAAATGGTGAGATTATCACCAAAAAGGGCAAGCCCGTGGCGGATGCCTCTTTGCGTGATACCGAAAATGTGCCGCTCACCGAGGATATTGACACCTACTTTGCCCGCGAAGTGTTGCCCTATGCGCCGGATGCATGGATAGACCGCAAAAAGACGAAAATCGGCTATGAAATCCCGATGACGCGCTATTTCTATGAATATCAAGCGCCCGAAGCCACGGAAGATATTATGGCGCGCATCACCGCTTTGGAAAAGGATATTTCTGCAAGCCTGCAGGCGCTGTTCCATAAGGAGGGTTGAACATGGCACGAGAAATGAAAGATAGCGGAATTGCGTGGATTGGGGAAATTCCAGTCTCCTGGACGCTTCAAAGGATGAAAAGCTGTATTGCTTCTCGTGAATCTGGTGCTTGGGGGGATGAACCAGACAACACAGTCGGTGATGTTATTTGTCTTAGAATCGCTGATTTTGATTATGAACGATTTCGTTTTAAGAATACGAAAATAAGCGAACTTACCAAAAGACATTATAAAAAAGAAGTTATTGAAAGATTAATCCTCAAAGAAAATGATATTTTAATAGAAAAATCAGGAGGCGGAGAAAAAACACCAGTTGGAAGGACTGTATTATTTGATAAAACTTATCAAGCTTTATATGCCAATTTTATGGATCGGTTAAGATGTGTTGCAGGGGTAAATCCTTTATTTATGCAATATGTTTTAGTTACGTTTTATAAAAACGAATACACTCGCAATTATATTAAACAAACCACCGGCATTCAAAATCTTGATTTGACCGCTATGCTTTCAAACGAAGTGATTCCGCTTCCTTCTCTAGTTGAGCAACAGCGAGTCGCCGATTTCCTTGACAAGGAATGTGCGCGTATTGATGCTGTGATTGAACATACGCGCCAATCCATTGAGGAATACAAAAAACTAAAGCAATCTATCATTACCGAAGCGGTGACCAAAGGCATTCGCCCCAACCGTCCGATGAAAGACAGCGGAATCGAGTGGATTGGTGAGATCGCATCTGACTTCGACCTTCAAAAGTTGAAATATGTATCGAAAATTCTTGATCAATTTAGAAGCCCTATTACAGCAGACCAAAGGAATCAAGATGCGGAAGTATTATATGATTATTATGGCGCTTCTGGAGCGATAGATAAGATAAACGGCTATACTATAGATGACCATGTAATGCTAATTGGAGAAGATGGCGCTAATTTGAGAATGCGGAATCTCCCCCTAATGTATGAAGTTAACGGAAAAGCATGGATTAATAATCATGCGCATATTCTAAAACCAAAAGAAAACACACATTTTAATTACTTGTTCTATGTTTTGGAAGCGATTGATATTAACCCTTATATAACAGGGTCAGCACAACCAAAGCTTAGTCAAGAAAACCTAAAAAACATTTGGTTACCAGTACCAAGCTTTGAAGAACAGGCAGAAATAGCCGAGTATCTCCAAATAAAAATACCAAAAATAGACGAACTCATAGACCAAAAACATCAGTTTCTCTCAGAACTCGAATCCTACAAAAAATCACTCATTTACGAATACGTCACCGGCAAGAAGGAGGTCTCTGTTTAATGAATTGTTGCAGTAATACAATAACCTCTATAGTCATTCCATTATTATCTGCTTTATTAGGTGGAGGAATGACTCTTGCGGGCGTACTTATTACAATTATTCACGGAAACAATAAATCAAAAAAAGAGTATTTGGAAAAGATACGACCTTACCTTGTTGTTGAGTCAGTGCAAGATATAGTTAAAAAGGAAAAAGAGTTCATTTCTGTGTTTATGGCTGATGATTGCAAAGAAGAATCTGAAAATAAAACTGTTTACCACTGGAACAGCCTGCTTTTAACAAATATGAGTGAAAGTGTTTGCATTGTTAACTATGTGATGATTAATAGCGAGCGTTATGATGTTTATGAAAAAAAGCCTTTAAAAACAGGAGAAATTTGTGAGATTAGAGGATTCCCTTTTTCTTGTTATCTTCGAGAATCGCAGATAGATAAGATTTCAATTGGCATATTAGATAAACAATTCAATCAGTATGAATATGCAATATCTTTTGAAATAAAAGACTGCGAAAAAAAACGAATTGAAGCTGTTGGAAATCCGGAAAAAGAAATTATTTTTAACATTTTAGATTGCAGTAAAAATCTCTGCAAGAAAGATTCCAATAAGAAAAACGCAGGAGGCAAGAAATATGAACACAACCGAAAAACGATTTGAAAGCGATATAGAGGCTTTCTTTCTCTCTGCCGCAGGCGGCTATACCAAGTGCGACGATGTCTATGACCCGAAGCTCGGATTATATAAAGACACGCTGATACGCTTTATCAAGGACAGTCAGCCCAAGGCATGGCAGCGCTTTGTTAATATGAACGCTGTAGAGCCCGAAAAGAAGTTTTGCCTTGCGTTTAATAATGCCTGCGATATGGA
>SVOD01000088.1 GCA_015066575.1 Oscillospiraceae bacterium
CTATCGCTGCCTGTGCTGCTGCCAATCTCGCAATCGGAACGCGGAACGGGGAGCAGGAAACGTAGTCCAGACCAATCTTGTGGCAGAACTCAACGCTGCTCGGGTCGCCGCCGTGCTCACCGCAGATACCGCAGTGAAGGTTCGGACGTACCTTTTTACCCATATCCACAGCCATTTCCATCAACCTGCCAACGCCGGTTTGGTCGAGTTTTGCAAACGGGTCGTTTTCAAAAATCTTAGCATCATAGTAAGCATCGAGGAACTTACCGGCATCGTCACGGCTGAAGCCGAAGGTCATCTGGGTTAAATCGTTGGTACCGAAGCAGAAGAAGTCTGCCTGCTCGGCAATCTGGTCGGCAGTAAGAGCCGCACGCGGAATCTCAATCATCGTACCGACTTCGTACTTCATTTCCACGCCTGCTTTTGCGATTTCTTCATCGGCAGTAGCAACAACGATATCCTTGACATACTTCAATTCCTTGCTGTCGCAGGATAACGGAATCATGATTTCGGGGTCCATATCCCAATCCGGATGCGCTTTCTTCACATTGATAGCAGCGCGGATAACCGCTCTGGTCTGCATTTTTGCAATTTCCGGATAGGTGACAGCCAATCTCAAGCCTCTGTGACCCATCATCGGGTTGAACTCGTGGAGAGAATCGATAATCGCCTTGATATCGGCAACACTCTTGCCTTTAGCTGCGGCAAGTTTTTCAATATCGGCTTCCTCGGTGGGAACAAACTCGTGAAGCGGCGGGTCTAAGAAACGGATGGTAACGGGGCAACCTTCCAGCGCCTCGTAGAGTTTTTCAAAGTCGCTCTGCTGGTAGGGAAGAATTTTCTCGAGAGCAGCCTCTCTGTCTTCCAACTTCGTGGAGCAAATCATTTCGCGGAATGCGGCGATTCTGTCCTCTTCAAAGAACATATGCTCGGTACGGCAAAGGCCGATACCTTCAGCGCCGAGTTCTCTTGCCTTCTTGGCATCTGCCGGCGTGTCGGCATTGGTGCGAACTTTGAGGGTTCTGAACTTATCTGCCCAACCCATAATTCTGCCGAAGGTGCCGGCAATCTCGGCATCCTTGGTGGCGATAATGCCATCGTAGATATTACCGGTAGAACCGTCAATGGAAATGAAGTCGCCTTCGTGGAATTCTTTACCGGCGAGGGTGAATTTCTTGCCTTCCTCGTCCATAACGATTTCGGAGCAACCGGAAACACAGCAGGTACCCATACCGCGTGCAACGACCGCTGCGTGAGAGGTCATACCGCCGCGCACGGTGAGAATACCCTGTGAAGCTTTCATGCCGGTGATGTCTTCCGGAGAGGTTTCTAATCTGACAAGCACAACCTTTTCACCTTTGGCGTTCCATTCAACAGCATCATCGGCAGTGAACACAACCTTACCGCAAGCAGCACCGGGGGAAGCGCCTAAGCCCTTACCAATCGGGGTAGCAGCCTTCAAAGCGTCGGCATCAAACTGCGGGTGAAGGAGGGTATCAAGGTTACGCGGGTCAATCATCGCAACGGCTTCTTCTTCCGTTCTCATACCTTCGTCTACAAGGTCGCAGGCAATCTGCAAAGCAGCCTGTGCGGTTCTCTTACCGTTACGGGTTTGGAGCATATAGAGTTTGCCGTGCTCAACGGTAAATTCCATATCCTGCATATCTCTATAATGGTTTTCAAGCAGTGCGCAAACTTTGGTAAATTCTGCGAATGCTTCGGGGAACTTTTGTTCCATTTCGCTGATGTGCATGGGCGTACGCACGCCGGCAACCACATCTTCGCCCTGTGCGTTGGTTAAGAACTCGCCGAACAAGCCCTTTGCGCCGGTAGCCGGGTCGCGGGTGAACGCCACGCCGGTGCCGCAATCATCACCCATATTGCCGAATGCCATTGCCTGCACATTGACAGCCGTACCCCAAGAGTAGGGAATATCGTTGTCGCGGCGGTAAACATTCGCGCGCGGGTTATCCCAAGAGCGGAATACTGCCTTCACGGCACCCATCAACTGCTCCTTGGGGTCGGTCGGGAAGTCCACACCGATTTTTGCTTTGTATTCAGCCTTGAATTGGGAAGCCAATTCCTTGAGGTCGTCTGCAGTCAAGTCAACATCCTGTGTGACGCCCTTCTTGGCTTTCATCTCATCAATTAATTCTTCAAAATATTTTTTACCGACTTCCATAACAACGTCGGAATACATTTGAATAAATCTTCTGTAGCAGTCCCAAGCCCAGCGGGGGTTGTTGGATTTCTCTGCCATCACTTCCACCACTTCTTCATTTAAGCCGAGGTTGAGGATGGTATCCATCATACCGGGCATGGAAGCTCTCGCGCCGGAGCGCACGGAAACAAGCAGCGGGTTTTCTTTATCGCCGAACTTTTTGCCGTTGATTTCTTCCATCTTCACGATGTATTCTTCAATCTCCGCCATAATTTCGGGGTTGATTTGTCTGCCGTCTTCATAATACTGTGTGCAAGCCTCTGTGGTGATGGTGAAACCCTGCGGAACCGGGAGACCGATATTGGTCATTTCCGCGAGGTTGGCGCCTTTACCGCCGAGAAGCTCTCTCATGTTGGCATTACCTTCCGAGAAAAGGTAGCAATATTTTTTTGCCATTTGATTTCCTCCCATATACTTTATCTATATTTTTTAAACAATTCTATAGCCACATATTGTGGCACTCATCTATTTTATATTAATTAACAAAATTAAGCAATGTCGATAATTCACAAATTTTACTTGCAAAATACCGAAAAATAAGTAATAATATATTCATAATATACAAATTGTTCGCTTTTCGGTGCATTTTACGCAATAGCACGGTGTCTTTACACCACCGCCTCACCCGAACAGTCTCGCCATACACAAAGTATGCCTTCACCTTTTCGGTTGAACCGTCGGCGCAAATTCACGGCACTCTTACGCAAAACACACTCAAAAGCGAACAATCGAAACGCTTTCCGGTGCGTTTTACGCAATAGCACCGTGCCTTCACACCGTTGTTTGAACCGAAAAGCATCCAAAGCGAACCATTCACGCGCTTTGGCACACAAAGTGCAATTAAAAAGCAACATAGCCAAGTGTTTTGTGTGTAAAAACACGCGGCGCAATAATCACGAAAAATTTTCTTTATGAAAGAGGCAATAACTATGAGTAACTGTGCAGTTATCCTTGCCGGCGGGCAGGGCAAACGAATGAAATCCAACAAACCCAAGGCACTTTGCGAAGTGCTCTTTAAGCCGATGATTGATTGGACGATTGACGCGGCGCGCGATGCCAAGGTGAAGGACCTTTGCGTGGTTACCGGGCATTTGCATGAAATGCTGGAAGAGCACCTTGCCGGCGAAACCGAAACCGTGTTTCAGGCAGAGCGCCTCGGCACCGGCCACGCCGTGATGCAGGCGGTTGATTTTATTAAAAAGTTCAAGGGCGGCAATACACTTATTTTAAACGGCGACTGCCCGCTGATGGATGGCGAAACCATACAAAGCGCGCTTTCCTACCATGAGCGCCACCAAAATGCGGTAACCGTGATTTCCGCAAATGTGGAAAATCCATTCGGCTACGGCAGAATTATCCGCGATGCAGGCGGTTTTCTTAAAGAGATTGTGGAAGAAAAGGATGCTACCCCCAAACAGCGTGCGGTCAACGAAGTCAATTCCGGCGCTTATTGGTTTAAAACCGATGTGCTGCTGGAGGCGCTTAGTAAAATTACCAATAAAAACAAGCAGCATGAATACTACCTGACCGATTGTATTGAAATTGCGATTCGCGAAGGCTTGCAAACTTCTGCTTACACCGCGCAGAATCCCGATGTGGTGCTTGGCGCGAACGATAGAATTCAACTGCTTGACTTAAACGACAGGCTGCGCTATAAGTTCCTGCAGGAGCAGATGTTAGCCGGTGTGGATATTCCGTGTTCCGAGGGCATTATTATCGGGCCCGATGTGGAAATCGGTAATGACACCCGCATTCTTCCCGGAACAGTGCTTTTGGGCGAAACCAAAATCGGCAAAAACTGCATTATCGGTCCCAACTCTTACCTGACCGATACGGTGGTGGGCAGCGAAGTAACACTGGATAATGTGGTCGCAGAGCAAAGCAAAATCGACTCCGGTTGTGACCTCGGTCCCTTTGTGCATATCCGCCCGGGCTCCAAAATCGGCAAAGAGGTGCATATCGGCAATTTTGTGGAAATTAAAAACTCCACGATTGACAACGGCACCAAGGTCAGCCACTTAACCTATGTGGGTGACAGCGACCTCGGCAAAAATATCAACATGGGCTGCGGCTGCGTGACGGTCAATTTTGACGGGCAGGAGAAGCACCGCACCGTGATTGGGGACGGCACCTTTATCGGGTGCAACACCAACCTGATTTCCCCGGTCAAACTCGGTAAATATGCGTATACGGCAGCCGGCTCGACTATCTATGAAGATGTGCCCGATTACACCTTGGCAATCGCCAGAAATCGCCAGGAAAACAAAGTCAACTGGGTGAAAGATAAAAAGAAGATTAGAAATATGGAATAACGGCTCAGCCGTTATTCCATATTTCAGCTGTTAGCTGAAACAATTCGGAATGCGGAATGCGGAATTCGGAATGAGTGGTGGCGAAGCTGTGCTTCGCATTGAAATTGTGCCGCAAGCGGCACCACCTATCGCTAACGGCTAATGTGCTTACCGCTAACTGCTAATCAATGAGTCTGGAAGAAATTTTTGCAAAGTTAAAAGCCCAGCGCAAACCGGAGCCTGCAGGCGCGGTGGAGTGGCTGATTGTCGGCTTGGGCAACCCCGGCGACAAATATGCCGCTACCCGCCACAATGCGGGTTTTTTAGCCGTGGAGCATTTAGCGCGGCAGGAAAAGCTCTCTATCAAAAAAATCAAGTTCAAATCGCTCGTTTGCGACACGGTTTTAGAGGGTAAGCGGTGTATGATTATGAAACCCTCTACTTTTATGAATAACAGCGGCGAAGCAGTCGGCGAGTGCGCGCGTTTTTACCATATTGCACCGGAGCACATTATCGTGATTTATGATGATATCAATTTTGCCCCCGGTATTATGCGCATCCGCAAAAAGGGGAGCGACGGCGGTCACAACGGCATGAAGAGCATTATTTACCACTTAAACAGTAACGCGTTTCCACGCATTCGCATCGGTGTGGGTGCGAAGCCGCACCCCGACTATGACTTGGTGGATTGGGTGCTCTCTAAATTCAGCGAAAAAGAATTCGAGGCACTCGAACCGGCGCTGGACAATGCCTGTGAAGCCATTCGCCTGATTGTTAAAGGTGAGATTGACGAGGCAATGAATCAATTTAATTAACACTTGGCAGGCGGCGACTGGCAAAAGGAATTATGTGCTCACGCACACCTTTTGGCAAGAATCGGTGCCTAACTGTCAAGCGCTATGAAAAAAGCGAAAGCGAAACAAAGATATGTCAGCAATTTTAAAAGCTTTACAAAGTTCTGACGAAATCAGCTCTGTGCTCGGCGACGTGGAGGCGCACACCCTCCCCCTTGCCGTAACAGGGCTTTCGGCGGTTCATAAAGCCGTGCTTATCGGTGCGATGAGTAAAGCGGCAGGCAGGCGCGCGCTCATTATTACCGAAGATGAGGGCGCGGCGATGAAACTGAGCGCGGATTTAAACGCGCTTTTCGGTGCTGCCCTGTTTGTGCCGGCAAAGGATGTTTCGCTTCTCGGCGCCGAGGCAAAGAGTCGCGACTATGAGCACAAAAAACTCGGTGCGCTTGCCAAAATCGCCGAGAAAGATTACCGCTTTGCCGTGCTCGGCATGGAGAGCGCCATACAGCTGACCATCCCTCAAGCCGAATTGAAAAAACGCTCGTTTACCATTCGCAAGGGCTTGGAGTGCGGCAGAGAAATACTCATTGAAAAGTTGAGCCGCGCCGGCTATGTGCGCAGTGATATGGTCGATGGAGTCGGGCAGTTTTCCTGCCGCGGCGAGATTGTGGATTTCTTTTCCCCGCAGGCGGAAAACCCGGTGCGTGTGGACTTTTGGGGCGATACGATTGAAAGCATTTTCACTTTTTCCACCCTTGACCAGCGCCGTTTGGAAATGCTGCGCACGGTGCGCATTGTGCCGGTGCTGCAAACCTTATTTGAGAGCGAGGAGGATTTTTGCGAGAAACTGGGTGCTTACCTCAAGCGCATTGCGCGCAGTAAAAACGAGGCGCTCAAGCGCTCGCTGCGCACCGATTTGGAGCGGGCGCAGGCAGGCGTGATGCCCGCCGATATCGACCGCTACTTTCCGCTTGCCTATGAAAAAGCCGAGAGTATTTTTGAGTATTGCAGCGCGGATTTGCTCATCCTTTCGGAAAGCGCTAAATCCAAGCGGCGGTTAAAAGACAACCGAAAACTGCTGCGTGAAGAGTTCAAAACGCTTACCGAAAGCGGTGTTATAGCCAAAGGGTTAGATACCTTTTATGTTACCGACGCACAACTTAACGCCCGTATGGAAGCGATGCAGCCCATATATTTGGACACCTTGCCGCGCGGCAGTTATGAACTTCCGCTCAAATCCCTTTACAGCTTGGCAGCACATTCGTTGCCGCTGTGGCAGGGCAAAATGGCACAACTTGAAGAAGACATCGCGTCTGTCGCCCCTACCAAGAGCCGCTGCGTGCTGATGGCGGGCACGGCAAAAAATGCCAAAGCGGTTTATAACGATTTAATAGCAGACGGCATCAGCGCCGTCTATATGGATGCGTTCCCCTCGGCATTCCCGCCCGGAACGGTCTGCGTGGTGCCGGGCACGCTGTCGGCGGGCTTTCATTTCCCGCAAGCCAAGTTTTATCTCTACGCACAGGGCACCCGGGCGCTCAAGAGCAAAAAGCGCAAAAACCGTTACCACCGCGCCGGCGAAATTCATTCGCTTGAAGAACTTTACCCCGGTGATTACATTGTGCATACGATTCACGGCATCGGCATTTACGCGGGCGTGATGCCCGTTACCAGCCAGGGAGTGACTAAAGATTATATTAAAATAACCTATGCTAAGGGCGATGTGCTCTATGTACCGGTAACGCAGTTAGACCTTGTTTCCAAATACATCGGCGGCGGGGAAAATGCGCGCGTGAAAATTAACACATTGGGTTCGGCGGATTGGACCAGAACTAAAGCCAAGGCAAAAGCGGGCATTGTTAAAACCGCGCAAGAGTTGATTGAACTCTATGCAAAACGGCAAACCATTCAGGGCTTTGCCTTCCCGCCGGATGATGATTTGCAGCGCGATTTTGAGCTGCGCTTTCCCTATGAAGAAACGCTTGACCAAAAGCGCTGTGTGGAAGAAATCAAAAAGGATATGTATGCGCCGCACCCGATGGACAGGCTCTTATGCGGCGATGTCGGTTTCGGCAAGACGGAGGTGGCACTGCGCGCCGCCTTTAAAGCGATGGAAAACGGCAAGCAGGTGGCAATGCTTGTGCCGACTACGATTTTGGCAATGCAGCATTTCCGAACAGTCAGCGCGCGCATGGAAAACTTTGCGCTCAATATAGAAATGCTCTCGCGCTTTAAAACGCCCGCCGAGCAAAAGCGCATTAAAGAAAAACTCAAAAGAGGGCAAATAGATATGGTTGTGGGCACCCATAAACTTATTGCCAAAGATATAGAGTTTCGGGATTTGGGGCTGCTCATTATTGATGAAGAGCAGCGCTTCGGCGTGGCGCAAAAAGAAAAAATAAAAGAGCGTTTTCCGGGTGTTGATGTGCTCACTCTTTCGGCAACGCCGATACCGCGCACGCTGAGTATGTCCTTAAGCGGCATTCGCGATATGTCGCTCATTGAGGAGGCACCGCAGGACCGCCACCCCATTCAGACCTATGTGATGGAATACGATTTGGGCGTGGTGTGTGAAGCCATGCGCAAGGAATTGCGGCGTGGCGGGCAGGTCTATTACCTGCACAATAAAATTGAGGATATTGAATTTGTTGCCGGGCGCATTCACAGTGAAATACCCGATGCGAAAATCGGGATTGCGCACGGCGCCATGAGTGAGCGGCAGTTGAGCGATATTTGGCAGAAATTGCTCGAGGGTGTGCTCGATATTTTGGTGTGCACCACCATTATTGAAACCGGCATTGATGTGCCGAATGTCAATACACTGATTATTGAAGATGCTGACCGCATGGGGTTGGCGCAGTTGCACCAAATTCGCGGCAGAGTGGGGCGCTCGAGCCGCCGTGCCAACGCTTACCTGACTTACCGCGCCGAGGGGGCTCTCAGCGATGTGGCGACCAGGCGCTTGGAAGCGGTCAGGGAGTTTACGGAGTTCGGCGCAGGCTTTCGCATTGCCATGCGTGATTTGGAAATTCGCGGCGCCGGCAATATTTTAGGCTCCCAACAGCACGGGCAGATGGAAGCAGTCGGTTACGATACCTATGTCAAACTTCTCGCAGAAGCCGTTGCCGAACAAAAGGGTGAGGCGTTGCCCGCCTCTACCGAAGAATGCCTGGTGGATTTGCCGATTACGGCGCATATCAGCGAGGCGTATATTCCCGCGCTTTCACAGCGCATTGCGATGTATCGCCGCATTTCGGACATTCGCTGTGCGGAAGATGCCGCCGATGTCAGAGATGAACTTTGCGACCGCTACGGCAAACCGCCCGCAACGGTGGAGGGCTTAATCGAAATCAGCCTGATGCGCGCCGTTGCCGCCAAGGCGCATATTTATGAGATTACGCAAAACGGTATGCAGGCAATTTTGAAAGTAAAGGACTTTGACTTTACAGTGCTGCCGCAGTTGCAAAAAGGGCTCAAGCGCGTGATACAGTTGCATGCCAACAACGCAAAACCCTATTTAAGCATCAAATTAATCAAAGGCGACAAGTTGACCGAAATTGTCAACCGCGCCCTTGCCATTATGAATGAAAATGAGGAAAGCCAAAATGCCTAAATTCTTTGTCAATGAGCCGATTGGGGAACGCACCGTTCTCGGCGGGGAAACCGCGGCGCACATCGCAAAAAGCCTGCGCATGAAGCCGGGCGAGGAAGTGGTGCTGTGCGATGGGAAGGGCTACGATTATG
>SVOD01000089.1 GCA_015066575.1 Oscillospiraceae bacterium
TTACCCCGAAATCTTAAAGAATATGGACCCGATTTTGTTCCATGTGCCGGTTAACGGTGTGCTGGAGTGGGCAACGGTCGAAGATTCCGGCAGATTGCTCGCCAATCTCTGTGACTACGATTTGCCCGATGAGTTTTGGAGAAGCTTCTACAACATCGGCTCCGGCGAGCAGTACAGGCTCACTAACTTTGAGTTTGAAGAGTACCTGCTCGGTGCACTCGGGCTCCCCGGTACCAAAAAACTCTTCAATGCCAACTGGTTCATTTTGCGCAATTTCCACGGTCAGTGGTATACCGACTCCGACAAGCTGGAAGAGTATTTACATTTCCGTCACAATGTGCCGGTCGATGTATACTTTAAAAATATGGCGCAAAAAGTGCCGGCATATTACAGAGCTTGCCTGATGATGCCGAAATTTATGGGTAATGCTGTTGCCAAATTGGCAAAACCCTTTATGAAGAAGATTGCCAAAACCGATGTTTACGGCACTCTTAACTGGCGCTTTACACGCAATAAAGACAGAATTACCGCTTACTACGGCTCGGTGAAGAATTGGAAAAACATCGGCACTTGGGATACCTTTGAGGTCAAGCATCCGAGCGATGAACCGACCTATCTTGACCACGGTTACGATGAGTCCAAACCCACAAGCGAGCTCGGCATCAAGGATATGCAGAAAGCGGCAAAATTCCGCGGCGGCGAATGTGTTTCCAAAGTTATGGTCAAGGGCGATATGTTTACCCCGCTGGTGTGGAAGAGCGCCAGAGGCAATGTGTTTGAAATGAGCCCGAACCTTGTCTTAAAAGGCGGTCACTGGTGCCCCGAAGAGTTACCGTGGCCGTGGGATTACGACACCGAGGCTAAAATCAACCCCTTCTTTGCGCAGGTGTGGTATCCGCTGCATGATAAGAATGAGCACAACTACTACGATGAGAGAATTTTCAAAGGGTTTGAAGACTTCTAATAACGCGGAAAGCGGAATTCGGAATGCGGAATGCGGAATTAAAGGTGGCAACACATTGTGTTGCATTAGAATTGCGTTGCTGTGCAACGCCACCACTCGCTAACTGCTAATTGCTAATAGGCTAATTAGCTTGATTTGCAAATGAAGAAGATTTCTTTAAACAAATTAAAGAAAGGAATAATATGAAAGTATTTATGATTGGCGGCACCGGTCTTTTGGGCTGCGAAGCCGCAAGAATATTTATTGAGCGCGGGCATCAGGTAACCAGTGTTGCTTTGCCGCCGCTCCCGCAGGGTGCGCCCATTCCCGAAGAGATGGAAATTGTCTTCGGTGATATCAATAAGAAAAGCGACGAAGAAATCTTAGCAATGCTCAAGGGTTGCGACAGTTTTGTTTTTGCCGCGGGCGTGGATGAGCGCGTGGAGTTTCCGGCGCCGGTTTACGATTATTACTATAAGTATAACATCGCACCGCTCGAGAGAATTTTACCGCTGTGCAAGCAGGCAGGCTTAAAAAATGCGGTGGTGCTCGGTTCTTACTTCTCCTACCTCTACAAGAAAAAACCGCAAATGGGTTTACTGGAGCGCAATCCTTACTTTAAGGCGCGCATTGAGCAGGAGAGAGTGGTTGAATCTTTCTGTGATGAGAGTTTTGATGCAACGGTGCTTGAACTGCCGTATATCTTCGGTACACAGCCGGGCAGAAAGCCGGTGTGGGTGGTGCTTATTGAGCAAATCGCAGGCATGGATAAACTGCCCTTTACCATGTACCCCAAGGGCGGCACCGCGATGCTGACGGTGCGCCAGGTCGGTCAGGTCATTGTCGGTGCTGCCGAGCAGAAGCCGGGCGCAGGCTTTAGAGCTGTTCCGATCGGTATGTATAACATGAGTTGGAAAAAGTTCCTTTCGATTGTCTACGATGCCAGAGGCATGGGCGCCGACCGCAAGATTATCGGTGTACCTCCGTGGATGATGCGCATGGGTATGAAAGGCATTATCAAAGATTATGAAGAGCGGGGGATTGATAGCGGTATGGACCCGTTGCAGTTGCCCGATATTATGGACATTCGGCTCTTTATCAACAAAAAGTATGCTGTCGAGCTCGGCGCGACAGAAGATGATATTGAAGCGGCGATTTTTGATTCCATTAAACTCAGTGAGGAAGCCTACAAGGGCACCGCAGAGTTGTTAGACATGAAAGGCGAATAAAAATAAGGGGCATCGCCCCTTATTTTTATTCGCAGTGTTCAGTTTTCAGTGTTCAGTAGCGGTGTGCAGAAAATTCTGCACACCGATTTTTTATTGTTTATGATGGCAGTGGCAGGCATTCGGGCAGCCGGAGCATTTGCAGCCGCAGGCACCGATGCCTGCTTTTTTGTCCTTTACCAGTTTGCGCACGGCGAGAAACACTACCGCTGCCAAAGCGATTAAAACGACTATTGTAACCCAATTCATTTGTAAGAAGTGCAGCATAACATCATCTCCAAAAACTATTTAGTGCTCACTGCCAAGTGGTTTTGATTGTATTTGTTTTTGCGCACCAACATATAGCAGATACCGGCGAACGCCGCCGCTGCGGCAATGATGCCGACAATGTGGTGCACGATGTCTCCCGTAAACAGGCAGCCGAATTGGAACACAATGAGTGAAACCAAATAGGCAAACCCGCACTGGTAGCCGATGGCAAACCAAGTCCATTTGGCGCTGTTCATTTCCCTTTTGATAGCGCCGATTGCCGCAAAGCAGGGAGCACACAGCAGGTTAAATATGAGGTAGGAATAGCCTGCGAGAGCGCCGTGACCGCCACTGAATGTGTTAAAGTCAGCCGCCAGCAGTTTCCAAATCTCATCACCGTTTTCGGCAAGTTCACCGCCGAAGTGATAGAGTTGACCGAAGGTGCCGACAACGTTCTCCTTGGCGATTAAGCCCGTGACGGCGGCAACAGTGGTTTTCCAGCTGCCCCAGCCGAGCGGTTTGAAAATCCATGCAAACACATTGCCGACGGTTGCCATAATGGAGTTTTCAATATCTTCAATCATACCGAAGTGACCGCCCTCAACACCGAAATTGAGGAAGAACCACACCACAATGGTGGAAAGTAAAATTACGGTACCCGCTTTTTTGATGAAGGACCAGCCGCGTTCCCAGGTGGAGCGAAGCACTGTGCCGACAGTCGGCAGGTGGTAGGCGGGCAGTTCCATCACAAACGGTGCAGGGTCTCCCGCAAAGCGCTTTGTTTTCTTGAGCATGATGCCGGAAATAATGATTGCTCCGACACCGATGAAATAGGCAGAAGCGGCAACCAAGCCGGAACCGCCGAAGAGTGCGCCGGCAATCAAACCGATAATCGGGAGCTTTGCCGAGCACGGCACGAAGGTGGTTGTCATAATGGTCATGCGGCGGTCACGCTCATTTTCGATGGTGCGCGAAGCCATGACACCGGGAATGCCGCAGCCGGAGCCGATAAGCATCGGGATAAACGATTTACCCGAAAGACCGAAGTGGCGGAAAATCCTGTCCATCACAAATGCCACACGCGCCATGTAGCCGCAGCCTTCCAGGAAGGAGAGCATTAAAAACAGTACTAAGATTTGCGGCACAAAGCCGAGCACGGCACCAACACCGGCTACAATACCATCTGCGATTAAACCGTAAAGCCACGGGGCAAGGTGCGGCTCAAGGAATCGCTCCATCAACCCGGGAATCCACTCACCGAACAATACATCATTCACCCAATCTGTAGCGCCAGCACCGACTGTCTGCATCGCGATATAATAAACGAGGAACATGACGGCTGCAAATATCGGCAGACCAAGGAAACGGTTTGTGACTATCTTATCAATTTTATCCGAGGTGGAAAGTTTGCCTTTGTTGGCTTTTTTGTAACAGGATTTGATAATAGAGCCTATGTAGATATAGCGCTCGTTGGTGATAATGGACTCGGCGTCATCATCCAATTCTTCTTCCGCCGCTTTGATGTCTTCGGCAATGTGGTCAAGGTCGGATTGACTGACAGCGAGTTTTTCAATTACCTTTTCATCGCCTTCAAAGAGCTTGATGGCATACCACCTTTGTTGCTGTTTGGGCATATCGTGAAGCAGTCTTTCTTCAATATGCGCCAGTGCGTGTTCCACAACGCCGCTAAAGGAGTGCTGCGGTACGGTCGCGGCGCCTGCGGCAGCCTCAATGGCGGAATTCGCCGCTGCTTCAATGCCGCTGCCTTTGAGTGCGGATATTTCCACAACGGGGCAGGCAAGTTGGCGGGATAACTCTTTGCAGTCTATTTTATCGCCGTTTTTTTTGACAATATCCATCATATTGATGGCGACGACAACGGGAATGCCGAGTTCGACAAGCTGTGTTGTCAAATACAGGTTTCTTTCAAGATTGGTGCCGTCAACAATATTGATAATCGCATCGGGCTTTTGCTCAATGAGGTAATCTCTTGCGACAACCTCCTCAATCGTGTAGGGGGAGAGGGAATAAATACCCGGTAAGTCGGTGATAGTGACATCACTGTGCTTTTTGAGTTTGCCCTCTTTCTTTTCTACCGTAACGCCGGGCCAGTTGCCGACATACTGGTTGGCACCGGTGAGCGCGTTAAACAAAGTAGTTTTACCGCTGTTCGGGTTACCGGCAAGTGCAATGGTTATACTCATATTTTTAGTCCTTTCTTAGTTAGCAAAAGCTAACTTTTGTGGTAAAAAAATTATTCTACTTCAATAAGCTCTGCATCGCTCTTGCGGATGGAAAGCTCATAATCTCTAACGGTGATTTCCACCGGGTCGCCGAGAGGTGCCACCTTGCGCACATAAATTTCCACGCCCCGGGTAATGCCCATATCCATAATTCTGCGCTTGAGTGCGCCTTCGCCATGGATGCGCTTTACCTTACAGGTTGCACCGATGTTTACATCTTTGAGTGTCATAGTATTTCCTCCTCTATACATAAATCTTCATTGCCATCTCTTTGCTGATAGCAATGCGTGACTCTTTTACTTTTACAATAATATTTCCGTTTTGCTCGGAAATAACGGTGAGAGTGTCGCCGACAATGAAACCGAGATTTTCGAGGTGTTTTTTGACTTCCGGTTTGCCGGATATGCGCTTGATAACGCCATCGTTTCCTGCACCGAGAACGCCGAGTGGTATCATGGGTATCTCCTTTGGTTAGCAAGCACTAACCGATTAAGCAAAAATATATGTTAGCCACCGCTAACTAATACTATTATAGTTAGCAAACGCTAACTTGTCAAGTCTTTTTTTTGCTTGCTTTGGAATATTGCAAAGTTTTTTAAATTATGGTAAACTATGTAAGATGCAAATCGCAGTATCCGCCGGGCAAAGGAGAAATGAGCGGGTTGTGACAAAGGAGTGGTATAATGGATAGTAGAGAATCCGCCGAGATGTATCTGGAAACAATCTATATTCTTTCTCAAAAATCGGAGGCTGTCAGAAAAATTGATGTCAGCCGCTATATGGGTTATGCCAAACCCTCTGTGACCCGCGCCATCGGGCTGCTCGAAAAGCGCGGGCTTGTCAGTGTGGATGACAGCGGTATTTTGCAGCTGACAAAAGAAGGTCGGCAGCAGGCAAAGAGGATTTATGAGCGCCACACTGTGCTCACGAAAATGTTTGTTAAACTCGGCGTGGATGAATCCGTCGCAGCTGAGGACGCTTGCCGTATTGAGCACTACATCAGCGAAACAACTTTTGATGCTATAAAGAAGCATATGCAGCAATACGGATAACTTTTTAAAGTTATCACATTTTCGGAGAGACGGCAGTCTCTCTTTTTTTACTTGTTTCTTTGTAACCTGCGAAAAAATCAATTAAAAACCTGCGAAAAAATCAATTAAAAAATAGAGTTGAAAAAGTCGCTGTATTCTTATATAATAAAAATGTATATACCACTTTTATATTGCGGAGGAAAATGTGATGAAACATCCCGACATTGTTGCCAAAATGACCTTGGCACAAAAGGCTAAAATTGTTTCCGGTAAAGATTATTGGCATATGGAAGGCTTCGAGGAATTGGGGCTTCCCGTGATTCAAATGACCGATGGCCCTCACGGCTTGAGAAAGCAAAATCCCGATGATAAAACTGTCGGTTTAGGCGGTTCTTTCCCGGCAACCTGTTTCCCGCCGGCATCGCTTTCCGGCTGCTCTTGGGACCCCGAATTGCTCGAGCAGGAAGGCGCGGCTATGGGCGAAGAGTGCCTGCAGGAAAAAGTTTCCGTTATCTTAGGCCCCGGCACCAATATTAAGCGCGCGCCGACCTGCGGCAGAAACTTTGAGTATTTCTCCGAAGACCCGTATTTGGCGGGTAAATGCTCTGCAGCTGTTATTCGCGGCATCCAGTCCAAAGGGATCGGTACTTCGCTTAAGCACTTTGCGGCGAACAGCCAAGAGGCTTACAGAATGGTGCTCGATGAAGTGGTGGATGAGCGCACCCTGCGCGAGATTTATCTGCCCGCATTTGAGATTGCGGTTAAAGAGTCTCAACCGTGGACCATTATGAATTCCTATAACAGAGTCAACGGCGTTTACGCCTCCCAAAGCAAGTGGTTGTTAGATACCGTCGCCAGAAAAGAGTGGGGCTTTGAGGGTATTTTCGTGACCGACTGGGGCGCCAGTGTTGACCGTATTCCCGGCTTGAAGGCGGGTACCGATTTAGAGATGCCCACCAGTGGCGATATGAATGATAAGCTGATTATCAAAGCCGTCGAAAGCGGCAAGTTGGATGAAGCTGTGCTCGATGAAAGAGTGGATGCTTTGGTAGACCTTATCCTCAAATCCAAACCCGCTTTGGAAGAAGCGCACAGCTATGATATTGAGGAGCACCACCAAACCGCGGCAAGGATTGCCGAAGGCTCCATGCAGTTGCTTAAGAACGACGGCGATTTACTGCCGCTCAAAGCAGGGCAAAAGGTCGCTGTCATTGGTGAGATGGCGGTCAAACCGCGCTACCAGGGCGCCGGTTCTTCTGTTATTAACCCGACTAAGATTGATAACGCACTCGACAACCTTAAGGCGCTCGGCGTAGATGTTACCTATGCGCAGGGCTACCGCAAAGAAGCGGATAAACTCGAAAACGATTTGTTCTGTGAGGCGCTCAATGCCGCTAAAGATGCAGATGTGGTTGTCGTGTTTGCCGGTTTGACCGAAGCCTTTGAAGGGGAGGGGTATGACCGCAAAAATATCAATATGCCCGCTTGCCAAAACAGGCTTATTGCCGAGATTTGCAAGCTTAACCCGAATGTGGCGGTTGTGCTTGCCGGCGGTTCGGTGATAAAGATGCCGTGGCACAGCAAGGTGAAAGCGATTTTGAACTCCGGGCTTGGCGGTCAGGCAGGCGGTATTGCCGTTGCCAATATCTTAACCGGTAAGGTCAATCCCTCCGGTAAGACAACCGAGACTTATATTAAAGATTATAAGGATGACCCGACCTACGGCAATTATCCTTCCACCGCGCAGACATCAGAACACCGCGAGAGCGTGTATATCGGCTACCGTTACTACGACAAGGCGGGCAAGAACGTGCTCTTCCCGTTTGGTCACGGGCTTTCCTATACAAAGTTTAAGTATACGGCTATCAAGCTTTCTTCCGCTTCCATCAAAGACAGCGATGAAGTGACCGTTTCTTTTAAGGTGAAGAATACGGGTGATGTGGCAGGTGCGGAAATTGCGCAGGTCTATGTAGCGGATAAAGAGTCCACCATCTTCCGCCCCGAAAAAGAACTGAAGGCGTTTGCTAAAGTGTTCTTGGAGCCGGGCGAGCAAAAAGAAGTGAAGCTTGTGTTGGATAAGCGCGCTTTTGCTTTTTACAATGTTGCTATTCACGATTGGTGTGTGGAGAGCGGTGAGTTTGATATTTTGGTCGGTGCTTCGAGCCGCGATATTCGCTTGAAGGCTACTCTCAAAGTTAAAGCAGAAGCAGTGGAAATTCCCGATTACTCTGCAAGCGCACCGAATTATTATAACAATATCTGCGCGATTACCCGCGAAGATTTTGAAGTGCTCTACGGCAAAAAATTGCCTTCTCCCGAGCGCTCCAAAAACAAGAGGATTGATAAGTACTGCTGCTTGGATGATGCCAAACACACTAAGTGGGGCGGCAGAATCTGTGCTCTTATTCATAAGGCGGTCGGTGCTGTCGGCGGGTCGGATGCCAACGGTGACGGTGCAATGATTGCCGCGATGGCAACCCAAATTCCCATGCGCAACTTTGTGGCAATGAGTATGGGTGCCTTCACACCGCAGATGCTCAACGGGCTCTTGAAGCTGCTCAATGATGAAGAGTCTTCCGTGCAGGGTGTTGCCAAGATTTTAGCAGGTATTCCGATACTTGTCACCAAAATTCCCGATTTATTAAAAGCAATTTAACAAAAAAGGTTTGTCGAGCTGTCAGCTCGACAAACCTTTTTTGTCAGTTTTCAGTTTTCAGGGTTCAGTTTTCAGTTTCACCCACCGCGTGCTATGCACGCACCGCCCTTGATAGGGCGGTTTCAAAAAAAGCAAGGCGTAGCCTTGCTACTGAACACTAAACACTGAACACTGAACACTCAAATAAGGATTTGGCGAGGTCGTAGACCTCGCCAAATCCTTATTTGTCAAAGAACACTTTGCGTGCATTTCGGTCAAAAATTTTCATTTTTTCTTCTTCGCTCAGGTTGCAGGCGTTAATTTGGGCGATGCTTTGTGCCTGGTCGCTCCATGGGGAGTCGGAGCCAAAGAGGATTTTCTCGGCGCCGTGTTTCTTGACCATGCGCTCAAATTGCGCGCTGTCAAGCATGCGGCACTTTTCCTTCGGCACTTCCATGCCTGCGGGCGGCACATAACTGCCTAAAGAGAAGGAGGTATCCAAATATACATTTTCGCCGCATAGTTCGCGCTCTACTTCATCCCAACCTTTCCAACCGCCCATATGCGCTAATATAAACTTGGGTGGCGCGATTTCGCGCAGTACGCTTTGAATATGGCGAACGGATGCGAAATTATGGTGCATAATACCGATATCCAGCCCGGCGACGG
>SVOD01000090.1 GCA_015066575.1 Oscillospiraceae bacterium
CGAGGACGGTGACGGCGGCACGGTAAAAATTTACAATTCCGTTGTGAATGCAACCGGTAACTGCTATGGCGCGGGCATCGGCTGCGGTGAGGACGGCAGCAGCGCCGCGATAGAGATATACGGTGAAAGCACTGTGGAAGCTATCGCCGGTAACAGCGGCTATTCCACCGCTCTCGGCAATGGTGACTATGTGATGAGTGCCCCCTCAGTGAGCGTGTATATTGATAACGGTTTGGTGGTTCACGCCGGCAGCAGTGCTTCCAACACCCAGCGCTATACCGGCATTTATCGTTACGGCGGCGTTTGGAACAATAAGTATGCGAACATCCACCCCTGTGAGCACCCGAATGCAAAGTGGAGCTACTTTAACAGCTCATCACATATTCAAAAATGCACGGAGTGTGATGCCACCTTCGGCGCTGCGCAAGCCCATAACTGGAATGCGGAAAATGTTTGCACGGTTTGCGACAGTGCTGCGGTCATGTGCACTTTGACTTTGGTGGAAAAAGACAGTGACGGTACGGAAATTACCACCGAAATCGAAGCGCCGAAATATACCGAATACGCCTTGCCGGCATGCACGCATGCACCTGCCGGTATGGAATTTATTGCTTGGGAGGATGACGGTATTTATTATGAACCCGGCAATTATATTGAGATTACGAGCATCAGGCTTGAAGCCGTTTACCTGCCGGTAACAGAGGTGTCCTTTATCGACAGCAAGGGCACGCAGAGAACTGTGCAGGCAAGGCGGATGAGCGAAAGAGTTTCATACCTGTCTGCCGGCTGGTATGTAGCGGATGAGAATATTGACTATTCACACTATGGTGCCACTCTTTTAATTGATGGCAGTGTGAACCTTATTTTGGCGGATGGGGCAACCGTCAACTTAAATAACAGTGGGGGGAATTCTCTCATGGCGGCGAGCAGCCTCTCGGGTCTGAGCCTTTACGGGCAAAGCGGACAAAGCGGCAGATTTTCTTGCGAACATGGCAATTTGCGGCTTGCCGACTTGAACCAGTACGGCGGCAATGTTGACATTGACGGCTCGGTGGGAACACTCACTGCCACTATCGTAAGAGGCAGTATGCAGACAAAAAGCCTTGGTGCAAGCTCCGGCTTTCACATCACCGGTGGTACAGTGAATGTGGGTTCCAGCACAACCGCAGTTGCCAATACCATCGGTTGGACCGAGATGACGGATAGCATCCGTTTTGACACCATAAAGCTTGTCGGCGAAAAGGCTTGCGTAAGTGTTGCCGAGGGCAAAGCGTTCACAGACGGCACCAATGTCTACTCAGGCACACTCAGTGACGAACAGATTGCAGCACTGGAGGGGCAAACACTCGTTCCTTACAGCCTGCATCACTTTGGAGAACCGACGTGGAACTGGAGCGAGGATTACGAGCATGCCGAGGCGGTATTTCGTTGTACGGATGCTGATTGTGACTATGCACAGAAAATGGAAGCAACAGTCACCAAAGGTGCGCAAACGGATTCCACCTGTACCGAAGCGGGCTCTATAGAGTGGGAAGCTTCAGTCGTGTTTGAAGAGCAAAACCATACAAATACTGTTGCACAGGCGCTTCCCAAACTGCAGGATATGAGAGAGCATGCACGCGTGGAACCGACCAAGACCGAGCAAGGTAATATCCTGTACTACACCTGCAACCAATGCGGCAAATATTTTATTTTTGATAACGATACAAAAGACTATATCGAGGTTGCTCCGGAGGATGTTATTCTTCCCAAACTGCCGGCGACAAACGGCTACAGCCTGACTTTGAAGGACGATATCAAGGTGAATCTGCTCATTGATGCCGCCTGTTACGGGGCGGAAGACGGGTATATCCGCTATGAGTATTTCGCCGATATTCACGAAGAAAACGCCGAGAAAATTCTTAGTGAACCGGTGAATATTTCTTCGCTGGATATCTATAAGATCGGCGGCATTTATGAGGGAAACCGTATGCTGACACTCAACGCCGCACTCGCACAAATAGCACAGGAATTCACCGTGTATGTTTACACCAAAGAGGGTGAACTTAAGCATACACTTCATGCCGCCATTTCCAACTACTGTGAAGCAATGAAAGATGACCCTGACTACGGCGTACTGATGAGTGCACTGCTCGACTATGGTCAGCTCGCCAACGAATACTTTGCGTATGCCGACAAGGTAGGAGAGGGTTACGAGGTGCCGCATTCCGCATCGTACCGCGCGGCGTTGAGCGCTGCAGAACTTGCCGCTCTTAATGAAACGGCAGTGGCGAGCGTCACCGAGCAGGGTGACGCGCAGATTAAAGGCGTTTCCTATATCGCACAAACGAAGCCGGAGTTGAAAGTGTACTTTAAAAAGACCGTTTCGACACAGGCGTCGGTCAGCGGTGACTTGAGTTTTAAAGTCGAAAAGACAAGTGACGGCGCGGTGGTCAAAATCACCGGATTAAAAGCAAGCGAATTTGCCAAGACTTTCACGGTGACGCTTGACGGCACCGAGGTAACCTTAAACGGCTACGGCTTTGTGAAAATGGCGCTTAACAGCGAGAGTATGAAAGAGTTCGCACAAGGCGTGTTCCGCTATGCGCGCGCCGCCGAACAAACTTTCCATTAAGGAGGGCACATCATGAAATATACAGCACCCGAATTGGTAATTATCCGCTTTAGCGCGGCAGAGGTTCTCGCGCAAAGCCAAAGCGATAAAAAGGACGGTTGGGAATCCGATATTGTTTGGTATTAAAATAAGCGGGCTGTCTGCTTGAACAGCCCGTTGAACTGCATATCTAAAAAACGAATTGTAACTAAAATGAAAAGAGGTATGAATATGAAAAAAGTGATTTCCCTTCTTCTTATTGCCGTACTGGTGTCAGGCATCGTCTGCTTTGCAGGCTGTTCGGAAAAAAAAGAACAGACAAAGGAAGTGACGCAAGCGATTACCGCGTCGACCGAGGGTATTGATTACCTCGTGGTAGTTAATAAGCTGCACAAGCTGCCGGAGGATTGGGAGCAAAAGCTTCAAATCACCAAGATGAACAATTCTCTCGGCGATGATGTCGAGGTCGAGAGCAAAGCCTATGAGGCGTACCTGAAACTCAAAGAGGCATTGGCAAAAGAAGGCGTGAATATCGACCTGGATTCCGCGCGCCGCAGCGTTGCCGCGCAAGAGGATATTGTCAAGCGCTTCACCAAAAAATACGGTGAAGATTATGTCAAAAAATATGTGGCGGTTCCCGGCTATTCGGAGCACCACACCGGCTTGGCACTGGATTTGTATTTGAATATTGACGGCAAGGATGTTTATCTGAATGAGGATATGGTCAAATACCCCGAAATTTGGGAGAAAATCCACCAAAAAATTGCCGATTACGGCTTTATTCTGCGCTATTTAAAGGGCAAGGAGCACATAACGGGCTACAACTATGAGCCGTGGCACATCCGCTATTTGGATGATGTGGATTTGGCAAAGCAAATCACCGCCAAGGGTATTACGCTGGAGGAATACCTCGGCTTAGTTAAGACAACGGATGTCAGCTATGATTACGGCAAGTCCGAACTTTACACCAAAGAGCAAATTGAAGAGAGCATGAACCTGGTAAAATGCGAATTTGCGACATGGGAAGGCTGCGAACTCTTTGCGCTTCGTTATGCTGGCGATGAAATTAATACGAAAGAAAAACTCCAAACTTTAAATGAAAAAGAACCCGGAAAGTACACCGAGATGATGGTTCTGGAGATGGATTTTAAAACCGGCAAAAAAGCCCCCGATACATTGGAGGCAGAGAAAGAATACACCGATTATCAATGGACTCTCGGCTGCGATAAAGAAGGCAGCTGGGAAATTGTGAAAAGCGGGAACTAATAGCGAAATGAATTGAAAAAGCAGGTGCAAAAAATATGCACCTGCTTTTAACTGCTTTTTATTTTAGCGCTTCATCAGTTTGGCATCAATCGCCTTGGCGGCGCGTTTGCCCGCGCCCATCGCGGTAATGACCGTGGCGGAACCGGTGACGGCGTCACCGCCCGCGTAAACGCCGGCGCGGTTGGTCAGCCCTGCTTCGTCTACAATAATGCCGCCTTTCGGGTTGACTTGAAGCCCTGCGGTGGTATTTTTTATCAGCGGGTTGGGGCTGGTGCCGACAGCGATAATGACCGTATCGATTTCGAGTGTATATTCACTGCCGGGTATCGGCACCGGTCTGCGCCTGCCATTGGCATCCGGCTCACCGAGTTCCATTTGTTGGCAACGCATGCCGGTAACAAAGCCGTTTTTCGGATTGCGCGCATCTGTTTCGTCGCAGTAACCGAGAATTTCCATGGGCGAGCTGAGCAGGTGAAAGTTAATGCCTTCTTCAATAACATGCTCCACCTCTTCGTGCCGCGCAGGCAACTCTTCCATAGAGCGGCGGTAGACGATATCCACCTTTTCGGCGCCTAAGCGAAGGGCGGTCCTCGCCGCATCCATTGCCACATTGCCGCCGCCGACAACGGCTACCTTGCCGCCCTTCATAATCGGGGTGACGGGATGCTCTAAATACGCTTGCATTAAGTTGGCGCGGGTGAGGAATTCATTAGCGGAATAAACCCCTTTGAGGCTCTCGCCCGGGATATTTAAGAACATCGGCAAACCGGCGCCGGAGCCGATATATACAGCTTCATAGCCCATTTCGAACAATTCATCAATGCTCAATGTTTTGCCGATAATGACATTCGTTTCAAACTGCACACCGCTGCGCCGCAGTGTCTCGATTTCCTGCGCGACAATGCGCTTGGGCAGGCGAAATTCGGGAATACCGTAAACGAGCACACCGCCGGCTTTGTGGAGTGCTTCATAAACCGTAACGGCGTAGCCTTTGCGCGCCAAATCGCCTGCGCAGGTAAGCCCCGAGGGACCGGAGCCGATAATCGCAACCTTGTGCCCGTTGGGCGTAGCGGCCGTGACGGTGCGCGCCGGTTGCGCGAGCTGCCAATCCGCCACAAAGCGCTCTAAACGGCCGATGGCGACAGGCTCGAACTTGACACCCATGGTGCACTTGGCTTCGCACTGCGTTTCCTGCGGGCAAACGCGCCCGCAAACGGCAGGCAACGCCGAGGATTGTGAGATAATTTGAATAGCGCCGGCAAAATCATTGTTTTTGATTTTACCGATAAAGCCGGGAATATCAATATTTACGGGGCAGCCGCTCACACAGGGCTTGTTTTTGCAGTTTAAGCAACGCTGCGCTTCGGCAAGCGCAATTTCTACGGTGTAGCCGGTGGCGACCTCTTCAAAATTATGTTTGCGCACTTCCGGCGCTTGGGTTGGCATAGGGTTTTTCTTTGTATTGATTGCCATGCTCAGCCCTCCTTCTCTGCTGCAAACAGGTTGCAGGTTTCGGCATGCGCGGCGCGCTCGAAATCGGTATACATCCGGGAGCGGCTCATCGCTTCATCAAAATCGACTTCGTAGCCGTCAAAATCCGGACCGTCCACACAGGCAAATTTTGTCACCTTCTGCCCGCCGCGGGTGAGGGTGAGGCGGCAGCCGCCGCACATTCCCGTGCCGTCTATCATAATCGGGTTCATCGAAACGGTTACCGGTACGCCGAAGGGCTTCGCGGTCAGGGTGACAAACTTCATCATAATCAGCGGACCGATGGTGATAATTCTGTCAAAGCTTTCGCCGGCTTCGAGCAGCTCCTTAAGCGGTACGGTTACATTACCGGCGCGTGCATAAGAGCCATCGTCCGTCATGACAATCAGTCGGTCGGAGCATGCCTTGAATTCATCTTCCAAAATCACCAAATCTTTATTGCGAAAGCCGATGATGGAGGTGACTTCTGCTCCCAGACGGCGAAATTCCTCGGCAATCGGCATGGCAATCGCGCAGCCGACACCGCCGCCGATGATACAGACTTTTTGTATATCCTTCGTCTCGGTGGCAACACCTAAAGGACCGGCGAAATCTTCGATAGAGTCTCCCGCCTGCTTGTGATTTAATTTTTCGGTGGTTGCGCCGACAATTTGGAAAATAATTTTGACCGCACTGCGCGCGGTGTCTATTCCGGCGATGGTCAGCGGGATGCGCTCGCCATCCGCATCTACGCGCAAGATAATGAACTGACCCGGCTTTGCCTTGCGGGCAACGAGCGGCGCTTCAATCTCCATTTGCGTCACGGTCGGATTTAAATTCTTTTTACTTAAAATTTTATACATTATATCCCTTTCTCGAGGTGAATCGTTCATAAAAAATGATTAAAACATATTATACTCTAAAATTGTATGTTTGACAAGCCTTGAATTTTAAGTGCCGCACAGCCCACATGCTGTTTTCGGTTGATAATTTGCCGAAGTTATGCTATTATTATATAGTATTTCTTATTTAGGAGATTATTAAAGTGATTGCCTATATCAAACTTTCCATAGCGGCATTATTGCCGGTGCTGCTTTCCGTGATTCTTTATCTGCTGCAAAAGCATTCCAAAGCGTTTGCGCGTTTACCGTATATGGTGCAGCAGGCAATTATCGGCACTGCCTTTGGGGCTCTTGCCTGCCTTGGCACGCATTGGGGCATTGAAATGCACGGAGCAATGGTGAACGCCAGAGATGCCGCCGTGCTCATTTCCGGGCTGATGTTCGGTTCGCCTGCCGGTATTATCGCCGGTGTTATCGGCGGATTGGAGCGCTTTTTGGCAACACAAATTTGGGGCATCGGTGAATATACCGTCATTGCCTGCTCGGTGTCGACCTTTATAGCGGGTTTGTATGCCGCCGCTTTGCGCCGCTATATGTTTGAGGATAAGAAACCCGGTTGGCTCATTTCGCTTTCCATCGGCGTTATTATGGAAGTGTTCCATTTAACTATGGTTTTTGTGACCAACCTGACCAGCACCGAAAAGGCGATGAATGTGGTGCAGGCATGCACGGCACCGATGTTGCTTGCCAATGGTTTAGCGGTTATGCTTTCGGCAATGATTATTTCTTTGCTGGCGCACGAAAAAGGCAAGAAATTTGCCAAAACCAGCATTGTGAAAATTTCGCAAACCATACAGCGGGAAATGCTGATTATCGTCAGTTGTACATTTGCGGTTGCTTTTGTATTCGTGTTTCTCTTTCAAACCGGTGTTGCCAAAAACCAGGCAGACAGTTATTTAGGTACGGCAATAGAGGAAGTGACCAAAGATATCGGCGATACTTGCGACAATCAAATACTGCGCGTTGCCAAACAGGCGGCTCTCGATTATAAAAACGGGGCTTCGCTTGCAAAAATTGTCAAGGAATACGACCTGACAGAGGCACACTTTATCAATCAGGACGGTATTATTACCGACTCGTCCGATGAGCAGTACCTCAATTATGATATGGCAAGCGCGGCGCAGTCTGCAGAATTTTTGACTGTTTTATACGGCACGGAAGCTTATGTGCAGCCGATGAAAAAAATGGGTTATGACAATCAAACACTCAGAAAATATGCGGCAGTCAAATTGGATGACGGTTGCTTCCAAATCGGTGATGATGTGAAAAAATTCCATGCCATTATCAGCGAATCCGTGGTCGGCATTACCAAAAACCGCCATGTCGGTAAGAGCGGCTTTGTGGTGATTCTGGACAGTAATTATGCGCCGGTCAGTGTTCCCGAAGACTTCGATATGGCGGCACTCGATTCACAAGCCGAGGTGCTTGAAAATTCCAAAGAAGGGCAGACTTTCAGAATGGAACTCGGTTCGCAAAAGGTATTTGCCAGAGCGACAAAATCCGAAGGGTTTGCCATTATCTCCATTTTCCCCGAGAGCGAAGCATTTGCGATGAGAACGGTTGCGCAGTATATCAATTCTTTCATTCTTATTTTGGTATTTGCGCTGATGTTTGCCTTTATTTACTTTGTTATTAAGCGGGCGGTGGTCAACCAAATCAAACGGGTGAACACCTCTCTTTCCAAAATTACAAAGGGGCAACTCAACGAGGTGGTCAATGTGCGCACGAGTGAAGAGTTTGCCTCGCTGTCGGATGATATCAATGCAACCGTTACAACCCTGAAGGGTTATATAGAAGATGCAAAGAAAAGAATTGAAGAAGAACTGGAATTTGCACAGGCGATTCAGCACGCGGCGTTACCGTCACTCTTGCCGCTGAAAAATGATTTTGATATTTATGCTTCGATGGATGCGGCAAAAGAAGTCGGCGGCGATTTTTACGACTTCTATTTGAGCGAAGGCGATAAGAAACTTTGCCTGCTCATTGCCGATGTTTCCGGCAAGGGCATACCGGCGGCGATGTTTATGATGCGCGCCAAGAGCCTGCTCAAGAGTTTGACCGATTCGGGAATGACGATTACACAGGCGTTTAATGCTGCCAACGATACCCTTTGTGAGGGAAACGATGCCGGTATGTTTGTTACGGTTTGGGAATGCATTATCGATTTGGAAAGCGGCGAGGGCACGTTTGTCAGCGCCGGGCATAACCCGCCGGCAGTGCGCAGAAAGGGCGGCAAATTCGAATTCCTGCGCGAAAAAGCGGGCTTGGTGCTCGCAGGCATGGAAGGCATTCATTATAAAGAAAAAAATCTCAAATTGGAAGAAGGCGACCAAATCTTCTTGTATACCGATGGGGTAACGGAGGCGATTAACTCGCAAAAAGAGTTATTTGGTGAAGAGCGCCTGCTCGAAGCGCTTAACAGTGCCGGGGATACTTCGGCACAGGGGTTGTGCACGGCGGTCAAAGCGGCTGTGGATGCGTTTTGTGCCGGTGAAGCGCAGTTTGATGATATCACGACCCTTGCCTATACCTATGAGGGTGACCCGCGCCAAGCGGAAAAGGCACAGCAGGATTGAGTATAGTAAAAACAGAAGACTTCAGGCACCCTTTAACGGGTGCCTCAGCGTGTCGAAAAACTTGTTTTCGACACGCTGGCAGATGTTGAAAAAGTGAGATGAAATTTGTCAGTCTCTGC
>SVOD01000091.1 GCA_015066575.1 Oscillospiraceae bacterium
TCGGGAATATCATAGTCCTGCAGCGCCTCGCTGTATACCGCGCCCCAATAGCAGCCGCAGTTTTCACACTCAAAATAGACACCGCCGTCGTGCTTATCGCTTGGTGCAATATCTTTGAGTACCGGTTCATGCTCCAAAGCGCTCACCGACTCGGTTTTGGTTTGTTGACAGCGCAAGCAGGTATAGGTTTTGGTGCCGTTTTTTGCACAGGTAGGCTGTACGGTAATCACACCCTCATCCCAATTGTGCCCCAATCTGGAGACAAAGTTTGTTTCAAGATAGTAGCCGCACTTCTCACAGGTATAAGAGGTATAACCATCTGCCGTACAGGTCGGCGCTACCACCTGCTCGATGATTTGATGCCGCTCTTTGACGCGGTGCTCCTGATTGCCGACAGAGCAAACCGCATTGTGATAATTGATATCCACCTGCTCATAACGGCTAAAATTGTGCTCTGCCGTATCATACAGGAGCGTATAGGTATTATTTGCCGTATCGCTCACTGCCACAGCAGTGTGGTCCCAGCGGCAATTTAAATAGTGCAGCGCTTCATCAAAGGCTTTTGCCGGTGTCGGCAAATTCGGTATACAACCGTAATAATAATCACTTTCATCAATTTTGTTGCCGTTTTGGTCCATCAACAAGACCGTGCACTGGTAGTCCAGCGCCAAAAAACTGACAGTTGCTTTTTTGGAAACACCGAAATGCTGCGGCCACCGAATGCTTGCCGTGACGGTTTGTGAATTAAAGGCTTCCGAGTTGTACTCCCCTTCGGGCAAATTGGCATGTGTGGTAATTTCGGTATTCCACCCGTTTTGTTCAATGCCGATAATGCTTCTTGCATCGGATTCCAACTCTATTTGCGCCGCCATGCTCACACCGTATTGGTCCTTTGGCGCATTTTCCACCAGCAGCGGGTTAATCACATTTTCCTGATTGCTGCGCGGGCATATGACCGTGCTGTTTTCATAAGTCACTGTCGGGTCTGCACCTCGTGCAACGGGTAAATAGTCCTGCGGCACATTGCCCTCTGCAATGAGGGGAACATTTTTCACATTGTCACCGGAGCGCGTGCTCATCAAATCCAGCACACCGCCGCCGTAGGCGCTTTGCGCTTCTGAATCAAAGGAATCATTCATGACGGCATCGCCTACTTCTTCATTGGTGCCTTGTGACCACACCCATTCACCGTTTTTAAGAGAGGCAACCTGCAGGAATATTCTAAATTGCCCGTTTTTGCCCTGCCAGCTGTTGCCGGTTTTGTAATATTGGGCATATAAATGCGTCGGGAAACCATCAATAATCATACCGTTTTTGCTCGGAAAATAGCCGCCGCTTGAACCCCAGGCGCTGACGACATTATACCTGCCGTCACCATCGCGGTCATACAAAGTAATATAAGCACTGCGCGTATCGCCCGTACCGTTTAATGTTTTATAATCTACCCGGCACCATTCTTCATCCTGCCCGATGTGCTCGCTGCCGTAATTGACATAGGGCGCGCTGTCGCCGCCGAAGGCTTTATTGGAGCCGTCAAAGGTTTCGACCTCAAACACCAACAGCCGAATTTTATATTGATTATTTTCACTGTCGACAATGGCTTTTGAGGCATTCGCCTGCACAAAGCCGACACAAAGTGCCGAGAGCAGCACTGCCAAAATCAGTATAAGGGATAATGCTTGTTTCAATTGCTTTTTCATGGCTTTATCTCCTATAAATGCATAGATATAAATTATTATACCATATACATAAGTAGAAGTCACTAAGTGCAAAATAATTAACTGAGTAATTTATTTTCAATAAAAAAATGCACTTGCCGCCGGCAAGTGCAAAAAAGATAGTCTTAAAGTTAATCATCGGCATAAATATTTTCATTAATGCCTACCGGCTCTTCCCGCTCAAAGCTGCGGAATTTGTAGCCGAAGGCGCGCAATTCTTTGGCGTTTTCAAACACGACGCCGGTGCCGCGCGCCACGCAGTTTTCCGGTTCCGGCACCAACTTTGCGGGAATGCCGATGTAATCGGAAATAAACTGCGCCATACCGTTTAGTTTACACATACCGCCGCACATATGGATGCCTTCCAGCGAAATATCGGCAACCAGCTCCGGCGGAGTTTGCTCTAAAATGGAAGCGAGCGAAGCGGCAAATTTATTCAGATACTCTTTGAGAATACTATACACCTCAAAATTGGTCAGTTCCGCAATATCCGGCAGACCGGTGTTGATATTTAAGCCTTTTGCGGGCATAGTCACTTCCACCTTCGGCTGCACAGCGGTTCCGATGGATTTTTTGACTTCCTCCGCTGTTCTCTCGCCGATTTTGATATTGTAGGTTTCATAGACATAGCGCATAATCGCCTCATCAATATCCAAACCGCCGATTTTGAGTGCATCGTGCAGCGCCAAGCCACCATAGGTGACGACAGCCGTATCCATGGTGCCGCCGCCGATATCGATAACCACGCTGCCGCGCTTGGCACCAAATTCAATCCCCGCGCCGTAGGAAGCAAGCAGCGGTTTTTCCACCAGGCACACTTTTCTTGCGCCCGAAGCCATCACCGCATCAAAAATCGTCAGCCTGTCCATATTGGTCAAAATGCTTGGAATGGCAACCACAATTTTCGGCTTTATCATCGTGTTACCGCATACCTTTTGTATCATACGCCGCAGCATATACTCGCAATAGTCAAAACCGGCAATAATGCCGTTTTTAACCGGTTTTACCACGGTAATGGAATCCGGATTTCTGCCAATCATGCGCCTGGCTCTCTTGCCGTAGGCAATCACATTGCCCTCAGTGGTATCGATTGCCACCACAGCAGGTTCATTGAGCACAACGCCCTTACCGTCGGCATAAATCTTGATTTCACTGCTGCCGATATCGATTCCTAAATCCATACTGTTCCCTTTCACTGCCCTCTATTGGTGATACTCACACAAAGTGCATACACGCTTTTGGCACCGACGAGCTTTAGCATAAGCGCACATTCGCTCAGCGTTGCGCCGGAAGTTTTAATATCATCTACGAGCAAAACCGTTTTGTTTTGCAGGTCCGTGCCTTCTATTATATCATAAATACCGCGCACATTTCCAGCCCTGAATTGCATTGGAAGTGTGTGTTGCGGCTTTGCCTTCGCGCACAGGCGCAGGTATGCCTTATACGGCAGCTGCAGGTGCGTTGCTATTTCTCGCGCAAGCAGCGCGGAATGGTTAAAGCTGCTTTGCTTCAGGCGCTGCCGCGACATCGGCACGGCGCAAACCGCATCAAAGGGAATGCTGCCGTAATACGACTTAAAAACCGCAACACATTCTTCTGCCAGCGGCTTTGCATAAATCGGATAGCGCTTAAGCCTGAGCACCGCATGCTTGGCGCCGCCGCTGTAATAAAACGGTGCCAGCACCGCATCATAGTTCATTTTCTTTTTCTTGCACCGGCAATCCTTAAGCGCACAGCCGCACATTTCGCAGCGTTCTTCGCCGATAAACGGCATCTTTTGCCGACAGCCGGCGCAATACGCCTGCCTGTAATCAATCACCCTGCCGCAGGCAATACACTTGCGCGGAAAGAGCCAATAATAGAGTGCTTTTTTCATTCTAATCCTTATTCTGCCGCAACGACAGCACATATGAACATAAATTTTTTAGAGACAAGTGGAACAAATAACAGTCGGGAGGGCACAGAGACCCTCCCCTACAGAGCGTAGCGGCAAATAGGGTTCCCGAAAAGTATTGCGCAGAAAACTTTTTGGGAAGAGGAGAAACAAACGAAGCAATTTACAAAGGTTCTGCTTGCAAACCTTTGTCGCTTGCGCAGTTTGTTTGGACGAGAGGGTGTCCCGCCCTTCATATTGGCGTAGCCAATACTTCATGTGCCGTAGGCATACTTCATTGCGCAGCAACTTCACTTGCCGCAGGCAAACTTCATTGTGTGGAAGTGACAACTTTCACACTACTCTTCCAAAAAATATTTTAATGCCGAAAAACGCTTGGCTTTTTTATCATTATCCACCATTTCACACACCTGCTCCCGACTGCCGACCAAAACCATAATCTTCTGCGCTCTGGTCACGGCGGTATACAACAAATTGCGGTATTTTAGCGGCTTAGGCACACCGAGCACCGGCATCACAACCGCCGGAAATTCACAACCCTGGCTCTTATGCACCGTCACGGCATACGCCAGCTCCAAATCACTGCAGCTTTCCAGCGGATAGGTCGCCAGCTTATCCTCAAAGAGCACCTGCGCAGACGGTGTGGCGCTTTTATAATCAATCGCATGCAGAATACCGATGTCTCCGTTAAATACCCCGGAAACAACAGAATGGTCTGTGCGAGACTCACAAAGAATATCGTAATTGTTCCTGACCTGCATCACCTTATCGCCTTCGCGCAAGTTGTAGCCGCCGCGGTTGATTTTTTTCTTTTTGGGCGCAACCGGATTCAAAAGCGACTGCAGTAACAAATTCATTTGCATTGTGCCGACTTCCCCTAACCGAGAGGGGCAAAGCACCTGTATATCCTGCATCGGGTCGAAGCCGTACGCCTTTGGCAGCCGTCGCGTCACCAAATCGGCAACGGTGCTTTGCGCAAGCGATTTATCTTCTTCAAACAGAAAGAAAAAGTCATTGTCATTACTTGCCGTGTCGGGATACTCGCCACCGACAATGCGGTGCGAATTGGTAATAATATCGCTCTGCATTGCCTGGCGAAAAATCTCGGTCAATTTGATGGTTTCGATTCTTCCCCACGCCATAATATCCTGCAAGATATTGCCGGCACCCACCGGCGGCAGTTGGTCAAAGTCCCCCACCATAATAATGCGGCAGCCGATGGGAATTGCTTCGCACAGCGCGGCAAAAATACTGACATCCACCATGGAAACTTCATCAATAATAATGGCATCAATATCCAGCTGGTTATGCTCATTTTTTTCAAAGTGTGAATGCGCACCCTTTTCGTAGCCCACACCCAACAGGCGGTGAATTGTCTGCGCTTCAATACCGGTAATTTCGGTAATGCGCTTGGCGGCTCTGCCGGTCGGGGCACTGAGCGCAATCTTCAAATCCTGCTGCTGCATGAGGCGAATAATGCCTTTGAGTGTGGTGGTCTTACCGGTGCCGGGACCGCCGGTCAATATCAATAAGCCCTTTTGAAGTGCCGTGCGGACTGCCTGTGCCTGCTTGCCCTCAAAGGTGAGATTCAAGCTGCTTTGGGCAAAGCGCAGCAGTTCATCCGTAACGGGAATACCGGTCGGCGGATAGTCGCAAAACATCCGCATTTTTTGGGCAATCGTGCGCTCGGCGCGATAAATCTTCGGCAGAAACAAAAAAGCTCTGCCTCCCAACAAGCACTCGACAATTTCTTCGGTAGAGATGAGATTGTCCACCGCAATTTCGGCATCATCCTCGCTGCACTCCAGCAAGCTCTTTGCAGGCGCCGTAATTTTATCGCGCGGCACACAGGAATGCCCGTTGCCGAGATTATGGCGCAAAATATGCTTAATGCCCGCCATAACACGCACCATTTCATGGGGCTTTTGCGGCAGATGCGCAGCGATGTTATCCGCCCGTTCAAAGCTCATGCCGACTTCATCTTCACACAGGATATAGGGATTGTCATAAAACTTTTGCTCGATACTGACGCCGTAGGTACGAAATGCGCGCATACTCTCTGCCGGGCTCATGCCGTATTCCTGCAAAGAAGCCATGGTATTGCGCAACGCCTTCTGCGAAACAAACACCTGACAGATTTCCAGCGCTTTGTTTTGCGAAATGCCTCTGATTTGTGTCAACCGTTCCGGCTCATTTTCGATAATATCAAAAATGCTTTCGCCGAATTTTTCAATCATCTTTCGGGCAGTGCTTTCGCCGACTCCTTTTATCACACCGGAAGCTAAGTAGCGATACATTCCCGCCGTTGTAGAAGGCATTTCACTGATACAGCCCTTGACCTTGAACTGCCTGCCAAAGGAGGGATGCACTTGCCACATGCCTTCTAAGCGCACCAATTCACCCGCAACCACCGACGGCATAACGCCGACAGCAGTTACAGGCTCCCCTTCGCTTTCAATTTGCAGTACGCAAAAGCCGCTTTCGCTGCTGCGAAAGGTCACTTCTTCCACCGTACCGCCGATAATGACTGTTTCCTGTTCCACTTTTGCTCCGTTTTTTCTTAAAATATCTTCTTACTATATTACTATATCAGCGCAAATTTTGCAACTCATTTGCGCGCAAAATCAAGATATTTTCACTCTCCTCCGCCGCCAGCATCACCACCTCTTTACTCAACTCAGTCATGCCGTTGTCAAGCACAACAATGCGCTTTTCTCCCCTTATACCCGCGCATTTGAGCGCTGCCTGCGCCGCTTTGATTTTTAATTCTATATCGGGTGTTTTTTCATCACACGGCACTAAAATATACAGCGATTGCGCCGCGCGCACCTGCCAGAAATTCCATACGCCGTATATAAAACAAATAAAACCGAATGCACATAAAAAAGCAATGATGCAATACGCCGCAAAAACCATCATAAAATCACCTCGGTAGCATACTATGAAGCATAGCGGGCTCGCGTGAATTTGCGCACCAATGACTTGACAAGGCACAGCAATTGTAATAAAATTTATATAGATATTTTATCCGTAACGGTTGGTATGATTTCATGAAAGTATTCCTTGCAATTTTAGCGGCAAAAATGACTGCATTTTTAGCCAAAATCAGAGGCGGTAAAAGCTCCTCCATGCCCGGCGCCGTCGCGCTCAAAATCTGTCCGGATTTACTCGCGCGCCTTTCCTCTCAAGTCAGAAAAGGTATTGTGTGCGTGTGCGGCACCAACGGCAAAACCACCACCAATAACCTGCTGTGCTCCGCGCTTGAAGGTGCCGGAAACACAGTTATTTGCAATAAGCTCGGCGCCAATATGCTCAATGGTGTCACCACGGCTTTTGCTCTGGCGGCAAGCCTTGGCGGCAAAATAGATGCCGACTATGCTTCCATTGAGGTTGACGAAGCTTCTACCATTCGCGTTTTTGAATATATGAAACCGCAGGCGATTGTCATTTCCAACCTCTTCCGCGACCAGCTCGACCGCTACGGAGAAATTGATATTACGGTTGATTTGCTCAACAAAGCAATTGCCATGGCAGGCAATGTCACCTTGGTGCTCAATGCCGATGACCCGCTGTGCGCCCAATTCGGCTACAAAAGCGACAAGCATATCATTTACTATGGTATCAGCCAAAAAGTGCTGCCGCAGACAGATGACACCAAGGAAGGCAGATTCTGCCCGATTTGCGGCGGGAAGCAGTGGTACAATTACTACCACTACTCGCAGCTGGGTGACTATGAATGTACCAAGTGCGATTTTAAGCGCCCGCCGGTCGATGTGGAAGCGACCGATGTGAAGCTGAGCGCCGATATTGCCTTTTCTCTCAACGGCAAGCCGATGCAGTTGCATTACAAAGGATTCTACAATATCTATAACATGATTGCGGTATACGCCGCTTTGCAGGCGCTCGGTGTAGATACTTCCGACTTTGCAAGCCTCTTAAAGAGTTATAAACCGCAAATCGGCAGAATGGAAGAAATTGTTCTCGACGGAAAACCCGTCATCTTAAACCTTGCCAAAAACCCGGCAGGATTCAACCAGGCTATCGGTACGGTATTGACCGACCCGCGCAAAAAAGATGTGATTATCGCTATCAACGACAACGCTAACGACGGCAGAGATGTTTCCTGGCTATGGGATGTGGATTTTGAAAAGGTGCAGAGCGACTCGCTCAACACACTTACCTGCACCGGCATTCGGCTCTATGATATTTCCCTGCGCTTTAAATACAGTAATGTAGAAGTCGATGCCACGACCTCCGATATGAAGGGTGCGATTGAAACAACCCTCAAAACCGACTCGGAGGTGGTTTATATTTTAGTCAATTACAGCGCAATGTATACCACCGAAGACATTATGCTCGAGCTCAAAAGGAAGTACGGGGGTGAAGACTGATGGCATATTCCATTCACATTTTACACATGTTCCCCGACCTGCTGAATTTATACGGTGATAAGGGCAATATTGAGTGCTTACGCAAGCGCTTGGAGTGGCGCGGCATCGAGGCAACCGTGACCGGTTGCACCTATGATGACCGGGTGATGGACTTTTCCAAAACCGATATTGTTTTTTTGGGCGGCGGTTCCGACAGAGAGCAAAAAATCGTTTGCTCCGAACTGTTGAAATACCGCGACCGACTCAAGGACTATGTCGAAAACGGCGGTGTACTCGTAGCCGTCTGCGGCGGTTACCAGCTGCTCGGCAAATACTATGCCCTGCCCGATGAAAAAATAGAAGGCTTGAACATTTTAGATATTTACACCGAACACGGCTCACCGCGCTTAATCGGCAATATTGTGCTCAAAAACGACAGTATTTCTCAAAATATTGTCGGCTTTGAAAACCACGGCGGCAGAACCTATATCGGCGACCACACACCGCTCGGTAAAGTGGTCAAAGGCTTCGGCAATACCGGCGAAAGCGGCGCGGAGGGTGTGCTTTATAAAAATGTTGTCGCCACCTACCTGCACGGCCCCCTGCTACCCAAAAACCCGCAGCTGTGCGACTTGATACTTGAAAAAGCCTTAAAACAAAAATACCCCGATTTCACCGCGCTCGAGCCTCTCGATGACGCAATGGAAAACCGGGCAAATACGTATATGCAGGATATTATCTTAAAAAACTAAACGGCAGATAGCTGCCGTTTAGTTTTTTAGACAAATAAGGATTTGGCGAGGTCGTTGACCTCGCCAAATTCTTATTTGAATTCGGAATGCGGAATGCGGAATGCGGAATTAGTGGTGGCAAGGCTACGCCTTGCATTTTAAAGATTT
>SVOD01000092.1 GCA_015066575.1 Oscillospiraceae bacterium
GGAACCTGCTTTCCGATAAGCACATCAAAACCGAGGTCAGCTGCAAGGGCGGCGATATTGCCGTTTCCCAAACCGCCTGCCAAAAGCGCTTTCGGCTGCAAGGGGATAGGGTAGCGCAGGTCGACTATCAACTGCACTTCAAAAGCCGTTTTGTGAGCTTTCGCGGCAATGTGGCAGATACGGCTGCCGTGCGCGCCTGCGTTCGCGATGAGCAGGCAATTCTGCTCGCCGAGGTGCGCTCGCTGCTGGCGCTGTTAGAGCGCGTCGGCTTGCCTCCACCGGATTTGCTCAAGGCATTGGATATACAAACCCGCGGCAAACTTTCCGACTTGCCTGCGGCACTCAAAGGGGCGCGCTACCATATTTCCCTGCGCCAGACGCAAAGCACGGACTTTCCTCTCAATAAATCCCTGTAACCGTAGCATAGAACACAGAGTACAGAGCACAGCCGGCAGTTAACATTTAATAGTAGTCGAGTTCGTAAAAGCGAACCGACATAAATCTAAACAGCTGAAAAGCAAAAAACACAACCCGAGTTCGTAAAAACGAACCGCGTAGATTTAAGCAGTTGAAAAGCAAAAATATTACCCGAGTTCGTAAAAACGAACTGCAGGCAATCACAAAGCGGCAAACGCATTGAATTCGTTTTATCGCTACTCCATCTGCCACACTCCTGATTTTTACAAGTTTCGTACACCGCGTTCATATTAAGGAGCACTATGCAAAAAACAACCTTTCGCCAAATCGCCTTTACCTATTGCATCGGTACAAGTTGCTTTGCGGCTTTTTTGTTGCCGGGCGCAGTCAGCCGCTATGCCGGTACGGCGGCGGTGTTGGTGCCGCTCGCGGCAGCGCCGTTTGCGGCACTGCTGGCGTTTATGCTGTTTCGCGTTGCGCTTCGTTACGGCTCTTTGCGCGCAATGGTGCGCGCTTTGTGGGGCGCGCGGGCGGCGCGCATCGGTGCCGGCGTGGTGTGCCTGTGGCTGTGTGCGGTGATGGCGGTTTACCTGCAGGCGTTTTACAGCCGCCTGGCATCCACTGCTTTTTCGTATTTGCCGCGCTTTGTTTGTTTGAGTGCCGCCGCGCTGTGCGCAGGGCTGGCAGTGCTCTCGCCGCGGCGGGCAGCGGGTAGGAGCGCGGCGGTTATTTTTATTGTATTGGTGCTGACTATGGCGGCACTCTTTGCTTTTAGCGCGGAGGGCGTGCATATCACAAACTTTCTGCCTGTAAAGGTGAGTGGCTTTACGCGATTTCTGCGCGCGTTTCTTTTTCCGGTCGGCTCGGCGGGGCTGCTGTGTTTCCTGCTCTACGACTATGAGGGGGAAGCGGGCAGCCTCTGTGCCTATGAAACCTGCCTGCTGGCAGGCAATGCGGTGATGAGCGCGGTAATTTTTGCGGTGCAGGGTGTGTTCGGCACCGCGCTCGGCGAAACGATTGCCTACCCCTTCTTTGCGCTCATTAAAAGCACGGATTCCATGGTGAAATTAGAGCATTTTGAAAGCCTGATTTCAGGTATTTGGATTGTGATGAGCCTCGGCTTTTTCATGATGGTGCTCGGTCGTGCGAGCGTGCTGCTGTGCAGTTTGTTTCCCGCTCTCAAGCCCACTGCAAAACCGGTTGTGCGCTTGTTGCCGGTTGGGGCCGTGTTTGCGGTGGCGCTGCTGCTGCCTGCCGAGCGCTTTTGGAGCGAAGCAGTGCTGGGCACCTGGATGCCCTTGGGCAATATCCTGCTGGGCATCCTGCCGGTGAGCATTTTAGTCATACTTGACAAAATTGCCAAGTAGTGTTTTCACATTGTTTACACTTTGTTCGCATTTTAACATTGACTAATAGGGTATAATCATATATAATATTTATCAACTTTGTTACAAAATTAATATTATATATTGGGAGATGAAGAAATGTTTCAAGACAGAATCTACAACTTTTCGGCAGGTCCGTCCATGTTACCTGTCGAGGTACTCAAAAAAGCACAGGCTGAAATTCTCAACTACGGCGGTACCGGCACATCGGTAATGGAAATGTCCCACCGCTCAAAAGCTTTTGAAGCCATCATTGCGCAAACAGAAGCCGATTTTAGAGAAGTGATGCAAATTCCGGACAATTACAAGGTGCTCTTTTTGCAGGGCGGCGCTACTTTAGAGTTTGCCGCTATTCCGATGAACCTGCTCAAAACAGGTGTGGCGGATTATGTGCGCACCGGTCAGTTTTCGACCAAAGCTTTTAAAGAAGCGCAGCGCTTCAGCGACAAAATTCACCTTGCCGCTTCTTCGGATGATAAGACCTATTCCTACATCCCGCAGCAGGAGCAGCTCGATTTGAGCGAGGGTGCCGACTATTTGCACATTTGCTATAACAATACCGTTTTCGGCACCAAGTGGAACTACATACCCGAAACCGATGCTCCGATTGTGGCAGATATGTCTTCGTGCATCCTCTCCGAGCCGATTGATGTTTCCAAGTTCGGCGTTATCTATGCCGGTGTGCAAAAGAATATTGCACCCGCCGGTATGGCAGTGGTCATTGTCAGAGAAGATTTGCTCACCGGTTTAGAGGGCAATTACCCGACCTATATGGATTGGAAAGCCCAGGCGGATGCCGACAGTATGATGAATACACCTCCTTGCTGGTGCATCTATATGTGCGGGCTTGTGCTGCAGTGGATTAAAGAAAACGGCGGCTTGGAAGCGAGAAAAGAGTACAACGCCAAAAAGTGCGCGATTTTGTATGATTTCTTAGACAATTCCAAGATGTTTAAGAGCGCGGTAGAGCCCGCGTACCGCTCGATGATGAATGTCACTTTTGTTACCGGTAATGATGAACTCGACAAGAAATTTGTTGCCGAGGCGGCAGAAGCCGGCTTTATCAACCTCAAGGGTCACCGCTCTGTAGGCGGCATGAGAGCTTCTATCTACAACGCCATGCCGATGGAGGGTGTTGAGAAATTAGTCGCTTTTATGAAAGCGTTTGAAGAGGCTAACAGCTAATGGCGACAATGCGACCCTTTAAGGCAGTGCGCCCCGTACCCGCAAAAGCGCGGGAAGTAGCGGCATTGCCCTATGATGTGATGAACAGCGCCGAAGCCAAAGAAATGGCGAAAGGCAACCCCTATAGCTTTTTGCATGTTGACAAAGCGGAAATTGACCTGCCCGCAGGCACCGATTTGTATGACCCCAAGGTCTACGCAAAAGCCAAAGAGAATTTGGAAAAACTCAGCGAGAGCGGTGTGTGCGCGCAGGACAAGTGGCCCTGCTACTACATCTACCGGCAGATTATGACCGGTAGGGTGCAGACCGGCATTGTCGGCTGTGCGGCGGCGGATGATTACTTAAATAACATCATCAAAAAACATGAGCACACGCGTGCGGACAAGGAACTTGACCGCATTAACCATGTCGATACCTGCGATGCCAACACCGGCCCCATTTTCTTAACCTACCGCGACCACGCCGGTATTAATGCGATTGTCAAGCGCATTGTTGAAAACCAAAAGCCGGTTTATGACTTTGCAAGCGAAGGTGTTATTAACACCGTTTGGGTGGTCAGCGACAGCAAGACAGTTGAGCAGTTGGGCGCGCTCTTTAGCGAAGTGCCTGCCATGTATATTGCCGATGGGCACCACCGGGCGGCAAGCGCTGTGAAAGTGGCGCAAAGGCGCCGCGAGGCGCACCCCGGCTACAGCGGGGAAGAGGAGTTCAATTTCTTTCTGGCTGTGGCATTTCCGCAGAGCGAACTGGCGATTATGGACTATAACCGCGTGGTCAAAGATTTAAACGGTATGAGCGAGAGCGAGTTTTTACAGCGCCTCTCCGAAAACTTTACCGTAACGGCGCAAGGCGAAAAGTACAGACCGAAAAAAAGGCATGAATTCGGCTTGTATTTGGGCGGCAAATGGTATAAAATGAAATTGAAAAGCGGGCTGTGCGATGAGAACAATCCGCTGGAGCGCTTAGATGTTGCCGTGTTGCAAAAAACCGTGCTCTCGTCGCTGCTGGGGATTGATGACCCGCGGGCAGATAAGCGCATCGATTTTGTAGGCGGTATTCGCGGCTTGGAAGGGCTTGAAAAGCGCTGCAGGGAAGATATGTGCCTTGCCTTTTCCATGTACCCGACAAGTATTGAAGAATTAATGGCAATCGCCGACGCCGGCGAAGTGATGCCTCCCAAATCCACTTGGTTTGAACCGAAGCTGTTTTCGGGCTTGTTTATACATAAGCTATCATAATATTCTCACTGTTTGACGAGGTAGAGATGATGAACAAAAAGATTATTGCAGTTTGTTTGTGTTTTATTGTCGCTTGCGGCATTTTTGCGGGGTGCAAAAAGAAAGAGGCGGAAAAAGTCGCCGTCATTGTGACCGATAAAAACGGTGTGGCAGTGACCGATAAAAACGGCGAAGTGGTCACCGAAATGGCAACTCCCGTTACGGATAAAGACGGAAAAAATGTTACCGAAAAAGCGACCAACGCCAAGGGCGAAGTGATTACCGATGCCGAGGGTAATCCCAAAACCGTTGTGGTGACCGAAGCCGCCGGCAAGACGACTACCGCGGCAGAAAAACAGCAGACCAAAAAGGGCACCGGCAACGCCGATGTGCCGTATTCCACCACGACTCCGGAAAACAATAAACCGCTTGACCAGTGGGATTTCGGTAATATGGCGAAGGTCGGTTGCATTGCACCCAACGGCTGGAGCAACGAGTCCGTTAACCAAGTGGTTAAAGACGGCACAAACATCCGCGTGATTATGTGCCCGGTCAACTACCTCAAAGACAACGGCTACAAAACGGCGGATGATTACTGCAAATTCTATGAAGATATGGTTAAGTATGAGGATAATAAGCCCAAGAAGGTTTCTTACTCTAAAGAGGTGTATGCCGACGGTACGGGCATTGAACTGCTCTATAAGACCAGCAGAGCACAGAAAGATGAAAACGGTTACCTGTTTGAAAAATACCATATGACCTATATCTTCCAAACCGGTGACAGAGTCAGAGTCTACTTTGTTTACGGCAAAACAGAAGAAGAAGCCAGAACCAGTATTGCAGATGTGATTGCAAACACGTATTACAGAGGTTAGTAATGAGCAAAAAAGTTTTAGCCGTATTGCTGATGGCGGTTGTGGCACTGTTTGCTTTGAGTGCCTGCAAAGCAGGTAATAAAACAACCACTCAAAAGGCGCAAAGCGACACAAGCGCGAGCGCCGATGCCGGCAATACCGAGAAAAAGCAAAAAGAAAGCGCCGCCGATAAAGAGGCTACCGAAAAATCCGGTACCGCCAAGAGCGGCAACAGCGACTCCAAGGCCGACAGCGGCAGCGATAGCAAAGCGGCTGCCGGCGACAACAGCGGATCCAAGGGTGAAACCGCCACCAAAAAAGGCGAAAAAACCACTGCCAAAACCGCGGAAAAATCGGCTGCCAAAAAGGATTCGGCGACCGATGGCTGGCAGCGCACAAAGGATGGCTCTGTGGTCAAAGGGGAAGTGACTGCCGATGTGGTCAATTACGGCAAGACCACTGTTGATGAAGGCGAACAACTGATTAAGGAACTGGTCAAAGCCGGCTTGAGCAAGACCAAAAAGCTCTCTTCCGAAAAAAGCGACCGCGTTGTGACTTATAAGTACAGCGGCAAGCGCATCGGTAATGATGATGTGGAATATATCAAGTTCCAATTCATTGTTGAAAACGGCAGAGGGTATTTGGTGACTGTCATCGCCCAAAACCAGAGCGATATGGATACGGATATTTCCTACCTCACCAAGAATCTTGCCAAGTTAGCCAAGTAGCATAAGAATAAAAAGCGAGAAAATCGCAAAATTTTCTCGCTTTTTTCCACTTTGTGTGGTATACTGTCTTGGCTGACAAAAAACAGCCGGAAAATAGAATAAAAAAACTCGGAAGCGTATCGAAGTGGTCATAACGAGCCGCACTCGAAATGCGGTAGTCCGCAAGGGCTCGTGGGTTCGAATCCCACCGCTTCCGCCAAAGAGGGTACGACTGAATTGTTATCAATTCGGCCGTACTTTTTTTGCTCAAATTTCCTGTAACCATAGGTTTTTTGCGTGTTCATTAAAATTTGAAACAGGCAAAGATCACTCTTTTTTGACTGCGGCAAGTGAGGCAAAAAAGCTCATTTTTTTGCCCCCTCGAATTTGAATGTCTTGCGTGTTTGCTCCCCTAAAAGTCACAAAAACAGCCAAAATGTCATGGGTAGAAGGGTTCAAACCGTTTAGGTTTTGGTCGCCTCTTTTTCACTAATTCTGCGTTAAAAAGCCTCGCAATGCGAAAGCATTCCTGCGTTTTTTGCCTTGCCTTAGTAAAAAATAGGCAGACCAAAACTGCAAAGCATCTCTCGCTTAGAAGTTTTCGAGATAATTTGCTTGATTTTGATGCCGCTTGGCTGCCGCCAAGCAAAGAAAAAGCGAGTAAATTAGCCGAAAAGAGCAAGCGAGAGACTAAAAGAGTCTGAACCTTTCTACCCATAACTTTGAACTCACTAAGGCGGTATTTTTCATTATTTTTCAACCGGTTTTTTGCTTACCAACCGGTGGTGATTTTACCTTCCGGAAACTTCAACACATGCTCCATTGTGTTTGCGGAATAAACCTTGGAAGTAAAATCCAGGTGGGCATAGATGTTGGCGGTGGTGCTGATGTCACTGTGACCGAGCCATTCTTGGATTTGTTTCATCGGCACACCGTTTGCCAACAACAGAGAAGCACAGGAGTGGCGCAAGTCATGAAAGCGAATAGGCTTAAGATGATTCTTTTTGATAATGTCTTTGAAATTATTTGAGACAGTATCGGGCTTGAGCAGATTTCCCATTTCATCCACAAAAAGGTAGCCGATGTACTTTTTGTTGTAGGAGTTGCCGCAGACCTTTTTGTTTTTCTCCTGCTGCTCCTTGAGGGCAAGCAGCTTTTCTCTGAACTCGCCGACAAGGGGCATGGAGCGAATGCTGGAGTTTGTCTTTGCTCTGTCCGCTTCCACAATGGTGCGTTTGCCGTTTATCTCTGTTGCCGTGACAATGTGTTTAATCACAATGATGTTGCGCTCAAAATCAATTGAATCCCATTTGAGCCCCAATACTTCACTGCGCCTAAACCCGTAGAAGGCAGTCAATTGGTAAATGAGTGCCATGCGGTGATCTTTGCAAGCATCAAAGAACTTTTCGAGCTCTTCCAAGTTATAGTAGTCGGCAATGTAGCGCGCTTTTCTCGGTCGCTCAATTTTGTCGGCGGGGTTGGAATCCAGCAAATCAATTTTCACGGCATATTTGAGTGCCTTGTGAATGACTGCATGGTAGTGAATAACAGTGCTCGCACTGACCTTATTCATTGCCTGCAGGTAGAATGCCTGAATGTGTCCCGGTTGCAAATTATTCAATGTGATTCCTTCTTTTTTGAAATAGGGAACAATCCTCTTTTTGGTGATTCCTTCATAAGTGCTGTAGGTTGTCACCGCAACGGTATTTTTAATGATTTTGAGCCAAGTTTCCATAAAGTCGGAAAACAGCATATTGGGGGAAATGGCTCCGTGCTGTATGGCATAGTCCTGTTGGTCAAAACTTTGCCTTGCTTTTATCAGCATTTCTTCGGCTTGCTTGCGATTGCCTTTTACCGGCAAACCGGTGGGCAACCACGGTTGTTTTCTTTTCTTTGTTTCGGGGTCTATATAATTCAAAACGATATAATAAAAACCTCTTTTTTCCTGTAAATGTCCTGCTACCATAGCATACCTCCAATCTTTTTTAAACTTTTGTACAAGACAAAACCGATAGGTTTTTTGACAGGTTAAGTATAAATTGCATGTGCGAATTTGTAAAATGTGCGACGATGAGTAGGGAACATCGAGTTCAATTAACGGCTTGCCGAAAATCGACACCACCGGGGTCAATTTCACTTCGTCCCCGGCGGGAACGAAGTGATTGCGGGGTGCTTTTTAACTTCTGTCCCACCGGCACAGAAGTTGCAGCATGCGGTTTCAGTCACTTGTGCACCACCGGTGCACAAGTGACTATATATCACCTTTCGTGAGGATAACCGTAACTGCGGTACCTTGTTCTTTGCCGCGAGAGTTGCTGCGTTCGCTCAATGAGTTCGCACTTTCTTTTGTTTTCGGCAAGCATATTATCTTTGATTTGCGGGTACTCCGTGAGAATGGAACGGGCGGTTTTTAAGTCTTTCCGTAAGAGTTTCAGCACCTGCGTTTTATCATCCCTTCTCTTTTTGAGAATGCGCATTTGCTCTTCATCGGTGCAGCGCCGCAACTGATTGTAAATCTGGTTGCGGGCTTTCTTTATCGTGTCCATTTCCGTTTCCGTTTTCTCTATAAACTTTTCCACTTCCGGCAGGGAGGATAGTTTTTGGCGAGAGATAAGGCGGATTTGTTTTGAATACATCTCCACTCTGCGGCAGGCTTCCCGCATTTCCGGTGAAAGCGGTTGGTATTCCGGTGGTCTGTTGAATGCACCCATAAGGAAGAGGTAGTGGTAGTAAACTGCCAACAGGGAAGAGCGAGGCTTGAGGGAAGAAAAACTCCCCGCAAGTTTATAATGCTTTTTAATCGGCAGCAAGAAGGAAGCATAAAATTTCTCTCGCTCTTTCGTCCGCCCGGGCATTGAGCGGTACCGATTTGCCAGCACTCTTTCCCGAATGGCGGGGCGACTGTACCCTTCTCCCAGTCGATAGATGCGGGTGTTTTTCTTCGAGTGGATGCTCCTGATGGTGGCATATTTGAGCCGCACATCAAAGTCAACATAGT
>SVOD01000004.1 GCA_015066575.1 Oscillospiraceae bacterium
GCCTCCACCTTTATTTTCGGCAAAACCGAGGCGGGTGCAGACATTACCATTTTGGGCGCTTCGAGCCCGGTCATCGGTGCCGCGATTGGTGCGGCGATTGCCTGGGGCTTAAAGCATAAGCCGTTAGTCATCTTTTCTTCGGTAGCAGTCGGTGCCTTTGCCTATGCGCTTGGCGGTCCGGCCGGTGCATTTGTGGCAGTAACCGTGGCAGCTGAATTGGGCGGATTGATTGCGGGCAAAACAAAGATTGATATTATTTTGGTGCCGCTGGTGACCATTGTCGCAGGCGGCTTGGTCGGCAAATTTGTCGGCCCCGGCATTTCCTGGGTGATGACGGAAATCGGCACCTTCTTAAATTTTGCCACCGAGATGCACCCGTTGCCCATGGGTATGATTATTGCCGTGGTGGTCGGGCTGGCGCTGACCGCACCGATTTCTTCGGCGGCACTGTGCATTATGATAGGGCTTTCCGGGCTTGCCGGCGGTGCGGCGGTAGTCGGCTGCAGCGCGCAGATGATAGGCTTTGCCGTGGCGAGCTTTAAAGATAATAAGTTTGGCGGGCTTGTTTCGCAGGGCATCGGCACCAGTATGCTGCAGGTCGGTAATATTATGAAGCACCCGCAAATTCTCCTGGCGCCGACATTGGCAGGCGCCGTGCTCGGCCCGATTTCGACCTGTGTGCTCAAAATGCAGTGCACGCCGGTCGGTGCCGGTATGGGCACGAGCGGTCTTGTCGGGCAGTTCGGCACCTGGGATGCGATGAAGGGCACGATGCCGACTTGGCAGATTATTGTCGAAATTTTGGTCATGCACTTTATCGCGCCGGCAATTTTAGCGCTGCTCTTCCACCTGCTGTTTAAAAAAATCGGCTGGGTGAAGGACGGCTATCAGCTGCTAAAGAATGATTAAAAAAGGATGGGTTCAACCCATCCTTTTTTAATCGGTGAATGCGGAATGCGGAATGCGGAATTAGAAGGAGGGACACCTTCACCCGTTCCGCTACGCTCTATTTATTTGCCGCAAGCAGTACTGCTGAACACTAAAAACAGTGAAAGGGATGCTATGCATCCCTTTCACTGTTTTTAGCAAGGCTGAACCAAAAATCACTGCCCTCGCCGAGGGTGGAGGTGACACCGTAGGCGGCGCCGTGGGCATCCAAAATTTGTTTGACAATGGAGAGCCCGAGCCCGCTGCCCATTTGGGCGCGGCGGTGGTTTTTGTCTACTTTATAGTACCTGTCCCAAATGTAGGGCAGTTTGTCTTCGGGGATGCCTTCACCGGTGTCGATAATATGCACGGTGTAATTCTCCCCGTCTTCCTCAAGGTGAATGGTCACCGTTTTATCCTCACCCGTGTAGGACACGGCGTTGTTGATTAAATTATAAAGCACTTGTAAAAGAGCGGTGCTGTCCGCGGTTACGGGTGCGCTTTGCAGCGCGCCGTGTTCAAAAATAATATGATAGTTGTCGCGCTCCATGAGCTTATTGTAGCGGGGAATGATGCCGTTAATTTCTGCCACCAGGTCGACCGGCTCCGGCTGCATTTTCTGCGCGCCTGCCGAGAATTTGGAAATATCGAGCACATCACTGACAAGGCTTGTTAAGCGGTTGGATTCATCAATAATCACCTGCAGGTTTTCCTCTGTCACCTCGCCCGGGATGTCGCGCATCACCTCGGCATAGCCGGTAATAAGGGTGAGGGGTGTGCGCAGGTCGTGAGAAATATTGGCAACGAGCTCTTTTTGCAGGCTGTCGATTTTTCCCAGCTCGGTTTTGGCGTAGTTAAGGCTGTCGGCGAGTTCATCTACCTCTTTAATCGAGGAGGGCTCGAAGGTAACCGCATAATCGCCGGTTGCCAGCTCCTTGGCTTCATCGGAAAGCTTTTTGAGCGGCTTTGTCAGTCCTGCCGAGAGGATGAACGCGGCAATGAGCGCGCCAAGCACGGTAAGAACCGTTACAACAATCAAAATCACGCGCAGTGTGGTAATCACACTGTCAACCGGGGTAATGTTGGCGTTGACCACAACCGTATAATACCCGCCGGCTTGGTCGGCAACCACCGTGGCAACAATAAAAGAGGTAACATCCGCGCGCGGTTTGCCGCTTTGTTTGCCGCTTTGCGCTGTTTCGAGGCGAAAGCCCTCAAAGTATTCGGAATAGGTGCCGCCGTTTTCCTGCGCTTTTTCCGAAAAGGCGGAAAGCTCGCTGTCGGGAATGTTGTTAAAGAAAGAGGGCATTTCCCTGCCTGACGAGGCATAGACCGTGTTGTAGGAATGGTTGAGCACCTTGACACTGATATCGTGTGCCGTGCAGGCGGCGGCAATTTGCAGTTCGATATCATCGTCATAGAGATTAGCGGCAATAGTCTGCGCTGCGCTTTTGGCTTCATAGACCTTGACTGTTTTGTAAAAGCTGTTTAAAAAGACCGTTTGGCACAGCCATAGCAGCACGAGAATAAGCGCTAAGATACCGGTCAGCGCCGCAAAAATGCGCCATTTGAGTGAAATTTTCCTCTTAGTCTTCAAAGCGGTACCCTACCCCTCTTAATGTCACAATGCACTCACGGTAATCGCCTAAACTCTTGCGCAGCAGCTTAATGTGGGTGTCGAGTGTTCTGTCGTCGCCGTAAAAATCATAGCCCCACACGGCGGAAAGAATTTTTTCGCGCGTTAAGGCGATTCCCTTGTTTTGAATAAAGTAGTTCAGCAGGTCAAACTCTTTGGGCGTCATTTCCACACTCTTGCCGTCAATGCTCACGCTGCGGGCGGTAAAGTCCACCTTCAGCCCGCCTTTTTCATAGACCTCGCGCGGGCTGTCATCCGCTTGGCGGGCAGTTCTGGCAAGCACGGCGGCGATGCGCATCATCAGTTCCTTGCCGGAGAAGGGCTTGGTCACATAGTCATCAATGCCCAGCTCAAAGCCGTGAATCTTGTCGTACTCCTCGCCGCGGGCAGAGAGCATAATCACCGGCACATCGGAGGTTTTGCGAATTTCTTTAACTGCCGAAAACCCGTCAAGCTCCGGCATCATGACATCCATAATCACAATATCGTAAGGCGTTTGGCGGCAGCGAATGACCGCTTCCATTCCGTCCGCCGCTTCATCGCTTTCGTAGCCTTCAAAATCGGCATACTTTTTCACCAACAGGCGAATGGCGGGTTCGTCATCCACTATTAACAGTTTCATAGAGAGCCTCCCTCATCATTTGTTAATATTATAATACATTTTTAATGTGAAAACAATCTGAAAAAAAGTTGATGTTTTCTTGAGAGAAGCGTACAAAATATTTTTGGATAGAAGGCAAAAAAACCGCACAAAAAGTGATATTTGACTTTATGAATGCGTACATGGTAAACTTTTAGATATGGAAAACATTAAAATTATTTATTCTGCGAGAAAAACACTGTGCTTGGAAGTGCACCCCGAAAAGGGGGTGGTGGTGCGCGCGCCGCGGCGCACACCGCAAAAAGAGATTGATGCGTTTGTCAAAGCCCATGAAGATTGGATTGCGCGCGCTTTGCAGCGCACCCGGCAGCGGCAGCAAAATTTGCCGCAGTACCCGGAGAGCGAGGCGGAAATTCGCCGGCTCAAAGCCAAAGCGGCGCAGGTAATCCCGCCGAAGGTCGATTACTATGCGCGCTTTCTCGGTGTGACCCCCGGCAAGGTGGGAATTACGCGGGCAAAAACGCGCTACGGCTCCTGTTCGGGCAAAAACAGCTTAAACTTTTCCTGTTTTTTGATGCTCTTTTCCGACAGGGCGATTGACTATGTGGTGGTGCATGAGCTCTGCCACATTAAGCACAAAAACCATTCCAAACAGTTTTATGAAATGATTGCGGGCGTGATGCCCGATTACAGAATGCGACAAAAGGAGTTGAGGGGACGATGACTTTACCGGATACCGAAACGGGTTTGCCGCCTCATCCTATACATAAATACCCTGCCGCTTATTGTGCGGCAGGGTATTTTTTGGCAATCCGGACGGCGCTCACCGCGCCGGTGACCAGTGCGCAGAGAATATCGCAAAAGGTATCGTATTCATTTTGCACTAAGGCGTTGACATTGTGCAGCGAAAGCTCCATATTGCTTTTTAGAACCGCGGCGGTCTGTTGCGCGGGCGCAAGCCCGAATTGCGCCAGAAGGTTTTGGGCGGCAACGGTGGTGTTTTTGAGCGCGGTAAAGGCGACAAATTCATACATTTCCCACAGCGCTGCGGCACAGGCGGTAAAGAGCAGTGCAAAAATGATGTAGTGCTTTTTTTGCACCGCCAAGCCGCTTTTTTGCAGCAAATCTGCCGCCAGCACTGCCAACAGCACACCGCTTAAAAGGTGTACCGCCACATCGTAGAACGCAAATTTTTCATACAGCTCGAACAAAGAGCCTGCCACGCAGGCAATAAACAGAAAGCCGTAAAAAAGCGGCGCGCTCGGGCGCGCTTCCAGGTGTAGCAGCTTTGGCAAAAAGCTCAGCGCAAACGCGGCGGCGCACTGAGCGAGTTTGAGTAGCGGCGCCGCGGCGGGATGTGCCGCGTAGCGGGCGCAAAAGTAAAAAAAGAGCCCCACCAAAACAAAGCGCAACACCGGCGGCAGTGCAGCGCGCAAAGCATAATAAAAGCGATAAGGAAATATTTTTATATCGGTCATGCTTTTAGTTTTTGCACAAAGCGCGCTTTCATAAATGTAAATAATTACATATATCGCCTTAAATTCGCGTAGAATTATATTTTTCTATTGAAAAACGCGGCAAAAATCTATATAATAAAAGCGTATATATTGCAATACTTGAAAGGAGTACGACTATGACAATTTCACAAGAAGTACAAAATATGTGCCCCGTAGCGCAAGGCGTGGCTCACGGCGCGGCTCCGATTCCGGAGGAAGCCAAGTGGGTGCAGGCAAAGCAAATCAGCGACATTTCCGGCTTTACCCACGGTATCGGCTGGTGCGCACCGCAGCAGGGCACTTGCAAATTAACCCTCAATGTTAAAGAAGGCGTTATCCAAGAGGCGTTGGTGGAAACCATCGGCTGTTCCGGCATGACACATTCTGCGGCAATGGCTTCGGAAATTCTGCCCGGCAGAACGATTTTGGAAGCGCTTAACACAGACCTTGTTTGTGATGCGATTAACACTGCGATGAGAGAACTGTTTTTGCAGATTGTTTACGGCAGAACCCAGTCCGCTTTTTCCGAGGACGGTTTGGCAATCGGTGCAGGTCTTGAGGACCTCGGTAAAGGTTTAAGAAGCCAAATCGGTACGCTCTACGGCACTTTGGAAAAGGGCCCGCGTTACTTGGAGATGACCGATGGTTATATCACCGGTATCGCACTCAATGAGGATGATGAAATCATCGGCTACAAGTTTGTCAACTTCGGCAAGATGATGGACTTCATCAAAGGCGGCGATGATGCCAACACGGCATTTGAAAAAGCACAGGGACAATACGGCAGAGTGGATGACGCAGTGCGCGTTATTGACCCGAGAAAAGAATAAGGGAGGATTTGAACATGGCTTTATTTGAATCATATGAGAGAAGAGAGAAGCAAATCCTTGCTGTTCTCGCAAAGTATAACATTAACTCTATCGAAGAGTGCAGAGATATTTGTAAAGATGCCGGTTTTGACCCCTACACCATCGTAGAGGGCATTCAACCGATTTGCTTTGAAAATGCAAAATGGGCATACACCGTCGGTTGCGCGATTGCCGTTAAGAAAGGCGCTTCCAGAGCGGCAGATGCGGCAGCGGCAATCGGTGAAGGCTTGCAGGCATTCTGCATTCCCGGCTCCGTTGCCGACCAGAGAAAAGTAGGCCTTGGTCACGGCAACCTCGGCAAAATGCTTCTTGAAGAAGAAACAGAGTGCTTTGCATTCCTTGCAGGTCACGAGTCCTTTGCAGCGGCGGAAGGCGCTATCGGTATTGCCGAGAAGGCAAACAAAGTGCGCCAAAAACCCTTGAGAGTTATCCTCAACGGCCTTGGTAAAGACGCCGCGCAGATTATTGCCAGAATCAACGGCTTTACTTATGTGGAAACCAAAATGAATTACTACACCGGCGAGGTGGAGGAAGTATTCCGCAAGGCATATTCCACAGGGCTTCGTGTCAAGGTAAATTGCTACGGCGCCAATGATGTGAGCGAAGGTGTGGCAATTATGAAGAAAGAGGGCGTGGATGTTTCCATCACCGGTAACTCCACCAACCCGACCAGATTCCAGCACCCCGTTGCCGGCACCTATAAAAAGGTGTGTGTGGAAGAAGGCAAGAAGTACTTCTCCGTGGCTTCCGGCGGCGGCACCGGCAGAACCCTGCACCCGGATAACATGGCGGCAGGTCCCGCTTCCTACGGTATGACCGACACCATGGGCAGAATGCATAGCGACGCGCAGTTCGCAGGCTCTTCTTCCGTACCGGCTCATGTGGAAATGATGGGCTTAATCGGCATGGGCAACAACCCGATGGTCGGCGCAACGGTTGCGTGCGCAGTGGCAGTATCCGAAGCATTAGCAAAATAAATCAAGAGAACATAAATTCAATTATGTTGGGAGGGCTTTCATGCCCTCCCGTTTTTTAGGCACATCACTTTAAGCTTTTGCCCGTGATGTGTCTGATTTTTTAAGAATTGTCTACATTTTTTAGACCTTTCGTTTTTTTGTTTATCTGTTAGAATAATTCTTGACAATGTGCAAACAATAAGTTAAAATACAAGTGAAGTTTATGATTAACATAATTTTTAGGTGAGAATATGTATATTGAAAGAGAACTAGAACGAAAATTTAATCATATGAATGCTTTTTTTAAAGCAATTCTTGTTTTCGGCGCAAGGCAGGTTGGCAAGTCAACCATGTTAAAACACCTTGCAGCGGAAGAAAACCGCACCATTGTCACAATGGATAATGATTTTGACCGCGAACTTGCAAAAAACGACCCCGTACTGTTTTTTCAAACCTACAAGCCCCCTATTTTGATTGATGAAATACAAAAAGCACCCGAACTGCTTGAACAAATAAAAATGATGTGCGATGAGAGTGAGCAAAGAGGGCTGTTTTGGCTTACGGGTTCGCAGCGAAAGCATTTAATGGAAAAATCGCAGGAGTCATTGGCAGGCAGACTTGGCATACTCAAACTCTATGGGCTCTCTCAAAGAGAAAAAGAGGGAGTGCTTCACCCCTGCGCGCTTGATTTTTCAATGCCATCTTTGCTGGGGAGAGCCAAACTTCTTCCCGATAATGATGTGCAGGATGTATTTGAACACATCTGGCGCGGCGGATATGCCGATGTTTTGGGTGCCACCCCGGAGCAAATGCAGGTTTACTATCAGTCATATATTGACAACTACCTGATAGCAGATGCCGTTAATGACGAGGGCATTAAGGATACCGCAGCTTTTAAAAGATTTCTTCGCTCCTGTGCGGCATTGGTCGGCAACCTTGTCAATTACAAAACGCTTGCGGACACCTGCGGTATATCGGTTCCCACCGCAAGAAAGTGGCTTGATGTTTTGCAGGATATGGATGTCATCTATTTGCTCGAGCCATATTCCAACAATGAATTGCAGCGACTTGTCAAAACACCGAAACTGTATTTCTGCGATACGGGTTTGTGTGCCTACCTGACACGATGGATGACAAAAGAGTCTTTGCGTGAAGGTGCCGCAGGCGGTCATTTTTATGAGAACTATGTCATTATGGAACTTGTCAAGAATTACGCCTATGCGCAATCGTCCGCACTCTTGAGTTTCTATCGCGATACGAACGCAAAAGAAATTGATGTTTTTGTGGAAGAAAACGGAAAAATTCATCCTCTTGAAATCAAAATGTCGGCAAATCCGAATGTCAAAGAAATCAAAAAATATGCAGTGCTTGATAAAACAACGGTTGAAAAGGCAGAGGGCGGCATTGTATGTATGTATCCGAAGCCGTTTCCGATTGACAGAAAAAACAGTTATATCCCGAGCAATTTGATATAAAACCTCGGATGTATTAACACGCCATTTGCGACTTGCGCAGTGGTGTGTTTTTTTGTAAACAAATTATTGTATTTTTTTCTATTATATGATAAAATGAAGTTGCCAAATATTTCTACAATTAAATCATTATAAATCTGTAAGGCTAATATTGAAAAATACTAGCTCTATCAATACTTGCAGATTTATGTATTGTAGAAATGTTTGGCGACAGTTGAGCTATGTGTTTTTGTGCGTATGGCTTCGGCTGTACGCATTTTTTATTTTGAGCAAAACTGCCGGCAAGCCTTTTTGCTCGCAAAACAATTTTGAAAGGGAGAAAAAACTATGAAAAATGCAATCAAAATTAGTTTGGCAATCGTGCTGGTTCTTGCGTTAACCCTGTCGCTTGCCGGCTGCGGAAACAAAAGTTCTTCGATGAAAGTTGGCGATACCGCAGAAGGAACGGTTTTTGATGTAACCGTTAAATCTGCAGAATTTGTTAACAAGATTGAAAACGGGCTTAAAATTCATATTTGGAGTCCTTCCGAAGAAACAAAAGAGCAGGATGTTTATGCCGATGAGGGATATTCAATAGTTAAAATTGAATATGATGTTGCTTTCAAAGGCAAGGCAAACGGGCATTACACTTTGAAATTTGAGCTTGATTATGACAACGGGCATATTTTCAATGATACAAGCCATCTTGTTCCTGCCCTTGAAGGCGGTATCGGTTTTGAAGAATCATATGCATTTTCGGTTGAAAGAGCCATTGATGTTGAGGATTCTTTGCAATACACCGGTGAAGAAGGCGTTACATATATCGCAGTTAACGACATTGCTTTAACGGATACCGAAAAGCCGTTTGATTTAAGAGTTACCGTCCCGACAGCAGCCGAAACAGAAGAAGTCGATTCTATGGGAGTAGTAACATACACATCCGAAACCGAATCTTTCACTTATGACCTTCGCAAAGTTGAGTTTGATTTATCTTCAAAAACCGATGAGCAGGGCGCAATTAAAGAGCAACGAATTGAAAAGACGGGAAAAATAGTCGGACCGAACCTCAAGGCTCCCTCTATTAGCGATGGATATTATGCAGATAATGTTTGGAGTATAAAATACGGAGACAATCACGTACTCGAAAACGTATACTTTAGAAAAGATGAAAAAGTAGATGATTATACAGGAAAAGAAGTTACTTTTTCCTGTATCTATGATGACGGTGATGCAGTTGATGCATACATAGTCAAATAGCCCATACAAAGAGAGTGTGAAATAAAGTAGAGGTTTGCGCCTCTGCTTTTGCTATGTTTGAATTTGCTTGTTTTTTTGCTATCATTTCGTTTGAATGCTGTTTTTTGGTGGCTTTTTTGTACAATTTTAGTTTGCATTTCGTTTAACAATCCTTATTTTTCAAGCACTTTCCACTCTGTTTTCACATAGTTTTCAGATAAGCGGGGTAAGATAGAAGCAGACACAGGGGAAAAGCCCCTCACCGAACCTAAGGAGGTAACGAACATGGATACTTTTGAAAAAAACATTTTTGGTGAAGACAATCAGGCGCAGCAGCCGCAGCAGCCGCAAGCGCCGGCAGCAAACACACCTGCTACTGCCGAAACAACATCGGCTTTTGATAACAGCACTCGAACCGGAGAGACAAACGAAGTTTTTAAGGCGGATGAAAAAGCACAACAAATTCCAACAGAAAATTCTCCTAAAGCATATGGGCAAACAGATTTCAGCCATCCGCAGCAGGCTCCCGTTCAGAGTGGAGCGGGCGGAGTAGGCGCAGCCCCGGTTTCCGGCGGCAAGCCCTACTCTGCACCGACCTCATCGGTGGCGTGGAACGCGCCTGCGCAGCCGGGCGCCTATGCACCGCAACCGCAGTACAGGGCAGGGAATGTGCCGCCCGCACCGCCCGCCAAGAAGCCCAAAAAGAAACTCGGGAAAGCGGCAAAGATTGCTCTCGGCTTAGTGGCAGTGTTTGTGGTCGGTTTGTGCGGCGGTATTGTCGGCACAAAGCTGACCAAGTCCGCTTCCGGCGGCACGGGGGATGCGGTCATTTACCAAAGCGACACCAAGACTTCCAGCGAGACCGATTCTACCGGTTCCGCTAAAGCAACCAATACGGTAGAGAGCGTGGCAAACAACACCGCGGCAAGTGTGGTGGAGGTCAAGACCTCTTATGTGCAGAAGGGCTCTTTCTTCGGCGACTATGTCACCTCCGGTGCAGGCTCGGGCGTGATTATTTCCAAAGACGGCTATGTTGTCACCAATAACCATGTCATTGCCGATGCACAGGATATTACCGTCACCCTCAAGAGCGGTAAAGAGTATGCGGCAAAGCTTGTGGGTACCGATGATAAGACCGATATTGCGGTGCTGAAGATTGATGCAAAAGATTTAACGCCCGCCACCTACGGTGACAGCAGTGCAGTGGCAGTCGGCGAGCAAATTATCGTGGTCGGTAACCCGCTCGGCAGCCTGGGCGGCTCGGTCACGACCGGTATTATTTCCGCGACCGACAGAGAGATTACTGTCGAAAAGACGACGATGACGCTCCTGCAGATTGATGCGGCGGTCAATCCCGGTAACTCCGGCGGTGCACTTTTTAACCTCAAAGGGGAACTTGTCGGCGTGGTCAACGCCAAGTATTCTTCCGAGGAAGTCGAGGGTTTGGGCTTTGCCATCCCGATGAATACCGCCAAGGCAACGATTGAAGATATTATTGAATACGGCTATGTCAAGGGCAGAGCACAGTTAGGCATCACCGCAGTTGAGATTTCCGACCTGCAGACCGCATACAGCGCCGGTGTGACCGAACTGGGTGTGTATGTATACAGTGTCAACAGCGGCTCGGGTGCCGATAAGGCAGGCCTTAAAGCCGGCGATAGAATTGTGAAGATTGACGATAAAGAAATTGATTCTTATTCCACCCTGTCCAAACTGCTTGACAGTTACAGTGTCGGCGATAAAGTCAGCGTAACCTATTCGCGTGGCGGCGAACAAAAGACTGTCGATGTAGAACTCATCGAGTACAAGCCGAGCAACGAAACAAAGAGCAATAACAATCAGCAGAACAGCAATCAGAATAACCAGAACCCATACGGGTTCCCGAGTAATTGATGCAAAACAGCAGCCGGCAGTCGGCAAAAGAGCAAGGCGCGCCTAAATGCGCGCCTTGCTTTTTTTGAGAGACTGTGCTACAATAAATTTTACAGAATAAGAGTAGAAACCTGTGCGTTAAGTGTCGGTTGAACGGGGAGTTGTCAACCGAACGAAAGTGTGACTGCGGTGCAGGCTTCGCATCCCGCTTAGAAGCTATACAGCTACATGAAAAGGCGGTATTCCGCCTTTTTTCTTTTCGGGGGAAAGGAAAAGGATTTGAAAAGAAGAGGCTTTACATTGAAACTTACCTTTAGCGCTATGCTCATTGCGCTCTATTTTGTGAGTGACAGGTTTACGGCGATAAATCTTTTGAGCAATCAGTACAAACTCAGTTTTATTCCGCTCATTCTTGCAGCGGTCTTTTTGGGACCGGTGTGGGGCATGGCAGTCGGCGGTTTGGGCGATTTAATCAGTGCGTTGATTATGCCGACCGGTGCGTACTTTCCCGGTTTTACCGTGGTCAGTGCGCTCATGGGGCTGACTATCGGGCTGTTGTGTTATAAGAAGTTGACGGTCGGGCGTGCGGTGCTGGCGGTCTTTCTTTGCCAAGGGGTAGGGGCGTTGGTGCTCAATACATTTAATTTAGCGTTCTATTTCATTGTTAACGGGATCGACAAATACGGTAGCAGTGTGACTGCCATCATCGGTGCGCTGGCAGTCAGCCGTGCCATTCAGGCAGGTATCTATTTTGTGGTTGAAGTGCTCTTTATGCTCCTTTTAATCAAAATCAAACCGCGCTTGGATGCGGTGCTTCCGTGGCAAAAAGAAACCGCGCAACAAAGTGAATCCGGCGCGCGGGATATGAGTGAAACATATGACGAATAATACTATATTAGTTTTGTACAATGTTTTGCATATTTTTTATGCAAAAATGTGCAAATATGTGTAAAATGCATAAAAACAAAGGCGATTATTCTACTTTTAACCTATTCCATTTTTTCTGTTTTGTGGTATAATATAAGTACAGTAAAACAAAGATATCCAGAGCAATATATGTGCTTTTTCATAACCCCCTTAATAAACTCTCTGACTCCCAACAGAGAGTTTATTTCTTTGTCAAAATAAAAAGGAGAGGTCTGCTGCAGCGACCTCTCCTTTTTATTGCGCATTAGTGCATATGTCTGGGTTTAATTTTGACCACCGTTTTTTTCTTTGCCGGCGGCGGGGCAGGCAGGGCGGCGCGCAGCGCCGCTTCTTTTTGCGCGAGCATCTCCTGTGCGGTTTGCAACAGGGCTTGTTTCTCTTCAATAAAAGCGAGTTTTTTCTCCGCCGGGGCACGCGCGGTAAGCAACCATTTGATTTCTTCTACCGTAAAGCCTGCCTGTTTAAGCGCATGAATGTGCTGCAGGCGCTCCAATTCGGCTGCACCGAACACGCGGGTGCCGCCGCTCGAGCGCGAGAGGGCAGGCAGTAAGCCCTGTTTGTCATAAAAGCGAATTGCCGAAGCGCTAATGCCGCTTTGTGCCGCAGCGTCACTGATAAAAGCCATGAAAAATCTCCTTTTTAATAGCAAAATATTTATATTTAGAAACCATAAGACACATATTTATAAAAAGATGAGTAGTTATGCAGCATTTTAATCTCAACTTCACTTAAAGTTTAGATTTAAAAACCAACAGTATTGTATCGCTTTCGGCAAGGCTTGTCAAGTGACACCGCGCCGAAGGTTAGGGAAAGATATAACTGATAAAGGTATTGAGGAAGCCCCGGAGAAAATATCAAAAAAATCATCAGAAAACTATTGACAGTCATATGAACTTGTGATATAATCAGTAAAACTTGAAAAAGTAAATGCAAAGGCAGGAATGCTGATTGTCGAGAAACGCGGCATAATATAATGGAGTGCGCAGCACAATTTGCTTGCTTTCACAGCGAATCAGTCACAGTCAATAGTGACGATTTCAGGCGGTGTCGCAGGTTCGCTTGCGCGAACAGGCAACAGGATGCAGGCAACAGCAAACCGGTGAAAGGCAATGCTTTGCTTCTGAGGCGAGTTCGTTAAAGCGAACCGCCGTAATGCGCAAAGCGCGCCACCGCTGATTCCGCATTCCGCATTCCGAAATTCGTATTAATAAGAGGAGGTGGTCTTATGAGCCAAACGCTAATGTACATTGTGTGGGCGATAGCCATTTTGGGCTTTGCCGTATTAGAGGGGCTGACCGTGCAACTTGTGTCAATTTGGTTTGTGCTCGGTGCCGTAGCGGCACTGGTCGCGGCGCTGTGCGGTGCAAATTTCACTGTGCAGATAGTGCTCTTTGCCGCCGTAAGCGTTATCAGTCTGTTACTGACCAGACCTTTTGTCAAAAAATGGCTTAAAATCAAAGCCGAATCCACCAACGCCGACCGATGTATCGGCGCCCGGGCAGTGGTTACCGAGCGCATCGATAATCTTGCCGCTACCGGGCAGGTGAAAGTGCAGGGTGCCGTTTGGACTGCGCGCAGTGAAAGCGGCGCCGTTATTGAAGCCGGGCAAACGGTCACGGTCAAACACATTGAAGGCGTTAAATTGATTGTAGAATAAAAAAATAAAGTAAGAAAAGGAGAACGATTATGGGACTGACAGTTATTATTTGCACATTTATTTTTATTGTGCTTGCGCTATTAATTTTTACCAATATCAAAGTGGTGCCGCAATCCAAGGCATATGTTATTGAAAGGCTCGGCACCTACCATGTTACCTGGCAAACGGGGCTGCATTTAAAAGTGCCCTTTATTGACAGGATTGCCAAAAAGGTCTCGCTCAAAGAGCAGGTGGTCGATTTTAAACCGCAGCCGGTCATTACAAAAGATAATGTCACCATGCATATTGATACGGTGGTGTTTTTCCAAATTACCGACCCGAAACTCTACTGCTACGGTGTGGAGCATCCCTTGAGCGCGATTGAAAACCTTTCGGCAACCACCCTGCGCAATATCATCGGCGATTTGGAGCTGGACTCCACCCTCACTTCCAGAGATACCATCAACGCCAAAATTCGCGTTATTTTAGACGAAGCCACCGACCCCTGGGGCATTAAGGTCAACCGCGTGGAACTCAAAAATATTATCCCGCCGCGCGAAATTCAAGACGCGATGGAGAAGCAAATGAAAGCCGAGCGCGAGAGAAGAGAAGCCATTTTGCGCGCAGAGGGTGAAAAACAATCCAGAATTCTGGTGGCGGAAGGGCACAAAGAGTCTAAGATTTTAGAGGCGGAAGCCGAGAAGCAATCGGCAATTCTCAAAGCCGAAGCAGTCAAAGAAGCAAAAATCCGCGAAGCCGAGGGTGAAGCGGAAGCCATTGCAAAAGTGCAGGCTGCACAGGCAGACGCTATCAAACTTTTGAATGAAGCGGATGCCAATGAGGCGGTGCTGCGCATCAAGGCGCTTGAGGCCTTTGCCAAAGCGGCGGACGGTCAGGCAACCAAGATTATCATCCCCTCCGAGATTCAGGGCTTGGCAGGTCTCGCCGAAGGGGTAATGGCAAGTGTGAAGAGCAAATAAGTATTTGCATGGCAAAGACTTATTTGTCAGGCAACAGCCAATAGCCAACAGCCAACAGAGAATTTGTGAAAAGTCTGCACTTTGTGCAGACTTTTCTTGCATTTGCGGCGCAGATGCTTTACAATAAAAATATCTTATTATAGGAGGAAAAAACCAATGGCAAATAAATATGCAGGCACCAAAACAGAGCAAAATTTACTGGCAGCTTTTGCCGGTGAATCCCAGGCGAGAAACAAATATACCTACTTTGCTTCCAAAGCAAAGAAAGAGGGCTTCGAGCAAATCAGCGCGCTGTTTTTAAAAACGGCAGACAATGAAAAAGAGCACGCAAAGCTGTGGTTCAAAGAGTTGGAAGGCATCGGCAGCACTGCCGAGAATTTAGCGGCTGCCGCTGAAGGCGAAAACTACGAGTGGACCGATATGTACGAAGGCTTTGCCAAAACCGCCGAAGAGGAAGGTTTCCCCGAACTTGCCGAAAAATTCCGCGGTGTGGCAGCGATTGAAAAGCAGCATGAGGAGCGCTACAGAAAGCTCTTAGAGAATGTGGAAACGGCAAAGGTATTTGAAAAGAGCGAAGTTAAAATTTGGGAGTGCCGTAACTGCGGGCACCTTGTCATTGGCACCAAGGCACCCGACATTTGTCCGGTGTGTGCTCACCCGCAGGCGTTCTTTGAAGTTCACGCAGAGAATTATTAAAAAAATGGCACATCATTGTGCCATTTTTTTAGTTTTCAGTTTTCAGTTGCGCAGACTGAACACTGAACGCTGAACACTGAACACTGTTTCTGAACACAAAAAAAGCAGCTGACGCTGCTTTTTTTACATATTCAGAAACATAAAGCTGTCTTGCACCGAGTTGTGGTTGACAATATCGCCTACGCCGTTGAGCACTTCGGTCGGCTGGTAGGCATAGAGCTGCGGTGTTGCGGCAGTGGAAACGCCGGTGAGAACCATCACGGTGTCAATACCGCTTTCGGTGCCGGCAATAATGTCCGTATCCATATTATCGCCGATAACCACCGCTTCCGAAGAGTGACAACCGAGCAATTTAATACCGGTGCGCATCATCAGCGGATTGGGCTTGCCGCAGAAGTAGGCCTTTTTGCCGGTGGCAATTTCGATAGGGGCAATAATCGCGCCGCAGGCGGGGTAAATGCCATCCTCGGTATTGGCGGTGGTATCGGCATTGGTGCCGATAAGTTTGGCGCCGCCTTCAACCAGATTGACCGCCTGGGTGAGTGTATCGAGCGAATAGGTTCTCCCCTCGCCGACAACCACATAGTCGGGGTTGACATCGTTCATCGTGATGCCCGCGTCATACAGTGCATTAAGCAGCCCCGCTTCGCCGATGGCAAAGACCGAGCAGTTCGGCTTTTGGCGCTTGAGAAAGTGCGCAGTTGCCAAGGCGCTGGTGTAGAAGTGTTCTTCGCCGACATCCAAGCCCATTCTCTTGAGTTTTTGGTGCAATTCGCGCGGAGTCAGGTTGGAATTGTTGGTTAAAAACAAGTACTCCTTCTTTTCACTACCGAGCCATTCGATAAATTCCGCCGCGCCGGGCAGGATTTGGTTGCCGTGGTAAATCACGCCGTCCATATCGCAAATAAAGCCTTTTTTTTGAGAAAAATCAATCGCCATAACGCACCTCTTATAAAACAGGGCACAATGCAATTGTGCCCTTTGTGATTTAGTTTTATTGTAGCTGTTTGCGCCTTATTTTGCAAGCAGTTTTTCCGTGGCAGCCAATTTTGCGGAAATAACTAGGATTTCGGCACACACTTTGAGTTCTTCCACCGGCGGGAAAGAGGGCGCCACACGAATGTTACTGTCTTTCGGGTCTTTACCGTAGGGGAAGGGTGCGCCTGCATCGGTGAGTACCACGCCGGCTTCGGCGCAGAGTTTGACCGTTTGCCTGGCAGTGCCGTCCATGACATCCAGATTGATAAAGTAGCCGCCCTTGGGATGCGTCCAGCGGGCAATGCCACATTCGCTGAAGCCTTCGTCGAATGCTTGTTGAACCGCTTCAAATTTCGGAGCCATAATCGCGCGGTGCTTTGCCATATGTGCCATCAGTGTCGGCACGTCCTTCAAAAAGCGGATGTGGCGCAACTGGTTAATTTTATCGTTGGAAATAAACTGTTTGCTCATTCTGTGCTTTATGGCGGCGATGTTTTTTTCGCTTGCCGCAATCGCGGAGATACCGGCACCGGAGAAAGTCACTTTTGAGGTGGAGCAAACTTCCACAAACAAATCTTCATTACCGTGCTTGCAGGCTTCGGGGAAGATATTGAGCAGTTTGTCACCCTCTTCGGGTTCTACCAAATCATGCACCAAATACGCATTGTCCCAAATAACGCGGAAATCTTCCGCCGCGGGTTTTATGGCGGCGAGGGCTTTCACCTTTTCGTCGGAATAAGTGCAGCCGGTCGGGTTGGAGTATTTCGGCACGCAGAACATCCCTTTGACCTGCGGGTCTTTGATGGCTTCTGTAATCTGCGCCATATTCGGACCGTCGTCTTCCATTTCAATCGGGAGCATTTCCACCCCGTAGTATTCCAAAATGGCAAAATGCCTGTCGTAACCCGGGCAGGGGCACAGGAATTTGACCGGTTTGCCGGAAGCGAGCCAGCCGGGACCGAGCAGGTTCGGCATTAAGCACTGGGTGATGTAGTCAAACATTACACGCAGCGAAGCGTTACCGCCGATGATGATGTTCTCAAACGGCATTTCGAGCAAGTCGGAGAAAAAGCGGCGGCACTCGGGCAAGCCTTCCAGTACACCGTAGTTTCTGGTATCCAAGCCGTTTTCGGCAAATACATCATTTAAACTCGGAATGTTGGTGAGCATTTCATCGGAAAGATTGAGCTGCGCGGAACTCGGTTTGCCGCGCGACATATCTAATTGCAAGCCCTTGGCTTTGAGTGCTTCATATTTTGCAAGCAGGCGGTCGTGCTCCGCCTGTAATTGGTCCGGGTTCATTTCAACATACTTTGCCATGAATATTATCTCTCTCTTTCTATCATATTATAAAAGCATGTAGGGTAAATCATACTACATTTCGCCAAAAAATGCAAGTAAATTTACGTTTACTTGCAAAATGCGAATAAATATGGCGTGTACTCTCTCACTTATCAGTATAGATTTTTGCCGCAATTTGGTGACACATAGGGGCTTGTCGAGCTAACGCTCAGCAGTCGGCAGCCGGCAGTCGGCAGCCAGCCGAGGGCGGGATGCTTGGAGCGCACGCCAGACCCTCTGTCACTGCGTGACGTCTCCCTAACAGGGAGCGCTCGCACCCGATTTAAATGCGTTGCGTAGCAACGCCACCATTCGCTAACTGCTGACCGCTGACCGCTGACTGCTCAAGTAAGGCTTGTCGAGCCAACAGCTCGACAAGCCTTATTTGTCAATACCCGTATTTTTTGCGCTGTGTGACTAAGAAGGTGATGCTCACCGCCAGTGCTGCCAATTCCGCCGCATCGTTGGCAAGCCAGACACCGTCTACCCCCCACAGCAGCGGCAGGGTGAGAATGGCAAGCAGTTGAAAGAGCAGTGTGCGGCTAAAGGAAATGGCGGCGGAAACGCGACCGTTACCGAGCGCGGTAAAGAAGGCGGAACCGAAGATATTAAACCCGCAGCACAGCAGAGAAACCGAAAAAATCTTGTACGCGCGGTGCGAAAGCGCGAGCAGCTCTTCGTCATAGCCCACATACAGCCGACAAATCGGGTAGGCACCGAAAACGGCAAGCGCCGTCAGTCCCACGGAAGCGACACCGATAATGACCAAGCTTTTTTTGAACAAATTGTGCAGCTCTGCCTGGTTTTCGGCACCGAGATTGTAGCCGAACAGCGGCGCGCTGCCGATGGAGTAACCGATAAAGATTGCCACAAAAATGAATGCGGTATACATCAGTACCCCGAAGGCGGCAACACCTTTTTCGCCCGCCAATTTCATCAGTTGAAAGTTGTAGAGCATATTGACCAGCGGGAAGGAGATGTTGGTCACAAATTCCGAAGCGCCGTTGGTGCAGGCTTTGAGAACCGCGCGCCCGTCCCAATGCGTTTTGCCAAGGCGCAACAGGCTTTTGTTGGGCGAAAGGAAGTAAACGAGAGGAATAAACCCGCCCACACATTGGCTGAGCATCGTGGCAAGACCGGCGCCCTCCACGCCCCAGCCGAACACACCCATAAACAGTGCATCCAGTGCCATATTGGTCACACCGGCAGCGAGGGTGATGAAAAAGCCCATTCGCGGGCGCTCGGCAGTCACCGCAAAGCTTTGAAATGCCGATTGCAGGGCAAAGGGAATTAAGCCCGCCATCACATATTTGCCGTAAATCACACAGTGCGGCAGCATTTGCGCATCCGCACCGAGCAGGCGCGCCACCTGCTCCATCAAAACGATGGAAACCACGCTTAACACCACGCCGTTTGCCATTAACAGGTAAATGAGCAACGAAAAGATTTCATTTGCTTTTTTTCCCTTGCCTTCGCCAAGCGTTTTGGCAACAAGCGCCGTGCCGCCGGCGCCAATCATAAAGCCCACAGCGTCAAAAACCATAACAAAGGGCATAATTAAGTTGACTGCGGCAAAGGGCGTGGCGCCGACAAAGTTGGAAATAAAAAAGCCGTCTACAATATAGTAAATCGAGGTAAAAAGCATCATCGCCACACTCGGAACAGTGAAGCGCAACAGTTTTTTATAGTTAAAATGCTCGGAAAGCGTAATGCTTGCTTGCGGCATAAATGCTTTTCTCCTTTTTAAGCAGACTACCTATTTAGTATAAATAATCTGCCTGCCGCTGTCAATTACTTGACTTCATAGTATAAAAATGATAATCTTTAAATATAAGAAATACTCACATTGAGGAGTGAACTGTGATGAAAAAAGTTCTCGCATTAGTTTTAAGCGTCGTATTGCTGTGCAGCGTGTTGCCGCTGCAGGTATTTGCGCGCGAAATAAAATATTTTGATTTCTTACCCAAAATAACAAAATATTTAGAACATACGGGTGGGCACTATAACGAAGATAATCCCGATGAATATATCTACGACATTCGCTTTGTGCCGGGAGATATTTTGCGCATTACCGCTTTTGATAACAATGATACCGATTACACCTGTGTGCGCAACGGGCAAACGGGTGAACTGGAGTTTCGCGCCGAAAACGGCGATGTTATTACGATTGATGAATTGCATATAACTTCCGCTCAGGATGACGGCGATAGATGGTATTATATGGATGGCGAGGATAATCATCACGAGTATACCATTGAACTGGAAGGGGAAGAAGCAACCGCGAGCTTAGAAATTGTGAAAAACACGGTAACTAATATCACTTTTATGCCAGGTGAGCAACGGCACTATCGGTTTGAAACCGACGGTGAGTGGAAAACCGACGGGCAGGGGCAACCTTACTTTCACTATGCGCTGCAATATGTCTGCGCAGGGGATATGCTAATCGTCGGGAAAGAAGGAGTGGATTATTTTTATGAAGCCGTTTGGAGCGAACAAGAGCAGCAGTTTTATTTTCGCGATGAAGACGGTACCGACCGAATTGATATCGGTCCGGTCGGCATAGAGTTTACGGATGACCAGGCAGAGAACCCCTTTACCGTCGGTGACGATAATGCGTACACCGTACACTATGCGGGCTACAGCTGTGAGGTTTCGGTAACGGTGGACACACCGGATATAACGCTTTCCTACACACCGAAAAAGCCGATTGTGGCGTATTTGAATACAAACGGGCAGTGGGAAACCGATGCCGGCGGCAGTGCGTATTTTCGCTATTTCGGCACTACGCGCACACAGGATGGCGACACCCTTACCGTTACCGACGGCGAGGGTGAGAGCACCGATTATATTGCCCGCTGGAATGCGCAAAGAGATTGCCGAGAGTTTGTCAGCGCAGCCGGTGATGTGATTGACGGCAGCGAGGTTCGCTTTTTCGATGAACAGCAACAAACTCACTACAGTTTGGGCAGCAACAACTACTTTTATGTGGAATATGGCGGTGCGAGAGCGGCTGTACCGGTCACGATTCAAGAAAATCCGGTCAGCGCCATTGCGTTTACGCCCTTACACCAAAAAGAAATCATTGAAAACAGCGGCGGTAATTGGGAAACCGATGAACAGGGGCAAGCGTGGTACAATTATGCGATTCCCGGCTTTGAGGAAGGCGATGTGTTGGATGTTACCTACACCGACAGCGGCGAAACCGTGCGATATACCTACACCCGCGATGCGCAAACGAACGACACTTATTTTGCGGACAGTCAGGGCAATGCGCTTGAAAATGAAGAAGAAATGTATTCAACCCGCTCCGGGCGCTGGAGCCTTGGTGACGACAATACCTACAAGGTAGTTTATTTTGAAAGAGAGAGTGACCCGATTTCCATTTCCATTGTGCCGAGCCCGATTCAGGCGATTGACTATATCCCCGCGCATGCGAAGGTTTGCTACTATGAAAGCGACGGCGAATGGGATACCGACAGCGCCGGGCAGCCCTTTTTCAACTATCAATACACACAAATCGAGCGCGGCGATATTTTGCGCGTGACCGATGCGCAAGGCACCGCCACCGATTATACGGCAGAGTGGGATAACGACAGCTATACCTATTCCTTTGTATCCGCCGCCGGCGATGTGATTAGCGGGGACGATATCCGCTTCTTTGATGACCAGTATAGGGTGCACTTTGAACTTGGCGACGAGAATGTTTACTTTGTCGAGTATATGGGCAAGCAGGTGACAGTGCCGGTAAGTGTTATCGCAAGCCCGCTTACGGCGATTACCTATGTGCCGCAGCAGCCGATAACGCTGGTGGAAAATACGGACGGTTATTGGACAACCGACGATGAAGGCAACCCCTGTTTCTACTATTTCTACCCGAGAGTCAGAAGCGGCGATGAGCTCATTCTCACCTACCCCGACAGCACCACCAAAACCTTTAGCGCACAGTGGGATTATGGGCAGGAAAAGTACTATTTCACCTGCGGTGAAGAAATCATTGATGAAGATGACCTGAACTTTAGCGACAGGCAGTATACCGAGCCCTTTACCGTGGGCGAAAATGAAGTATATGTCCGCTACCTCGGGCAGACCTGCACCGTGCCGGTTACCGTGATAACCAATCCGGTGAAGGCGGTGGAATTTATCCCTGCAAGCGCGGTAACCTATATCGAAAATACCCACGGATATTGGGATACCGATGAAAGCGGACAACCCTATTATGTATATAATCTGCCGCATTGGGAAAACGGCGATGTAATTCGGGTAACGGCTGCGGATGATTCGCTCACCGAATATACGTATGCTTATAATGAAACGGCAGGTTATACCGGATTCTTTGACAGCGAGGGCAATGAGCTCAACGATTCCGAACTCTATTGCGAGCGCGATAGAGAATCGGTGTGGGCTGTCGGCGCGCAGAACACATATTGGCTCAATTACTATGGCGTTGCTTCCAATCGGGTGAGTGTCACCATTATCGAAAACCCGGTTAAAGCGATTGCATACACACCGCTAAAAGCACCCGAATACTTTGAAAACAGCGGCGGCTATTGGAACGAGGACGGGCAGTTTTATTGGTACAATCTCCCGCCCATGCGCGAGGGCGATGTGCTCACCGTTACCGATCAAAATGATGTTGCGACGGCTTATACCCTTATGGAAGGTGAAAATCATGAGAGGTATTTCCAAAACGCCGCCGGCGATAGAATTGCCGCAGATGAAGTGCGCTTTGAGTCGGACCAATATCGCATTCCGTGGACACTCGGCAACCAAAACGCCTATACCGCAGAGTATTGCGGTGTGAGCGTGACACTGTATGCCACCGTTATACAAAACCCGGTCAAAGGCATTGATTATGTGCCGGTAAATCCGATTGTGATTGATGAAGGCACCGGCGGCAGGTGGATTGAGGGAGAATACCTGTATTACTATGACCCGCCGCTCCATAACGGCGATAAGTTGGTCGTCACCTATACCGATGAAGTGGTCGAGTATGTGGTAGATATGGATAACGGGACCTTAAAGGCGGAGGACGGCAGAGAGATTGATATCGAAGCAGTCAATGTTTACAGCACCCAGAATTTCCGGCCGTGGGTACCCGGCGGTGACAATGCTTTCTATCTCGAATATGCCGGCTTCAGTAAAGAGGTGCCGGTGGAAATCAATGCACGCTTTACGGTTACGGTGGTTGAGCCCACCTGCACCGAGTGGGGTTACACCGAACACACCGACCCCGATAGCGGCAAGAGTTATCGCAGTGATTATGTCGGCGCTACGGGGCATGATTTCTCTTTGCGCATTACCAATGAGAGTACTATGCGCAGCGATGAGAGCAGCCCGGAGGGCAAGACCTACTACTACACCTGCGCACACTGCGGTGCGTTGAGTAACGAGGAAGATTTGTGGTTTAAGCCGGGCACCGGCTCTGTTTGCGGACAGATTGATATGGGGCAATTTTATCGGCCCGTGATGGTGGATTTGTACCAGGGCGATACGATGGTACTCGGCACCGCTGTCAAATATGACGGCTCTTTCCGCCTGGATAATCTGGAGCCCGGCACTTACAGTGCCAAGGTGCGCTCCGCCAACAGCCCGCTCATTGAAATTACCGGCATTACGGTGGCGGCAAACGCGGTAAGCGATTTTGCGAACAGCGAAAATGAAGCACTGCATGATTTGTACGTTGCATGTGGCGACATTAACGGCGATGGCGTGGTGGATTTTGCCGATTCGAGTCAAATCCTGGCAAACGGCGTTTACGGTTGCGATTGGTTTGATGAGCGGTATGAAGAACGCATTGATTTGAATGGCGATGGCGTGATTAATGTGCAGGATATCGCTGTGTTGCTCCAAGAGGGCAATTACGGCGCACAAAGTAAAACTTTAGCATATTAAAAAACGAGGCTGTTGGTTTGACCAACAGCCTTTTTTTCTAATGCGGAATGCGGAGTTCGGAATGCGGAATTAATTGTGGCGTTGCAAAGCAACGCATTAGAAAGGCGGTTCGGCAAACCGAACCGCCAACTGAAAACTGAACGCTGAAAACTGAAAAATAAAGGAAATTGCCTGCGCAATTTCCTTTATTTTTCATAGAACACATCGTGCCAACACTGTTCGCCGATTTGCTGCTGCTGCTTGTAAAAGTCGGTTTCTTCCGCCGAGCCTTCGCCGATGTTTTCACCGCCGTAGTCATCGCCGAGCATAAAGAAGCACACAAAGTCGCCTTCGGTGAGAATGAGCGCGGAGTCCACCTTCATGGTGTTGGAATATTCCATCGTATTTTTTAAAAACTCTTTTTTGGCTGCCTCCAGGCGCTCGACAACTTTGTCGGCATCGCCTTTTGCCGCTTTGACCACTACAATGCGGTCGCAGCGCAAGCCGATTTGCGGCATTTCGCCGTAGTAGTCATCCATTTCGGAGATATTCAAATCAAATTCATTGCCGAGCAGTTCGTCGGGAATAGCAACATTCGGCTCGTAGGAAGCACCGTATGCCTTGCGAAAGGCATCCACAACATCGCGGCAGGTGAGCGCCGAAACATCGCGCTTTTTTGAGCAGGCGCTCATCGAAAAGAGCAGGCACAGCGCAAGCAGTGCCGCTACTGCTTTTTTAAACATATTTTGATTCCTTCCAATCCTTTGATTGAGAATTTGTCTATTATAGCCCATTTTGCCGGTATTTTCAATTTTTTACAAAAATATTATATATTTTTAACAAATATCTTGAAAAATGTTCGTGAAAGGTATATAATCAAACTATATTGGGCTTAATCCACGCTTTTTTTGCCCTGTATCGCAAAAGAGCATTTTACTCACTATTTGAATAGGGTTAAGCATTAGGTATTTTGTTATGGGTGGCGCACATGGGTGCCGTCACCGCGTTGGTTTCGAAAAGAGGGGAAATATGAAAGCAGATTTACATTGTCACACCATGCTCTCCGACGGCACACTCGGTATCGAGGAACTCATTCAGGTTGCCAAAAAGAGCGGTGTAGATACCATTGCCATTACCGACCACGACACTTTGGCAGGTACTGTCAGAGCGGCGATTATCGGCAAGCGCTTTAATATTAATGTCATTACCGGTGTGGAGCTCTCGTGTTGGGATGATGAGAGAAACCGCAAAGTGCACCTGTTGTGCTATATGCCCGACCATCCGGACAGGCTGGAGGGTTTATGTATGCGCACATCTTTGGCGCGCAAGAGAGCCGGCAAGCTGATGGTCATTAAAGCGACTGCCAAATACCCGATTACAGCGGAGTTTATTGCCAAATGCGCCCAGGGCAGCACCAATATTTACCGCCAGCACATTATGAAAGCGCTTAACCATATCGGCTATGCCGATGGCATGTTCGGTGAAACCTATAACCAACTCTTTAAAGAAAAGGGCGAAAAAAATATTGCCGTACCGGTCAAATATCCCGATGTTTTTGAAGTGCTCGAAGAAATTTTGAGCGCCGGCGGTATCGCTGTTTTGGCGCACCCGTTTTTGTATGACAGTATCGAATTGCTCGATGAGTTGGTCGAAAAGGGTTTGTGCGGTGTAGAAGCATGGCACCCGACCATGAGCGAAGAGCAGAGCGAGCAAATGGTTAAATATGCCAAAAAGCACAAGTTATTGGCAATCGGCGGCTCGGATTTTCACGGTTGCTTTGCTTCGCATAATTCCAAACTCGGCGAAGTGACTACCCCCGAAGCCAATCTCAATGAATTTTTGAGTTACAAGGCAAAAATGAAGCGCCAAAAGAAAAAGGCCCAAAAAGCGGCGGCGCAAACAGCCGAGTAAGGAGTAGTATGGATTACAGATTTCAACCGCGCGGCGTTTGCTCGCAGGAAATTCAACTGTCGCTTGATGAAAACGGCGTGATTACCGCCTGCCGCTTTATCGGCGGTTGCAGCGGCAACACCCAGGGAGTGAGCAGGCTTGTTACCGGGATGAAAGCCGGGGATGCCATCGCCAAATTGGAAGGCATTCGTTGCGGTCCGCGCCCGACTTCCTGCCCCGACCAGTTGAGCAAAGCGCTCAAGCTCGCGTTAGCGGAAAAATAACAGATGTTTAAAGCCTTCTCGGTATTTACCGAGAAGGCTTTTTTTGCGTGCATGAATATGGTTTTTAAGCGGTTTCAAACGCCACCTGCCGCGCGGACGGGGCGCTGACTTCAAAAATAATAAAACCTTTTTCGGTGCCGCCAAAGGTAATGCCATCCGCACCGGAGAATTTGCCGCCTTTGTAAATTGCGCTGCCGTTGAAAGTAACACTTTGCCCGCTTTGGTAGGGCAGGCAGATGCGCGCGGTGGTGCCTTGCGGAATGGTTGCACTCAGTGCAAATGTATTGTCGGCGCGCTGCACTTCTTTGACTTGGATATGCCCTTTGAGCGAGGGCACCGTGCATCCGATTTGCGTTAAGCCCGCCGGCTGCGGCACAATTTCGAATCTTTCATAGCCGGCACTTAATGGGCGCACGCCCGCAAAATATTTGCTCATGATGACCAGCGGACCGCCGGACCAGGCGTGGTTAAGCGTGCCGCCGATTTTGGTCCAGCGCTCCCACAGGGTAGAGTAATCCTCGCGTATCATTCGGTCATAGCGCTCACACATGCGCGCTTTGGCAAGGTCAAATTCCCCCATTGCGCACAGCGCCTCAAGCACATAATATTCCATATAGGGGCTGGCGTTTTCTATCTCGGTGAGAACGCTTTTAATCACCGTGTATTTTTCACTGTCTGCAAGCCCTGCGAGCACGGCGAGCGCATTGGCGCGATCATCCGGCTTGCTGACCTCGCTGCTCTTGTAGCCGCTTTCTGTCCACAGGCTTTGGTAGGCTTTTTTGAGTGCCTTCAGTTTGGTTTGCATTTGTGCGGCGGCACTTTTTTCACCCAACAGTTCTGCCATGGCGGCAACTTGGCGCAGAGCGTAGTAATACCAGGCGTTTTCGATTGCCACGCTGTCTTCGCGCGAGCCCCAGTCCATCCAATCCCAAGAGCCGCTGCGGTGCTCCACCAAGCCGTCACTTTGCAGCGACCACAGGTTTAAGTATTTGACCGCCGCCGGGTAGACAGTGCGAATAAAGTCGCTGTCGCCCGTGTAGAGGTAATAAGTCCAAAAGCCGCAAATGCCTGCCAATTGCTGCACCGGCAGTTCAAAGAATTCGTTGCTAATCGGCACCACAGTCGGCAGCACATCGGTTTGCGGGTCAACATGCGCGAGCATGGATTGCACACCTTTTTGGTAGAGCAGGTAGGAGCTCGGGTCTAAACTGTACATGCTCATTGCCATTTCATTGGTCACATCGCCCCACCACTGGGCGCGCTCGCGATCGGGGCAGTCCATATAATTGTCGCGCATAGTGACATAGAGCGTGCGCAGGGATTTTTGCCACAGGGTGTTGAGCGCGCTGTCTTCGCAACGGAAGTTGCCGGAAAAGGCAGTATCGTAGCCGGTTTCGCGGTATTTGAGTTCTAAAATCGTCACGCCCGCCGGAAAGCGGTAGCGAATGTGCTCGCCGTTAAACCAGCCCGGTGCTTCAAATGCCTGCTCCCCCTCTTTGGTAATATAGGTATCGCGCGGTGCACCGATCGAAGTGTTTTCGGTGGTGATTTTAATCTTCTTCCCCGCCTCTGCCTTAATTTTAAAGTAAGGTGTGCATTGGGCGTTGTAGGGAATGTCCACCGTTACAGTTTTCGCAAAGTGCAGGGTAGTGCCGCAGTAGTCGGCAGAATTTTCGTAATCTTTCAAGCCGTAATCTTTGAGCAGCGGAATGCCGCGCGGGTAGAGCGTCCCCCAAGGAGCGGCGCCGCCAAGCCCGCCGGGAGTGGCGCTTTGCCAGGCGCTGTCATCAAAGGCGGGGCTTGTCCAATCGCCCGGCTCTTTTGCAGCATCATAGTAAATGCTATACTCCGGCAAGCGGTAATTCGGCTGCTTGCCGCTGTTTTGGTAGGCAGCGTGGCGCTGTGCTTTCCAACTGCTGTCGGAGAGAATATCGCCCGCTTCAAACAGGAAGCCGGCTTTGCCGCTGTCTTGGTAAGAAAAACTTTTATCTTTGCCCCAGTACCACACCAGCGCGGCAATCACATTTTCGCCCGCATTGAGGTAGGGCGCAATGTCGAGGGTATCAAAGTAACTGTCGTTTTCACCGCGGCCGCGCTTGACTCCGCCTTCAAAGACAACCGACTTGCCGTTGATGTAGAGCCAATACTTGGAGTCGGCGGAGATATAAGCGTTTAATTGCCGCGGCACTTTTTTAAGAGAAAGGCTTTTGCGCAGGCACATCCACACATTTTCTTCGCTGCCGTCGCTGTCATCCCAAATGTATTGCGCCTTCCAATCGGTTTTCGGCGCGGTGTCAAGGCGCGCGTAAGGGGAAACCTTTGCGGGAATTATATATGTGTTTTGAAAATCGGGCGCTGCTTTTCGCGGCACACAGCCGCTGCAAATGAGAAGGCTCAAAAGCAAAAGTACTGCGATCACTTTTTTCATCGGTGTTCCCTTTCTATCGGTGATTCTTTTCTGTTGAAGTTAATGCTTTAGCACTTGCCGTATCGCATCGCGAAAGGCGGTGTATTTCTTTTCGGGAATGGGCAGCTCGGTGCCGTCGGTCAGGCTCAGGCGAAAGCGACAAAGTTTGCGCACATAATGCGGGTTGACCAGGTAGCTTTGGTGGCAGCGCAAAAATAAGTGCCCGCAATCCTTTTGGAGCGCGGCAACGTTGCGCATGACTTCTATTTCGCCCTCGGCAGTGTGCAGCAGGCTGTGTTTGCCGCCGGCAGTTGCTTCTATCCAGATAATAGAGTCGGAAAGGAAAAAGTAATCCGAGCGGTTCGTGCCGTGAAAGTGCAGGCGCTCGCCGCGCTGCAGCAGCGCCTTGTCGCCGGAAAACACCGGGGAGTAGTTTGTCGCATAGATGGTGTCATCCTCATGCAAACCGTGGGGGTTAGAAATGTGGCAGACCAAAATTTTCGGCACCTTCACCGTGTTGCCTGTTGCATCCGTTTGCTTGCGCTCACACCAGCTCAGCTGCAGGCGCTGAAATACCGAGATGTCGTGCCCGTCAGGGTAATGGGTGACCACCGAGTAGGAGAGCATCACATCGCAAGAGGCGGTGTTTGCCGCAATGTGGCGCACCTTTAAATTCCCCATGGTGAAGGTCAGGTTGTGCTCCTCTGCCTGCCAGGTTTGAATCATCGTTTCGCGCCCCTGCAAAAACTGCCCTTCGGCGGGACCGTACCACAGCGCTTCATCATCCATCGACAGCAAAAAGGGCATATAATCATTGTTATAATACTGTATAATAAGCTCTGCCGACAGGTCGGCAATCTGCTGCTGGTTCATTTTCTCACCTGCTTTCATTTTGATTATACTTGCATGTTACGGCAAAAGCAAGCGTTATTCGCTCGTTTACAAGTCATTTTAGAAAAAGTACTGAAACGTTTGCCGATTGCCCATAGCACAAATTCACCGGAGAAAAGCAATCGGGATAGAAAAAACGGGCAATTTTGCAATTACCCGTTTTTTATTCAAAAGATACTGTTTGCACATAACTTGCGGTTGCGGCAGGTTGGTCGGCTTGGTTGCTTGCGGGTTCGCCGCTGTCGGCGGCAAGACCGAGCAGCAAAACGAATGCCCACAACACGCTTAAAATGATGATTTTTGCCGTTTTGCCGAGCTTTTGGGAGCGCGCAATGATAATGGTGAGGGGGATGGGAAAGAAGAAAATCCACCCCAGAACCCAAAGCCAGGTTTTGCGCTTTTTCGGCGGCTGCGGCGCCACATGGGGTGTTGCCCGCTGCTCGGCTTGTGCGCGCTGCCTGCCTTTTTCAAACTCATACCCCGCCTGCTCTGCGTTGTCGTACTGTATGTGGTTGACTTCATCATCCACCGCAAAGCGGCTCCCGCAGTAGGGGCAAAAGAGGTTCTTTTGTTCGCCGTTTACCTGCATGGCAGCGTTGCAGTTCGGGCAGTTTAAGTTGACTAATCGCATGTTTATACTCCTGCAATAAAAGATAGTATGATTATAGCACAGGCAAACATCGGCTGCAAGAGCCTGCGGTGCGCAAAAGCGCACTATTGAGCAAAAAAACGGCGTTGCCTGCGGTAGTGTCAGCTTTTGAGGCGTTTCCGCTTTTTTGCCGCGGAAAAAAACAGTAGTATTTTGCAAAATTTTTGTATTGCTTTTTTAAATAAGAATAGGTATAATAGTTAAATAAAAGATTATAGGCACGGAGGATATTAAGCATGAAATCAGATGTTATTCATGTGACAAATACCGGCGAAGGTATCGCCGAGGCAATCAAGCAAACAGAGGCTGTGGCAACCTTTAAGTCGCTCGATGAAAAGGATTCCGTTCACCTGATGCTCTTGGCAGAAGAAATGATGGGGTTGATGAAAGGGCTTGCGGGCAAGCACGAGGGGGATTTTTGGATTGAAGATGAAGATGGAACCTTCCGCCTGCATTTAAAAGTGCAAATCGATATGAATGCGCAAACAAGAAAGAAGCTTTTATCCGCCTCCACCAGCGGGGAGAATATTGCCGCGAAGGGCGTGTCAGGTAAGATTCGCGATTTGTTTAATCGCATTTTAGAGCCTGCTGAAGACACAACCGGCGCTTATGAGGGAGGTTGGAGTTCGGAAGAAATGACAACCGCACAGGCAGCGGCTTATGCCAAAGGTATGTCGGTAGTTGCCAACCGAGTCTGGTCGCTTAAACGCTATAACGCAAGCCGAAAGAAAGAAGAGTGGGACGAATTGGAACAACCCATTGTTACCAATATCGCCGATGAAATCCAAATCGGTATTACGGAGCATGAAGCAGAAATGATTATCTATAAAAAAATGTAAGAAAGGGAGATTTGAAAATGACAATTCAGAAAACAATAGAAGGCAGCGCTATGACCCTTGGTATTGAAGGCAGATTGGAAACAACAACTGCTCCTTCTCTGGAAGAGGTGATTAGAAATGAGCTTGAGGGCATTACCGAACTTACCTTTGATTTTTCGCAGCTGGAGTATATTTCTTCGGCAGGGTTGCGCGTAATTTTAGCCGCTCAAAAGATTATGAACAATCAGGGCTCCATGAGAGTTACGGGCGCCAACGATATCGTGATGGAAGTGTTTGAACTGACCGGCTTTGCCGATATTATTACGATTGAGTAAGTAAAAGTTAAAAAGATTAGAAACCCGGACGATTTTTGAAATCGTCCGGGTTTTTTCGCTTAAGTGACTGACGGGTGAGCGTAAAAAAGGTTAATGTTTTGTTATCCTTTAACTATGTGTCTAAAAAAGGTATAAAGAAAATTCTTGACAAACACGAAAGCAGTGATACAATAAAATCGAACGAATGTTCGATTTTATTATTACCTCATTAACTAATAATAATCAACCGGATTTTGACGAAAAGCAGAACAATAATTTCCTTATCATCTATTCTTAAAGTTTGAAATGGATCTTGCTATTGTTCCAAATTTGGAATATAATGTAATTATCAATTATTGAGGTGAACAATATGATAGGATTTATGACCGCAAATGAAGCAGCTTCAAAGTGGAATATTTCCCATAGAAGAGTAATTACCCTTTGCAGTGAAAACCGCATTGCCGGTGTCGCCACTTTAGGCAATATGTATATTATTCCGGCAGATGCCGAAAAACCGGTTGATGGTAGAACAACAAGATACGAAAATGCCATTAAGGCAAAACCTTTTGTAAAATGGGCAGGCGGTAAAGGGCAACTGCTTGAAACGCTGCGCACATATTATCCAAAAGACCTCGGGATTACAATCACAAAGTATTGTGAACCAATGGTCGGTGCCGGTGCGGTGTTGTTTGATGTTATCAATAACTATCAACTTGAAGAAGTGTTGATTAATGACTGTAATACAGAGCTGATGAATGTTTTTATGCAAATTAAAGATAATGTTTCCATGCTCATTCAGTTACTACAACAGTTTGAAAAAGAACACCTTGCCTTGGATGATGAAGCAAGAAAAGAATACTATTACACGCAGAGAAATCTATATAACAACCTGATTAGTCAAAAAAAGGTCAATGCAACCTTAAAAGCGGCACTGTTTATTTATCTCAATAAAACATGCTTCAACGGGTTATATCGAGTGAACCGTCACGGTCAGTTTAATGTGCCGATGGGGTCGTACAAAAAGCCGACGATTTGTGATGTAGAAAGTCTGCTGCTCGTTTCCAAAAAACTGCAAAATGTTCATATCGTAGCAGGTGACTACAAAGCAACGGAAAGATTCATCGATGACAAGACTTTTGTGTATTTTGATCCACCTTATAGACCACTAAGCAAAACTGCCGAGTTTACTTCTTACAACGAGACTGAGTTCGGCGACAAAGAACAAACCGAGTTAGCGGAATATATTAAACAACTTGCTGCAAAAGGAGCAAAGGTTTTAGCGAGCAATTCCGATCCGAAAAATACCAATCCCGATGATGATTTCTTTGATGAATTGTATCAGCCGTTAAACATTCACAGAATTACGGCAAAGAGGTCAATCAACAGCAAAAAAGACGGTCGCGGTAAGATTGGTGAATTATTGATTTCGAGTTATTAATAGAGGTAAGAAAAATGAGAAATTTTAACGAATGGTTAAAGAGTTTCAAGGGCAGTATTGCGAGTTATGAATATTATGCCGACTTTGAAAAAGTCTACCGAAATGTTGACAACATCAAGGTCGAATTAAATATTCTTAATGCGCTGGTTGGATCAAAGAATATTGAAGATGATTTTGAAAAAATCATCACTAAATATTCCGAAACACTCAAGTGCATTCCGATTCTGCTTGCAGTGAGAGCAAATGAAATCTACGCTATCGATGGCGATGGTGAGTATACATATGATTTCAAGAAGCCCTCTTTGAGTATTGCGGAATATAAAGCATTTATGAAAAAAACGGGTTTGTTTGATCTCATTGCCAATCGCATTGTTTCAAATTTAGTTGATTATGTAACCGGTGTGGAAACCGGACTTGATTCGAACGGAAGAAAGAACCGTGGCGGTCACTTAATGGAAGACCTTGTTGAGAGTTATATTCAAAAAGCAGGATTTATAAAAGGCACCACCTATTTTAAGGAAATGTATATTCACGAAATCACTGACAAGTGGAGTGTTGATTTATCCGCCATTTCCAACCAAGGGAAAATGGAAAAGCGCTTTGATTTCGTTGTCAAAACCGACAATATGATTTATGTAATAGAAACGAATTTTTATGCCAGCGGCGGTTCAAAACTGAATGAAACTGCACGCAGTTATAAAACCTTATCCCAAGAAGTGGATACTATCGAGGGTGTAAGCTTTGTTTGGTTTACCGATGGTAGAGGATGGAACAGTGCAAGGCATAATCTTGAAGAAACCTTTGATGTAATGGAACATATCTATAATATCGATGATATGGAAAGTGGAATCATGGATGAGGTCTTTAACTAATGGCTAAAAAAATCACACAATGGGAACCTGATGATTTTGAAATAGAAACCAACACCGTTTGGTCATTCCCCGACCGTGGAAAATGGGCGACTCACGATGCTAAATATCGCGGGAATTGGTCGCCCTATATTCCGAGAAATCTTATTCTTCGGTATTCCGAGGAAGGTGATTTGATTCTCGATCAATTTGTCGGTGGCGGCACCACTTTGGTAGAAGCGAAGCTTTTAAATCGCAATGTCATAGGGGTAGATGTCAACCCGGAGGCATTGGCAAGGTGCAAAGAAAAATGCGATTTTGATAGAGAGAACTGCGGAACGGTTTATATCAAGTCAGGTGATGCCAGAAACCTTGATTTTATACCGAATGAATCCATCGATTTTATCTGCACGCACCCGCCATATGCCAATATCATTGAATACAGTGAAGGCATTGAGAATGATTTGTCACATTTAAAAGTGCCGGCGTTTTTAGAAGAAATGAAACAAGTTGCCGCTGAGAGTCACCGCGTATTAAAGCCAGGCAAATTCTGCGCTATTTTGATGGGTGACACAAGGCAAAAAGGACATATGATACCCATGAGCTTTGATGTAATGCGAATCTTTCAAGACGCAGGGTTCAAATTGAAAGAAATCATTATTAAAGAACAACATAATTGCAAGGCAACCGGTTATTGGAAAACAAATAGTATTAAGTATAATTTTTTACTGATTGCACATGAGTATTTGTTTGTGTTTCATAAGTAGGATTACTGTATATAAATGGTGGAACGAGGGATAACGACATTGGACAAAGAAAAAGACACAAAAAAACTTAGTTTAGGTAAGGTTGATAAATTAGAGACTATAGAGCACACCCCATCTTCTTTGCATCCTGATACTTTGTTTAATTTTATGGATAAGGTTGATTATCTTATTGAAATAATAGAAAACAAGTCAATACCTGCACGGTACTGTGATGAAGATATTAGTTACTTAGGAGTTGAAACAATCAAAAAAGTAGCAATTCCTATGCGCTGTTTTTGTGATATTAAACTTCACGATTTACAAGAACATATTGATTTCTATGGAACCTGCGGAATAGCACTTCAAAAGAAATGGGGAATGGATAATGGTGTTCAACCTTTACATTATATTAACCCGCAATCATACTTAAGACGGGATTTTTCAGAAGTGTTCAATAGTGCAATTGACCATGTTAATGAGGAATCGACAGAATTGCAAAACCAACTAACAGACTTTATACTTCACGAACTAATGTATTATAAACCTGATTCCGGCGAGGCAGAAAACAGGAGAACAGGTAAAATTGAGCAAAAATGTTTCACCGATGAGTGTGAGTGGAGGTTTATTGCCGATGTAAAATCAATTGATTACGAGCCAATAATTCTTGGTGAAGAGGCATCCAATGCAGATTATAGAAATATGTTATCTGCATCTTTAAAAACACATCCCGAGATAGCCTTACAGTTTGATTATACAGAGATTAAATACTTAATTGTTGAAGATAATGCGGATTATGAAAGGTTATTGGTTTCAATCCAAAAACTTGAAGGTTTAAGCGAGATGGAAAAGAATAAACTCATTTCAAAAATTATTATTTGGAATGAGTCAAAAGGAGATTTTTAATGTTTGTAGATTTTAAATCAGCCATCAAAAAAAAGAACAGTAATGAAAAACAGCTTCCCAATGCTTTAGTAGATTACTTAAGTTCGAATTTACCTGATGGGTTAAAATATCAGCAGTTTCAAGCCGGCGTTCTAAGAATTACGCCGGAGGGGAACGGTGAAATGACGGTTAGGGGGTTGATACCAAAACTCACTGAACATCAAAAAGAAGTTTTAGGTGATTCTTGTACTCATGAAGATGTTTTAAAATATGTTACAAATTCTCAAACCTCAATTAAGTTAGTACCCGCTGACGGTGAGACTATTATTGTCAACGGGGAAAAACTGATGTATAAAGATTTTTTGGTACAACCTGCCACTAAGGAGAACTCACGATTTGTTCAGTACATCTATCCTTCTGCTTTTCCTGCGCCAAGGACAATAACGCTTTCTGCAGAAGATGTTTCAATAGATGTAATAATCCACAGAATACCCAACGATAGTATAGACATAATTGTATATACATCTGATGATTCAAGCATTGTAAACTTCACTACAAAGTTCTTTGAAAACGAACAAAAAGCCACTTTTACTATTTCAATCAATTCAGACAGTATCAAAACAGTAACTGATGTTATAAAAGCAATGACCATATATAATGCTTTTATGAATCGCACATTAAAACTGGGAGGAGTTCAAATGAGCGATGAAACAACAAGCGACAAGCAGTTTTCTGACTCTACAATTAATTTCTGGAAAAAAGTATTAGCAATTGAAGAGGTCTTAAATCTAAAATTTAATCCTGATAGGAAAGACATTCCATATAAGATTATGGCTGATGTTGAAAGACTTTATCAAAGTTTAATTAATACCACACCAATAATTGCTAGTTATAATGTTGATTCATTAAATGGCAAATGGGAAAAGTCCCAATATAATGATGCCGTAAAAACAAAAGATGTATTGTTATCTTTTGCGGGAACAGAATCGTTTAATTTGTTTGAGCAAGAATTCGAAGTGCCTTATGTGTCCTGTGTTTTTCACGTTGCAGTAGACCGCATAGAAAATGAAAATGGAAAACAAAAGCTGATTCTCAAAGACGCTGATGAAAACAACAAGAGATATACTTCTGTGCTATACTTTAAATCGGAGGAGGATTTAGAAGCATACAATGTTTTTGAAAACACCGACAAGTTTTTTACTGCAAAAAAGGTGTCGGAGTATATTGACTAGCAATAGTGTGACAGAATAACCAGTGCTGAATAGGTGCCCATGTGGAGACCATAATTGTTATTTTATGGGCAGTTGGGTGGGGGGATAGAGCGAGAAATGGAGTATATAATGGTTATTTTTTAAGTGATATTACTCACTTCGTTCGCAGTGATATTCTGCGGCTTCACCGCAGAGTGATATTGCTCGTTTTTCTCGCAGTGATATTATATTCGCACAACTTGGCGCAGCCAAATATCACTGTGCGCAAGCACAATATAACTGTTTTACAATCTAACTCGCCGCAGGCGAATATAGTTAAAAAATCCTTGTCTTGCGACAAGGATTTTTTGGTGACCCGGACG
>SVOD01000093.1:0-841 GCA_015066575.1 Oscillospiraceae bacterium
CTTGCGGCTTCTAATGGGTAAGGGCGGAGCCCTTCCTTAATTCAACATTCAACATTCTTAATTCATAATTGCTGTTCGCAGAACAGCTCGACAAATCCTTTAGCCGAGCAATCAAAGATTGCGAACGCCAAGGTTCTGAGCCTTTGGCTCAGGTTCTTATTTGTCGATGGGAGGTACACTATGCAAATTTTTGACTTGGAATACAGCTATGCGCGCAGTGCGACCACCAACCCGCCGGTGTATGAAGTGAAGGATATTACCCTGCAAAATGATGCGGGCGAAGCGGTGATGCACTACGCCATGCACGGCACTTGGGGTGAAAAGGAATTGGATATTGCGCTCACCCCGGCGCAGATGGAAACGCTTTGCACCTACTTTGCGGATGGGCAAATCCGCGCGCAGGCAGAGAAACCCGTGCCGCCGATTTACGCTATGCCGGTCGGTGGCAGCACAAGTGAGAGCTTCTCTTTTTGCGATGAAAGTGGGAGAGTGGAAACGTCGCTTATGAGCGCGCAAATGCGCGGGGTGCTGCAGTTCTTAGAAAGCCTGGTGCCGCGCGACGGCGCGCCGCCGGCAGGAGCGGCGCAGGCACCGACAGGCGCGTTTGTGAACCCTGAGCCGATTGCAGCAGCGCAAGCAGGGCAGTGGGTGTGCGCATTCTGCGGCACAGTGAACAGCGGCAATTTCTGCACGGAATGCGGCAAGCAGCGGTCATAGAGCGCTGAGTGATGTCGCTTCGCTAATGAAGACGCACCCGATTTACAATCGATATGTGCTGTGCACTCGATATATTGCTAACGCAATTCGATATAATTTGCCAAGCAAATTTCGATATGTTTGC
>SVOD01000093.1:851-8553 GCA_015066575.1 Oscillospiraceae bacterium
ATCGATATGTGCTGTGCACTCGATATATTGCTAACGCAATTCGATATAATTTGCCAAGCAAATTTCGATATGTTTGCTAAAGCAAACAAGAAAGGGCGGGCTCTGCCCGCACCCGATTTACAATCGATATGTGCTGTGCACTCGATATATTGCTAACGCAATTCGATATAATTTGCCAAGCAAATTTCGATATGTTTGCCAAAGCAAACAAGAAAGGGCGGGCTCTGCCCGCACCCGAATACATATAAAAGGCGAGTTCGCAAAAGCGAACTCGCCTTTCTAATGCGTTGCACCGCAACGCCACCAATAATTCCGCATTCCGCATTCCGCATTCCGCATTGTAAATTAAAAGACTTCGGCGGCGCCGAAGTCTTTTAATTTACATCTGTTCTTTGCTCTGCAAAGAAATTTTCCACACCCTGCTTTAAGCCCGCATACTTTTGCGACTGCAGCAGCGGGTCGGCGGCAAGAATCGTTCTTGCGGCGTCGCCCGCCGCGGTGAGCGTTTCCATATCGGTGAGCAGGTTGGCAATTTTCAAGTTAACCAAGCCGTGCTGCCGCTCGCCGAAAAAGTCGCCCGGTCCGCGCAGCTTTAAATCCTCCTCGGCGATGGCAAAGCCGTCTGCCGAGTGCTTCATCGTTTCCAGGCGGCGCACACTTTTTTGGCTCTCGTTATCGCTGACAAGTACGCAATAGGATTGGTGCGCCCCTCTGCCGATTCTGCCGCGCAGCTGGTGCAGCTGCGAGAGCCCGAAGCGCTCCGCGTTTTCAATGACCATCACGGTCGCATTGGGCACATCAATGCCCACTTCAATAACCGTCGTGGCAACCAGAATATCAATCTCGCCTGCTTTAAAGCGGCGCATCACCGCATCCTTTTCGCTACCCTTCATCTTGCCGTGGAGTACTGCCAGGCGGCAGTCGGCAAAGGCACCATTTTTGAGCTCCTCGGCATAGGCGGTGGCGCTGAGCAAATCCTCGTTTTCGCCCTCTTCGACTAACGGGCAAACGATATACGCCTGCCTGCCTTTTTGAATTTCTTGCTTTATAAAACGGTTCAGGCGCCGGCGGTAGGTGGAATTGACCACAAAGGTGTCAATCCTTTGCCTGCCGGCAGGCATTTCATCGAGAATGGAAATGTCAAGCTCGCCGTAGATAAAGAGCGCGAGCGTGCGCGGAATCGGCGTGGCGGACATCACCAGCAAATTGACATTTTCGCCCTTTTTGGCAAGGGCGCTGCGCTGCTTGACACCGAAGCGGTGCTGCTCATCGGCAATCACCAGCCCGAGATTGGAAAACGCCACATCGCCTTGAATGAGCGCATGCGTGCCGATGACAACGGCGGCTTCGCCTGCGGCAATAAGCGCTTTGGCTTCGCGCTTTTGCTTGGCAGTCATTGAGCCGGTTAAGAGCACTGCACGCATGCCCGCTGTTTCAAAGTAGGGCGCAATCGTATCAAAATGCTGCTCTGCCAAAATTTCGGTCGGCGCCATCATCGCGCTCTGCATACCGTTTTTGGCGGCGGTATACATCAGGCTCATCGCTACGGCGGTTTTGCCGGAGCCGACATCGCCCTGCACCAGCCGGCTCATCGGCGCACCTGCCCGAAAGTCTGCAATCGCCTCGGCAATCACGCGCTGTTGCGCACCGGTGAGGGTGTAGGGGAGGCGGGCAGCAAATTCTTCGCTGTAATCGGTCCCGATTTGCGGGCTGTGCGCGACGGCGGTGTGCGCCTTCATACTTAACAGCCCTAATTGCAAGTAAAGTAATTCATCAAAAATCAAGCGCTTTTTGGCGCTTTCGAGCGCCGGCTGACTCTCCGGGAAATGGATGTTTTGCAGCGCTTCCCACTCGCCGCACAGCCCGTAGGCGCGCACAAGCCCCGGCGGGAAGGGTTCCTCGACAGGCTCGATGGCGGCAAACGCCGCTGCCATGACCTTACTGACAATCGTGGATGTCAAACCGCCGGTGAGCGGGTAAATCGGCTTGATTGCCGCAGGCGCAGAGGCACTTTCAATTTCGGGATTGACCATTTTGCGCTCGGTCAGGTTGCCCTCAACCTTGCCAAAAAAATAATAGTCCTTGCCGAACTCCAATTTGGAGGCGGCAAAGACATTATTGAAAATGGTGATTTCCATTGTGCTTTCATTGTCGCTCACGCGCGTCGAAAACACCTTGATGCCGCTTTTGGGCGAAACAAAATGCTGCACCGATTGGATGCAGGTCGCCTTGATACAGGCGGTTTCGCCGCACTGCGTTTGGGCAATGGGCTGAATATCACTCCAATCCTTATAGGCGCGCGGGTAAAAGCGGATTAAATCCTCAAGCGTTTCTACGCCCAGGCGCGCAAAAAGAGCGGCGCGCTTGGCACCGACGCCTTTGACATATTGGATTGAGGTATTGAGCGATTTCATTTACTCCACTCCCATATTTGCGGGAAAGCGATATTTTCGCTAATCGTGCCCGCGACATGTAAATCGGGATTTAAGCAGACATTGGCACAGCGGTATCCGATGGGGATGAGCGGATTTTCTTCGCAAAAAACACTCACAAAGTCCTGCAACGTAGCGTTGCCGCCCTTAAATTGCAGGTAGGTTTTTTGTACCGTGGTGATATCAATGCCGAAATCCGCACCGCCGCCGGCGGCAAAGAAGCAGTCCAGATTAAAATCATTGGGGATGGCAACTTCGCCGATGTATAAATCAAAGTTTTCGTTTTCAATTGCCTTGCTGTATTCATCAAAGGGCATTTTTTTGAGCTCGACACTGATGCCGAAGGAAATGAGCCGGGTTTTAATGCCTTCGGCAAGGGCAATTTTCATATTGTTGGCGGCATTGACAATCAGATTGAGGGTGATTTGCTTTTCATCCGCCAGCAAATTAATGCCCATCTTATCATAGCTGCAGCCTGCCGCCTTAAAGGCTGCCTTTGCCTGCTTACTGTTGCTGAGCACGGAGTTTGCAACAATCGAGCCCATTTCACTCCACTGTGCATCAAACGGTGTGGCAGTCGCAACCGCAAATCCTTCCAAAGTCGTTTCGCACAGCTCGCTTTGGTTGATACAGTGGTTGAGCGCATTGCGAAACGCCTTATTTTTGAGCAGCCCTTTTTTGGAGTTGATGCCGACAAAAAGCAGATTGTTGAGTTTGGCTTTTTGGCTTTGAATGGCGCTCGCGCGCACATTCCCGTCGCTCAAACTTTCAAAGAGGTAGTCGACGGTATCGGCATTAAAGGCTTTGATTGCCGCTGCTTCATCGGCGCACTCCACAAGCTCTATCGTTTCAAAGCGCGGGCGCTCTCCCTCATGGTTTTTATTGTAGACAAGTGAGTACTTCCCTTCGCTTTCCTGCAAGGCATAGTAGCCGGAACCGATGCGGTTATTCTTTTGGCTGATGATGGGAAAGCTCAGTAAATTGAGCGCATACACGTTTTTAGACAAAAGGGTAAAGCGCACCACGTCCGAACCCTTTGACTGCGCGCTCTCAAAGACCGACAGCGCGCTTTTGTAGCGGGAGGACTGCCTGGCGCGATTAAAGGAAAAAATCACATCCTCACTGGTGACGGCGCTACCGTCCGAAAACGAAGTTTGCGCCAGGGTGACGGTGATGGTCTTGTCTTCCTCAATATAGTTTTTGGCAAGTTGATTGACCGGTCGCCGCGCATCATCGATGTAAAACAGCGGCTCAAAAACCAGCTCGCTGAGCACAAGGTTGCAACCGTTTTGTTCGGCATACGGATCAATCGCTTCCTGCGCGGTAAAAGGCAGGCGCATCGCGCGCGCATCTGTGCCCGCCCCGCTGCCTTGCTGCTTACCGGAGCACGCACTCAAAGAAAACAGCAGGATACCGGCAAGCAATAGCGCGGTCAGTTTTCGCATTGTCATTCTCAGCGCACCTCTATTCTTTCAATCCCGGCGGCTTTGCCGCTTTGTTCATCGACATGCAGGACAACCGCCTGCATCGCACAGGGATTGTCGGGGTTTTCAAAGCGCACCGGCAGAAGCGTGCGCATTTTTTCAATGGCTAACTCTTTTTTGATGCCCAGGCACGAGTCGATTGGTCCCGTCATCCCGACATCGGTGATGTAAGCGGTGCCGCCGGGCAAAATCTGTTCGTCCGCCGTCGGCACATGGGTGTGGGTGCCGAGAACAGCCGTTACCTTTGTGTCAAGATAAAAGCCCATTGCCTTTTTTTCGCCGGTGGCTTCGGCGTGAAAGTCCACCAAAACGGTGCGGCAGTTCTGTGCGGCAAACGCCTCTAAAGCGGCATCGACCGTATTAAACGGATTGTCGACACTCTCCATACCGTGCAGCCCGATTAAATTGAGCACACCGATTTTTACCGCACCCTTGCAGACAACGAGCATCCCTCTGCCCGGCGCATCCCTGTGCAGGTTAAACGGGCGGAGAACAGGGTTGTTTTCATTGTCTAAATACGGGTAGATTTCGCGGCGCCGCAAGCCGTGGTTGCCCAGGGTAAGCACATCGGCACCGGCATCTAAGAGCCAATCGGCAGAGGCGGGGGTGACCCCGTTGCCGACCGCGGAATTTTCGGCGTTGATAACGGTAAAATCAATGGCGTAGTGCTGCTTGACGGCGCGCAAATTTTTTTCGACAAATGTGCAGCCGCCACTGCCGACAACATCGCCCACAAACAGGATGTTCATATATATTCCCTTTCTATTTGTGCTCTTTATATCGTCTTATAATATTATATTTTACGAAAAAAATCAAGTTTTGAACCTTCGTTGGCTGCTTTCGGTTAAAAAAACCGCTGCAAAGTAAAACTACTTTACAGCGGAAATCGTGCCTGTTTGAAAGCGCTTAATCCTTGAGCGGCACACCATTGGCATCGGTGGTATAACCGCTGCTGCCGGCAAGGTAGAGAATGCCCTCCACCAGCGCCCAAATGCCCATCGGTGCGGCACCGATGCCACAGGTGAGCAGGGAAACGAGCAGCTGAATTAAACCGCGCTTATTGAAGCCTAAGTAGAAATTGTGAATACCCAAGCTGCCCAAGAAAATTGCCAAAAGACCGGCTGCTACTTTGCTCTTGGGCTCGCCGACAGGCTGCTCATAGGGCTGCCCGTACGGCGGCTGTCCGTAGCCGGGTTGTTGGTAACCGGGTTGTTGGTAGCCGGGCTGTTGATAAGCGGTTTGCTGATAGCCGGGCTGTTGATATGCCTGCTGTTGTGCCTCAGGCTGTTCGTAAACCGGTTGCTCGTATGCGGGCTGCTCGTAAGCGGGTTGTTCGTATGCACTCTGTGCATTTGCCTGTGCCGCAGGGTCTGCTGCCGGTTGCTCAAGCGGTGTAATCGCCGCGCCGCAGTTGGGGCAGACAGTCGCGGTATCTTCTACGGGATTGCCACAGGTTTGACAAAACATGAATGATTCCTCCCTTGGTGAGTGAAACACCTTTTATTCTATTCTCAAAGGTATCACATTGTGAGGGAAATGTCAATATTTACAAATAAGGGTTTGCAAAGCTCCTTGCGGGCTCCCAAATCCTTATTTGAGTGAATAGTGAATAATGAATAGTGAATAATTGAGGGAGGGACACCCTCACCCGATTGATAAAGTATTGTGTGGCTCTTAATTTTTCTTTTCTTACCGAAATTAAGCCATTTCTCCCCTTTGGGGAGATGTCGGTATAGCCGACAGAGGGGGATAAAATCAAGTGCGAATGTGTCGCCCTTTAATTCCGAATTCCGAACTCCGAATTCCGCATTGCTGTTCGCAGAACAGCTCGATAAATTTAAATTATTAAAAATAAATGATTGACTACCGGCGGTTTATTTAGTATAATAAAAAAGAACATTGGCATTTTTTTGCCAATTTCGCAAACATAACATGCAACAGTTCCAACTGACTCTTTTTGGTGCAAGCCAACAACCAATGATTATGACAATTACTGATTGAAAATTTGAGACGAAGGAGGTGCTGCTCTATGAATTTCGATATTGTTACTTTTATTCTCGGCATAGCAATCGGCGGGGTTGTCTTCGGCGCCATTTGCTTTGTGCTCGGCAGAGTGTTACTCAAGAAAACCGGCGAAAAAGCGATTGGCGATGCGAAAACCGAAGCCGCGAACATTATCAACAACGCTATGGCGGAAGCCGAAACAAAGCGCAAAGAAACTTTGATTGAGGCAAAGGATGAAATACACAAACTTCGCTCTGATGCCGATAAAGAAATCAGGGAAAGAAGAAGCGAAGTACAGCGAAGCGAAAGGCGACTTGTCCAGAAGGAAGAACACCTTGACAAAAAGGTGGAGCTGATGGAGAAGAAAGAGGACATTCTGCAAAACAAGTTAAAGCAGGCTGACTCTAAAATGGCTGAAATAGAGAGCATCAAGAAAAGCCAGTTTGAAATGCTTGAGCGCGTTTCCGGGTTTACCAAGGAACAGGCAAAGGATTATTTGCTTACCGCGCTTGATGAAGAATTAACCCACGAAAAGGCAGTCAAAATTCTTGACTATGAGCAGAGGCTCAAGGATGAGAGCGATAAGCTCGCCCATGAAATTGTCGGCAGAGCCATTCAGCGCTGTGCCGCCGACCACGCGACGGAAGCAACCGTCAGCGTTGTCAGCCTGCCCAATGATGAAATGAAGGGCAGAATCATCGGCAGAGAGGGCAGAAACATCCGCACCATCGAAACGATGACCGGCTGTGATTTGATTATTGACGACACACCCGAAGCGATTACCCTTTCCTGCTTTGACCCGGTCAGAAGAGAAAAAGCGCGCGTTGCGCTTGAGAAACTGATTACCGATGGCAGAATTCACCCGGCGCGCATTGAAGATGTGGTCGAAAAAGCCAGCCGCGAGGTTGACAGAACCATTAAGCAGGAGGGTGAAAAAGCCGCTTTGGATGCCGGTGTCAACGGTATCCACCCCGAACTCATTAAGCTGATGGGTAAACTCAAATACCGCACCAGCTACGGGCAGAATGTGCTGCAGCATTCCCTGGAGGTTTCCTACATTTCCGGTTTGCTTGCCACCGAGCTCGGTTTGGGTGAAGGCGAAATTAAGCTTGCCAAGAGAGCCGGTTTCCTGCACGATGTCGGTAAAGCGCTTGACCACGAATTTGAGGGCACCCATATTGCTCTGGGTGTGGAGTACGCCAAGAGATATAAAGAGAGCGCGGCGGTCATTCACGCCATTGAAGCGCACCACGGTGATGTGGAAGCGCGCACGGTGGTCGCTTGCCTGGTGCAGGCGGCAGATGCGATTAGCGCGGCAAGACCCGGCGCAAGGCGCGAGAATATCCAGAACTATATTCAAAGGCTGGAGAAGCTTGAAAGCATTGCCAACTCTTTCAACGGCGTAGAGAATTCCTTCGCCATTCAGGCGGGTAGAGAAGTGCGCATTATGGTCAAACCCGAGGTTATTAACGATGAAGGTATGGCGATAGTCGCGCGCGATATTGTCAAACAAATCGAAGCGGAGTGCGAATATCCGGGACAGATTAAGGTCAATGTCATTCGCGAGAGCCGCGCAACGGACTATGCAAAATAAACTAAACGGGCTGCTGTGGCAGCCCGTTTAGTTTAAGGATTTGGCGAGGTCTGCGACCTCGCCAAATTCCTTATTTGAGTTAGGAGTGTGGAGTGTGGAGAGTGAAGTTGTGGGCGGGACACCCGCACCCTCGTCCAACCAAACTACACAATAGAAAGAATTTGCGAGCAAATCCTTTAGTATTGTTT
>SVOD01000094.1 GCA_015066575.1 Oscillospiraceae bacterium
CATACGCCGGTGTGGAAACACTGACAAGCACCTCACCGGTTTTGTAATTATAGACGCAGACGGCACCCTTTCTGCCGCCGAGCGCTTCATAGGCTGTTTTGCAGGCTTGGGATTTGACCGTTAAGGTCACCTCGCTGCCCTGTTCGTAATTACACAGTTCCCATACACCCATAATGCGGTTGTAACCGGACAAACTGGTGCGGTACTGGTTCTGGATGGAAGAAGAAATAAAGCCGTAGTTGTCGCCGACCACATGCAACAGGGCGCTGCGCACCTCGCTGTCCTCGGCAAAGGTTCTCTTTCCATCCTCCGTGTGGCACAAAACCGTGCCGTCGGCATCGGTAATATTCCCGGCGCCGATGAGCGTCCCGTTAACATACAGGTGAGCGTTGCGCGAAGAAGTAGCCCATTTGCCGCCCTGTGTGATTGCACTGAACATCAGGAATATTGCCCCCGCTAATGAGAGCGCAATAAAAACCCATGTAATTTTGATTCTGTTGGATGCACTTTTCATTTTTTCTTAATTTCTCCGTAGGTGGTAAGATAAGTTCTGGAGTCTCCCGCTTTGATGAACGCCAGCAGCGCCCAGCAGGAAATCATCGAGGAACCGCCTCTTGAAATAAACGGTAAGGTGACACCGGTAAACGGAATAACATCGGTAACACCGAAAATGTTGATACTTGCCTGGAAGAGCAACAATCCCGCTGCCGCCGAGGCGGCAATGGAATAGAACGTCGAGCGCGAGGTGCGTGCATTGCGAATCGCATACACCGCAAAGAGGATAAAGCAGGCGAGAATTGCCATGCCCGTCACAAAGCCGAGCTCCTCGCACACCACGCCGAAAATCAGGTCGGTGGAGGAGAAGATGACATCTCGGACATTGCCTTTGCCAAGCCCCAAGCCGAACAGACCGCCCGAAGCGATGCCGATGAGCACGCGCGTCTGCTGGAAGCCCTTGCCGTCAATCATCTCGGGTTCCCACACATGGCGGTAGGTGGCAAGGCGGTTTTTGACCGTCGTTTTAAACATGGCAATCAAGGTACCGCCTAAGCCTGCAGAAGCGAGTGCAAGCGCGATGGTACGCACATCGCCCGAGCGCATAAACGCAATGAGCAGGAAAGTCATAAAGAAGATGACCGCCGTGCCGAAGTCTTTGAGAATAAACAGCACGCCCACACAGGCGGCGGAAAAGCCGATAAACATATATAAGTTTTTGGAGGTTTGCAGTTTCTCGAGTGTCGCCGCACCCACAAAAACAAAAATGATTTTGACAAATTCACTCGGTTGAATGGAAATGGCGTTGCCGATGACAATCCAGTTTCTGGCACCGTTGATGTCCGAACCCAAAAAGATGTTGGCAACCAAAACCACAATAGCGAGAATTCCCAGCGGCAGGCGCAGTTTCATGGCTCTTTCATTGTCGCCCAAAATCCATACCAAAACACTGAAGCCGACCAGCCCGAGCACAAACGCGCCGGTTTGCACCAATAAACCGTCGGGCTTCGCGGAACCGATGGCGGCGAAGCCGATACCGGTCAGGAAAAAGCCGATGAGTTCAATCTCAAAATTGCGCCGCTTGGCAAACGCCCGCATGACAATTACATACAGCCACTCTGCCCCGATAAATACACCGAAGTAAATGAGCATGGTATAGTTGATTTCCAGCTCTTTTATATTGGTCACGGTCAGCTGCGAGAATAAATACAGCTGATACGCTGTGATGAGCAAGAGCATGGGAATGGTTTTGAGCGGATGGCGCTTGTGGGGCTTGCGCAGTTTGAGCGCCTTGTCTTCTTTCTTTTTAGCCACGCGCACCCCTCCTTCCCGTTTCGCCGTAGTCCTTAAACATAAAGATATGGGTGTTAATCATAATCTTATCCCCGTCGGAAATCGGTTCGGAGCCGTGAATGCGGTACCCGTTGACGCCGACACCCGCCTGCGAGTCGTGGTCGGTTACCACCCAGCCTTCATCGGTATACTGCACCGTTGCGTGAAAGCGCGAAACAGTCCTGTCATCAATGACCACATCGCAGCCTTCGCTTCTGCCGATGGTGATTTTTCCGTTTTGAATCGGGTATTCATAATTGGTGGCAAGGTTGAGCAAACCGCCGCTGACACCGCTGTTAAACGCAGGCTGCGGCTCGCTGTCCTCTCGGCTTGCGTGCGGCGCGACAAAGGTGTAGTCCACCCCGCCGATAGTAATGACATCGCCATGATAAATCCTGACGGAGCCCTCGGTTTGCTCGCCGTTGACAAAGGTGCCGGTTTTCGACTCGGTGTCGGTAATAAACCAGCCCTTTTTGCGGCGGGAAATCACCGCGTGAGAACGGCTTGCCAGAGTGCTCGCAAGCAGAATGTCGCAGTTTTTGGCTCTGCCGAGAGATGTTTCATAGGTGCTGATGGCAAGTTTTTGTCCGCTGTCTTTATTGATGAGCACCGCCTTGGGTTTGCCCACCGGTCGCATGGAAAAGAGCGAAATAAAGCAGCGCGCGATAATCCAAATCGCCACCAAGCTCAAAATGATTTGCGGTAAATACAATAGTAATTTCAATAGCGGTTCTCCTGAAAAATTTGTTGTTTTTTATATCGTTGACCGCGAAATGCGTTCTATCGCTTAAGGTGTAGGAAAGCGGTATACATTATCTCTTAGGTACCGCTTTGTATATTCTCGGAATTAAGTTAGTCACTATCATCCAAAAGGCGGCATAGACCACAATGTGAACGGGACCGATGGCGGAAATGGAGCCCATAAAGCTGCAAACGGCAATAATCACCACACCTAAAATGATGTTGGCGTACTGCAGTAAGCGCAACAGCCCGAACTGCCCGTTCAAAATGGAGCAGGCGGTAATGCTGCGCATAAAGGTGACCGGGTCGCCGCGGTTAATAACCTTGGCTTCGTTGTAGATTTCCTGCTGCCGCTTTTCATCATAGATATTGCCGGCAATCATGCTTAAAATTTTTACAGAGTCGTTTTCAAGCTCGAATAATTCGCACATCAGGCTTTGGTCAATATTGGAGTCTTCCGTCTTGATTAAGATTTCTATGCCGGAAGCCTCGAGGCGCTGCAGTTCGTATTCTATCGTGGGGTCAGAGTAATACTCCAGCACAAACATAGCATAGACCGACCCGTCAATTGCCAGAAACATCACGCGCTTATTCTGCGAGATATAGTCATCCGGCTTGGCGGTAGCGGGGATTTCGATGCCGTGTGCTCCCATCATTTCTTTATTGCCCAAGAGCACTTTTCTGTCATAAATCCAAGCGGATAAGCCGAGCTTGGATTCATATGCCGTGTCGAAGCTCTCCGGCATATGGTCTATGACTTCGCTGATGCTCTCCATAAACACATTTCTAAACGGATGCTCGGATTTTTCGAGTACGCTTGCCGCATATAAAATGGCTTCATCCATCTGCATCTTTTTAAAGAGCTTCATGCCCTTGAGCGAGCAGGTGTTCTCCGGAAACACTTCATCGGCGCCGAGCACCACCGCGCTCGTGCCCGCCACATCCTTCACCGCGGCAAAGCCGGTAACGGTGCCTCTCTCTTTAAGCAGGGCGGTATCCGCATTTTCCAGCGCTTTGTGAAACGCCATCATGGAGGATGCCGGGATGCCGAGAATCATTGCCGCATTGAGCGCGCAAACAGCCGACATACTGTCTTTGGTAATAAAATAGGTAACCAGCCCTATTACACAAGAAAGTGCGATTGCCGGGTATGCCGACAATTTGGCAATACTGTCGGTCGGGTCATCGGCATAGGAATGCCCTAAAAAGCGCGTCGGGAACGCCGTTTTGGCATTGTAGCGAATATCAATATATTCCAGCTGTGTGCCCTTGGCAAATTCCTTCGCTTGCTTGGGTTCGGTAATCGCGGTGACAGAATATTTTTCACCGCTTTTAATCAGAAAGCGGAAGTTTTTGAAGATACGGCGCACCATGGAGCGTTTGCCGAAGCAGTTGAGTAAGAACACAAAGCCCATCGCCCCCACATAAATGTGGCTGACGCCGGCACCGCTCGCGCCGAGTGTGAGTGCCAAAGCGCATTGCACCAATGTGGCAATCGATGCCACTGCCATCACGCTGTCGCCGCTGGGTTTGAGCAGGAACAGGGTTTTGATGCCTTTAAAGATAGCGCGGGCATTCATAATCATCATCAACAGCAGCAGAGCAGTGTTAATAATGATATACACTCTCTCCGTACCGGTACCCAGCCCGAAGTCATTTAAAATGCCGGAGCCGAAAATACCGACAACCGCTACCACGAGCTCGGCAATAAAGGTAATGGTGGTTCTCAGTTTAAAGCGGTTCAAGAGCGCTTCGAGCTCCAGATAGACCGCTCGTTGGTCGCTCCTGGAGTTGTAGTCGATAACATCCTGAATGACGGGAGTCTCTTTTTCGGGCGCATAGGTTTCATCAATCGCACTTTGCACCGCCGCTACGGGTTCCTCGCTGTTTTTGTCTTTAAACTCCTGCTCGAGCGCAAAGTGGTCTATCTTGACGCGGCGATTCATTTCGAGCTGCTCTTCAAGTTCATCCTCGCTGATTTTTTCAAATTCGCTGTCGTCAAAAAAACCTTCCAGGCGCGTTTGCCCTTCGATATTGCCTGTGTGGTGAATGTCGGAAATAACTCTTTGAGCGCGCTTGCCGACAAATGTTTTTTCTATCTCGGTCTGCGTATCGACAATGCCGAAGGCATGCACTTTTGTTTTTTCGTCTGCCGCTTCTGCCGCTTCTGCCGTCGCGGGCGGTGTTTTCTCTCTGTGCGCGAGCCTGATGTCTATCGTTTTAATCATGCCCGTGTCTTGCTTTTTCTTTTCTCTGCGGCGGATATATTCGTTGTAGACTTTGGTTTGAATATCCTCTTTTTCGCCTACAATTTTTTCTTTTTTCTGTAAATCGCCCATGCGCGGCGCGGAAGTGACGGCGGGAGCCGGCTGCTGTTCTTGCGCTTGCTGTTGCGTTTCATCAATGAGCGCATTCGCCTTGCGAATCACGCCGGTGCGGGTGAGGGCGTTTTCCCTTTGCCCCGACTGCTCTTCTTTTTGGTCGTGAAGCGCTTTATCAATCTTGCTCTCCGACTCCGGCAGCACATCGCGCATCACCTCATCGAGCGGGCGGCGCGCTTTTTTGCTCTGCGGCACATTTGAGGGTGCAGGCGCAATGACAATATCGTGTTCACCCGTTGGCGAAGCGACCGGTGCCACTTTGGTCACGCGCGGCTCGCTTGCCGGCTTTTTCTCAAACGATTTCGGTTGACCTGCTTGCGATGCGGGTGATTGCGCTTTCTGCGCTTTCTCCGCAGCAGGCTTCGGCGCCGCTTTTGCCGGCTTTTTGGCAGCGGTATGCGCCGTAATCTCGCTGAGTAATGCCTCAAAGGCGGCATCCTCTCCTTTTTTTGAGCGCTCTTGCTGCAGGCTTTCCATAATCTGCTGCGCCTGCTCATCCGCCCTGCGAGAAATCTCCTCGTCGGAATGTGAAGCGGTCAACTGCCGCGCCTCTGCCAATATTTCATCCACAGAATATTTCTTTTCTTCCATCCCTACTCCTTATCTGCCCTGCGCCACTGCATACATTAAAACAGCTGCCGCTACTGACGCATTCAATGAGTTAATCTTTCCCTTCATCGGGAGACTGACGGTAACATCACAGGTTTCTTTAATCAGGCGGCTGACACCTCTGCCTTCACTGCCGATGACCAGACCGACAGCACCGGAGAAATCCACCTGCCGATAATCCTGCCCGTCCATATCCGAGCAATACAGCCATACATTGCGGCGCTTCATCTCCTCTAAGGCTGCCGCCAGGTTGGTGACCCGCGCCACCCTGACATATTCGAGCGCCCCCGCGCTCGCCTTTGCCACTATGCCGGTAAGCGCGGCGCTGCGCCGCTTGGGTACCACAACGCCATGGGCACCGACCGCATCGGCAGTGCGGATGATAGCCCCCAAATTGTGCGGGTCTTCAATCTCATCACAAATAATGATAAACGGTGCTTCGCCCTTTTGCTCCGCCGCGGCAAAGATATCTTCCAGCGAGCAGTAGCTGTGCGCTGCACAAAATGCCGCTACACCCTGGTGCACACCACCGCCGGACATATAATCTAATTTCTTGACATCGACCTCTTTAATCGGGATGCCCCTGTCTTTGGCAAGCGCAATAATCTTCCCGATGGAGCCGCTGCGCTCCCCACGCGCCACAAACAGCTGGTTGAGCTCTCTGCCTGCTCTGAGCGCTTCCGTAATCGGGTTTCTGCCGATAATCAGTTCATCTTTTTGCGAGAAATTTTGAGACATATTTGTATGGTTTTCTCCTTTTTTAGCATAAAAACTGCTATATAGAGTAGATTATACCATAACTGAAATCAATTTTAAAGACTTATATAATAATTATTATAATTATTTTACTTTTTGTAACCGATTATTAATTTGACAAAGGTTTGGTGATTGGGTAAAATGATAAGGTGAAAATATTCGGCTTTTATGCCCTGTTATCACGGCATTTGCCGGTATAAGGAGAAAATCATTATGAAATGTGAAGTATGCGGAAAAGAAAACAGCGACAGCGCTCTGTTTTGCGCAGAATGCGGCAAGGCGCTCAAGGATACGCCGATTTCGTTGGATTTAGATGAAATTAATGTTCCCGCCGCGGCAAGAAAAGCCCGCATTGTCAAAGTCAATGCAAAAAAAACGGCGGAGAAAAAAGAAACAGCCGCGCCGGAGGCAGCTGCCGTGCAAGACAGCACATCGGCTACCGCGCAAAGCCAAGAAACTGCCGCCGTACCGGAAAGCGAGGAAACCCCGCTCATTGACCTGAGCACCGGCAAAGCAACCGTTGCCGAAGAAACCCCTGCCGCGGCAAAGTCATCGTCCGCAGAATCCGCAGAAACAGCGGCGGCACCGCTGCGCATTATCGACTGGATTGTGGTGCTGATTCTCACCGCAATTCCCGTGGTAGATGTGGTTATGCTTCTGATTTGGGCGATTTCTTCCAAAACCAATCCGAGCAAAAAGAGTTTTGCGCAGGCGACCTTGATTTTCGGTGCCGTGCTGCTCGTGTTGGGTGTTGCCGCTTATTTTATATATGCCAAGTTTCTCAGCACTGACCCTGTCACTTCATGGAATCAGTTTATGTAAATTTCTTTTTTTCCGGAGGTAAATTATGAAAAAAAGCGCAAAACCCGTTGTGGTTATTTTAGTTGTTATTGCCGTGCTTGCCGCCGCATTTTTACTCGTGTGGCAGTTCGATGTATTCGGGCTTTTTAAAGATTATAAAACAGTCCCGGAAATCACCTTAAAAGGCAAAACCGACATCGTTTTAGAGGGCGGCACACCCTTTGAAGAACCCGGATATACCGCTAAAATCGGTGATTTAGATGCCACCGACAAAGTGGAGGTCGACTACAAAACCGTCGATACCACCAAGGTGGGCACCTACGAACTCAACTACACCCTTTCCAACCTCAAGGGCAGACACACTGTCACGCAGACCAGAACCATCAAAGTGGTCGATACCACCGCGCCTGTCATTACCCTCAAGGGCGATGCCACGGTAAAAATCCAAATCGGCAGCGAATATAAGGATGCCGGTGCCACCGCCGCCGATAAGGTGGACGGGGATTTGACCAAGACCATCAAGGTTGATAACCGGGTCAATGTCAACGAAAAAGGCAAATACACTGTCACCTACACGGTCAAGGATGCCGCCGGCAACGAGGCAAAGGTCACGCGCAATGTCATTGTTTCCAAGCAAACTGCCGGCAGCGTGGTATACCTGACATTTGATGACGGTCCGAGTTTTAATACCATTAAAATTTTGGATTTACTCAAAAAATATGACTGCCATGCCACTTTCTTTATTGTCGGTCAAAACATTCCCGGCAATGAGGACATTTTAAAGCGCATGGTCAAAGAAGGGCACACCCTTGCGGTACACACCTATACCCACGATTATGCCGCGATTTATACCAGCCCCGAAGCATTCTGGGCGGATAACAAAAAAACCCGCGACCTTATCAAAAAGGTCACCGGTGTGGAAGCGAAATGCATGCGCTTCCCGGGCGGCGCTTCCAACACCATCAGCGCTAACTATTGCTCCGGAATTATGAGTACGCTGACCAGTCAGTGCAAAGACCACGGCTATGAATACTACGACTGGAATATCTCTTCGGGCGATGCGAACGCCGACGGCTTGCCGGCTGCGCAGCTCTATGACAACATTATGGCAGGTATTCATGAAAACTATGAGTCGCCGATTGTTTTAATGCACGACACCGGCGCAAAAGGCACAACGGTCACCGCCGTTGCCAAGGTGCTTCAGGTCGGACTTTCCGAGGGCTACAGCTTTGAAGCGATTGATGAAACGGTCGACCCCATACACCACGCGGTCAATAACTAAATTAACACATTTTATTAACAAACAGAGCAGTTTTTGCTCTGTTTGTTTCAGCTTGTCGAAAAACTCGTTTTTCGACAAGCTGGCAGATGTTGAAAAAGTGAGATGAAATTTGTCAGTCTCTGCGCTGAGGCGTATGTAGATACTCCAAGCAGAGA
>SVOD01000095.1 GCA_015066575.1 Oscillospiraceae bacterium
GCTGGTGGACGGACTCGAACCCCCGACCTGCTGATTACAAATCAGCTGCTCTACCAACTGAGCTACACCAGCATTTTCCAGCTTCAAAGCACCGGCTTTTTTTCCGGCGCCCAAATAATATAACATAATAAAGATTTTAAGTCAATACTTTTTTGAAAAATCAGCGCATTTTGTATTGCTTTAAATGCTCTTTGGCGGCGCCATCTACCCGGTAACTCTCGCGCGCTTTTTGAATTGCCTTATTCTGTGTAAACTTGTCGAGCGTTTGCGCTTTTATCAGCGGCAATGCACTCTCATACTGTTTGGCAAGCGCGGTTGCAAAGTACCAGGCGCGCATCATATTGATGTAATATTCTTCGCTCTCTACCGCTGCCACCCACTGCAGGTACTCCGGCTCAAAATCTTCATCTAAATAGTGGCACATCAGCATTCCGATGGCAAAGCGAACGGTATAAACCATGTCGGACTGCAGCCACTTTTGAATATAAGGAAGTAGTGCCGCTTTGTGCTTTTTAAAGCAGGCGGGGCGCAAGGAGTCACAGGTCGCCCAATTATCTATAAACGGTAAAAAACGCTCAATTTGCGCCATACACTGTTCAAAATCTTTACTGCCGGCAATCAAAAAAGAATGCAGGTGGTCTTCTTCCAAATAGCGGTGCGGCAATGCCGCCAAAAAGGCGCTGCAATCCTCGCGCGCAAATTCTTTGGCAAGCGCGCGCAGTTGCGGCAGCCGCACACCGATAACCCTGCCACTGTCAATATTGGGAACGAGCTTTGCCGTAAACGCGGCATAGGGCTTGTCTTGCAGTGCAAAAAGCCGTTTTTCAATGCTTTGCGGAGTTTGTGGCATGTTTTTGGAACAATCCTTTCACAAAATTAACAAATGTCATAAACGGCGGCAAGGATAAGAGCGCGCACAGCGCCACGCTCGCTGCCGCCGCAGCGAGAATAACCACCGGCGCATAACGATAGCGCTCCACCCAAGCGGGAATACTCAAAAGATAGACCGCTTCAACAATCGGCAAATGCCAAAAATAAATCGAAAGCGTATTTTGCCCGATAAAGGCAAAAAACCGGAACCTGCGCCGCGGGATAAGCGCCAACACCGCCAGCATTACCGCGGTACTCACACCGTAGCACAGCAGGCGCAGCAGCCCGCCCCAATAGTAAAGTGTCTGCCCCAACTGTTGAAAAGGATTTCTGCCTGTCAGCAGCGGTCGTAACGCATAGAGAGGCTTAACAAACACCACGACTGCCGCCGCGAAGAGCAGCAACACCGCTGCCGCGGCAATTTTCACTTCTTTTTTTGCCAAAAACACCTGCAGCCGCTCCCTGTCGGTATAGTAGCCCAAGGCAAAAAACGGGAAGAATACCACAATGCGCCCTACCGCAAAAAAGTCGCCAAGGCGCCCGTTGTAGCCTGCAATAGCGGCAAAGAGTATGGCAAAAAGCAGCACATACTGCCCTTTTAAGGGCTTGAGCAAGTACATCATACAGTAGAAAATAAAGACAGCAAATAAAAACCAGGCAATGTTGGACAGCTGAAAAATGCTGTTTGCCGTAAAATCTTTATTTCTAACGGCATCTTTACACAGGTAAAAGGCTTTGAGCAAAAAAGAAAGAACGACAAAGGGGAGCAGTTTCCCGATGGGAAACTCCCCTTTGCCGAGTGTGTGTTTGGAAAACATGCCGGAAATAAAGATAAATGCCGGCATATGAAAGGTATAAAGAAAGAGGAAAATACTTCTATAGATAAGCGGGTACCCCTCTGCTGTGAGCGGTTCCAAAAAATGTCCGCTTACCACGAGCAGCATTAATACGGCTTTGGCATTATCCCACAGGGCAATTCTTTCTCTTGGCATTATTTCTTCATTCTCTCGGTAAATTCGATAATCGCTTTATAAATGCGCTCGGAATTATTGAAATCATCAAAAGCAAAGAAATCATCGGCGCGGCGCCTGTATTCTTCTTCAATTTGGCAACCGTTTTGCATATACTTGCATAGCGTATCGACAATTTCATCGTTTTCGGTACAAATCGGACCAAAGCCCATCGTATCATATTTGAGCGCGCCCTCTTCAAAACGCGGCGGTAATGCCGAGGGGTGGTAATACACAAGCGGCTTGCGCTGGTAAGCGAAATCATACTGCACGCCGGAATAGTCGGTTACCATCAGGCTCGACTCGGTGAGGATTTTTTCATAACTCATATCGCCGCTGGCTTGAATGAGTTCAACATAGTCGTTGGTATCATAGTCCGAAATCTGCGAGCTCATTGCGGGATGTAGCAAGAAAATGAGTTTATAGCCGGTTTGCTCGGCGCACGCAATTAAGCGCTTATCATTAATGAGCGAATTGTAGACTTTAAAGTAAACCGAGTTTTTAAAGAGCGGGTTGTAGCCCTTGACTTCGTTGAGCATACCCGTGCCGCAGCAACTCTTGCGCCAGGTCGGGGTAATCAAAATCTGCTTTTGGTCGTTGCTCTTAAGCCCATCGAAACGCGCAAGACCTGTCAGGGCGATTTCATCATCGTTATAACCGTAAGCCGGCTTTTTAATATGCGCCACTTCGTATTTGGAGGTGGTGGTGTAGAATTGCGTATTATCGTAAGAGCGACACTGCACCTCGGCGTTCTTTTGAATGGTAATGCCGTGGGCTATACAAATAATATTACCGCTGAATTTATCGCGGAAGCCATGCTCTAAAATGATGCTGTAGCCGCAGAACCACATAATATCCGGGTGGGTTGCGACAATGTTTTCGGCATACAGGCTCATCAACTTGTGGCGCAGCGAATTAAACTTAAGCATCCTGATGCCTTTGCGGCGCACGCGCTTAAAGTCGTAGGAATCGGCATTGAGCACATAGTAGTGGTGAATGTGGTCTTTTTGTTTGCTCGCGTAAGTCACGGCATATTCGCCGTTGTCGCCGCCTTTATAAAGTTTGTCAAAATACAGCCAAATGCGCTTATGCCCGTAAATCGGGTAAAGCAGCCAGTAAAGGAAGCGAATAAGCGGCATCTTGATTTTGAAAGAGCCGAGAGAATAGCGCAACAAATCGAAGAAGAAATGAATTTCTTTCTTAAAGTTTGCCGCCTTCGAGCGCGGGATAATGGTCAAATACCGCTCGCGCATATAGTACATCGTGATGTCTTTATATGCCCAATACGCATGCGGATATTGGTTGGTTAACCTTGCACCCGGTTTAATAAAGCTCAGCGGCAGATAGAATTTTTTATTCTTAATCTCCAGCGTGAAGCGAATCGTGGTCTGCACTTTCGGGTCAATTTTGGTTTTGAGGTAGAAGGTATGCTTTTTAAAGCCCGGCACCGTAAAATACTTTGTTAAAGAATATATCTGATTGACCTCTACGGGCACCTCTCTACCGTTCACATACGCATGCAGGCAGTCGGGATAATAGTCAAACACTTGCGAATACATATACGCCATGTCCATCGTCAGCTCATGGTCGGTGTAGTTAATGGCATTGACCTGCAGATTGCTGCTGATGTTGTAGGTATAGCCGTTGATAACGGCAAAAACGCGGTTGTTTGCCACATCAAAATCCAGGTGCAAATCTTCCGGATTTTTGCGGTATTTTACCGTGCACAACAACCAAGCCATTTTGTAGGTAATGCGATATTGGCAGAAGTTGGAGTCTCTGGTGAGCACGCTGTCATCGATATACTGCAGCGCCTCGCACACGGTGTCTAAAAACTCCTCTAAATCTTCACCGATGAGAAGCTCGGTGTTTCTGCCGTCCATATTCGTTAAGAAGCGAAACGCCGCGCCGTAATAAACAGCCAGCTGCAGGAACATCGGCACTTCGCCCTTCTCTTCTTTTTGTGCTTTTAACAGCGGAATATACTGTTCTTTAAAGGTTTGGGTATACCAGCGAATATCGTGGGAACCGAAGCGATCAATCGCGCGCTGGGCATACTCTTCATCATAGAGAATGGTCGCTTCTTTGAGAAAGACCATTTCTTCCACGCCGCACTTTTCGGCGGCATGCAGCGCCACATCAAGCACATAGAAGGTGCCGCATTCATAGTCAATTACGCTTTCATCAAAGCGAAATGCATCGGTGACATTCTTTTTGAAGAAATAGCCCGCAAAAAACAGATCTGCTATCATCGGGTTGCCGCTAAAGGGAATGATTTCTTTGCTGCCGAGAAAATCGACCACTTTGGGGTGGGTGTAGGAGCCGCCGTCACGACTCAAGCAGCCCGCAATGCTGAGCTTTCCGGCAAGCGCAGCGCTGACTTTACTGATTACACCGGGGTCTAAAGTCAGGTGAGAATTGGTAAAGTTGACAATTTCACCCTGCGCTTTCTCATAGTAGCGGTTATAGATTGCCGCCAAACTCAATTCCGGCTCTTTAAAAGACTCTACCGCCGCAAAGCGCGATTTCAGGGAAGCGAGTGTTTGTGCCGTTTGCTCACTGCACACGCGGTCAATTGCCAAAAACTGCGCATCCCCTACCGGCAGCTGGGCAAGATAGGAAACGGCGCTCGGCTCAAAATCCTCATGCTCTATACAATAAATAATGCTGATTTTCATTTTTAAAAACATCCTCCATCGGGGTATTTTTCCAATATATATACTGAAATATTATAGCATTAATTACATCTATCGTCAACTACATTTGCCGCTTTCGGAAAGAAGCGGCTATGATACACCACAAAATATTGAAAGGCAGAAGTGTGGAGAGTGAAGTTATGGTGATGCCGCAAAGAGGCACATTAAAATGCAACACAAAGTGTTGCCACCGCTAATTCCGAACTCCGCATTCCGCATTTACAAAAAAGGCTACCGACACGCGGTAGCCTTTTTGTAAAAGAAATTTAAGCGGCTTTTTCGGCTCTTGCCATTGCCTCTTCGAAATCTCTTGTTCCCTTGAACACTTCCTGCTTGTAGGGATTGATGTTTTGCGCTTTTGCTTTCTTAATGATATTGCAAAGAATAATCACATTAATCACAATAGCCGCCACGGCAATAATTGCCTGTGCCTGCGGGTTAGCATCTGCAGCAGTGAGCACCAAATCGGGATTCATTTTGCCGCTGTAAACAGCTGCAAACTTGCTCGGGTCTACATACAGAGACGGCAGAACCGTGAACTTGGAGTGATTTTGGAACATCGGTACAACCTGTGCAAACATACACCAGATAGCCAATGTGTTGGCACGGTTTTGAATCCAACCGCCCTTGTTCCAGAAGGTATTGGCAAAGGTCGGTGCCAAAAGCAGTGCCAAACCGCAATACCAGGAGTGGTTCGGGAGGTTGAGGTAGGTGTAAGCAAAGTTCCACACATCGTAAGCGATGATGAATTGCCAGGTCATATCGGGCCACAGCATATCCTGCTGCTTTTTCTTGGAAGAATAGATGCCCCACCAGCCGGTCATGCAGAAGATGTTGATGATGCCCGCCAAGCCGTTGAGCACATTCCACCAACCGCCGTAAAGCCATACGCCTTCGCTGGAATACCACCAGCCGCCGGAGAGGGAGCCTGCTTCTATAAAGCCTTTAATCGCACTCTCGAAGTCGGAACCGACAGCAATTAAGATGTTGATTGCCACGATAACAAACGGGAATGCCTTAAACCAGTTGACTTTACCGATTTTGCCCCACTTGTACTTCAAGAACATGAAGCCGATGCAGCCTGCGGTTGCCGCATAGAGCTTTGCATAGTGGAACCACCCGTTCATTTCCACAATGGTCGGGTTGTTCGCCGCAAAAGTCTTTGCGCCGATGTTGATAACAATAAAGTAGACGGTCAGAGCAAGCGGAACAATTCCAAAGAAGAAAATACCGCCCGCCTTCGTGCGCCTTGCCAGCTCATTGGCAACCACAAGGCCTACGAAAACCACCAGCCAGCCGATTAATTGGTAACCGGAAAGCCCTTCATACAGATGAAAAAACATTTCATGCCTCCTAAAAAAGTTTTTTGAATAGATAAAAGCAATTATATTGCCTCTATTTCTTTGATTTGGACTTCGTTGCCCACTAATAAGTAGGTATGTTCACTGCCGCAGTGCGGGCAGATTTTGCCGAAGTCAACGGTACGGTAGGTTTGCTCACAGTCCTCACAAAAGGTAATTGCCTCAATCGGCTCGTGAATGAGCTTGCAGCCTTGGAGCAGTTGAGTTTTTTTGACTGCCCAATTCCAACAATCCTCCAAATAGTGAGGAATCACCGTGGACACCTCGCCGATTTGCACCGTGACGGTGGCAACCTCGGTAAGATGTTGCTCTTTAGCCACACCCTCTACCGTATCAATAATATTAAATACAATTCCTAATTCGTGCATAGTTCGCTTCGCGAACAGTTTTCAGCGTTCAGTGTTCAGTTTTCAGGGTGTCGCAACGCGACACTGCTGACTGCTGACTGTCGACTGCTGACTGCTGCAATTATTTTTCTTTTTAGAATAAATAAGTGAAATCGATGCGTGTGTGAAAGTGCAGATTTTTGTTCAGACAAGCAAAAACAGGCATTGCATACTTTGTGTATTCATTGGCTGTTTTTGTGCCGTATGAGCGAAAAGCTGCCTTTCAAAGCCGCGGAGAATTTTGCTTATTTATTCTTTTTAGCTTTCTTAATCTTAATTTCTCTCTTTAACATATAGGGCAGAATTGCCTTGAGTTTATCTTCTGCTCTGTACATAGTGGAGCACTCGGGGCGCTCTCTGTAAAGATGAATGGCATCAAACTCGCACTTGGTGGTGCAAACGCCGCAGCCCACACAACGGTTCGGGTCTACGATGGTAGCACCGCAGCCCAGGCAGCGGGAAGTTTCAATCTTCACCTGCTCTTCGGTGAGCATTTTGTAATCATCCTTAAAGCCCTTCGGGTCAACCTTCTTGGTTGCCTGCGGAATCTGGCGCTTTGCCGTATCGTAGCTCTCGAGAACAATATTTTCCTTATCGAGTTCGACATAGTAACGCGGGTTTCTGCCGATGGTCAAGGTCGAATTGGGTTGCACAAAGCGGTGGATGGAAATCGCGCCCTCTTTACCCATGGCAATCGCGTCAATCGCAAAGCGCGGGCCGGTGAACGCATCGCCGCCGACAAAGACATCGGGCTGCGCGGTTTGGAAGGTGAAGGTATCCGCTTTGGCAGTTTGATTGCGATTGAGTTCAACCGCCGTGCCTTCCAAAAGACCGCCCCACTCAATTGCCTGACCGATGGAAAGAATGACATTACCGCATTCTACTCTCTTGGTGTCGTTTTCATCATACTGCGGAGAGAAGCGGTGCTCTTCATCAAATACGCGCGTGCATTTCTTAAAGACAATGGCAGTAACTTTACCGCTTGCATCGGTCTCAATTTCTTTCGGACCCCAGCCGCAATTAATTGCCACGCCGTCTTCCGTCGCTTCCTCGACCTCATCATCGCTTGCCGGCATTTCCTCTCTCTGCTCCAGGCAGAACATGGAAACATTCTCGGCACCGCAGTGAACGGAAACTCTTGCCGCATCAATCGCCACATTACCGCCGCCGACGACTACCACATTCTTGGCAATATCATAGGCTTCTTTTTCGGCTGCTTCGTGCAGGAATTCTACCGCAGTGAGCACACCCTCGGCATCCTCACCGGGCACACCGGCTTTTCTGCCGCCCTGGGCACCGATTGCCATATAGAATGCCTTGTAGCCCTGCGCTCTGAGTTCATCAAGCGTGATATCTTTGCCGACTTCCACGCCGCATTTGATTTCAACGCCCATTTCTTTAATGATGTCAATTTCGGCATCAATTACCGCTTTTTCAAGCTTATAGTTCGGGATACCGTAGCGCAGCATACCGCCGGGCTCGGCATTCTTTTCAAACACGGTGACATTGAGATAGCCTTTTTCGGCAAGGAAAAATGCACAGGAAAGACCTGCGGGACCTGCGCCGATAATCGCAACTTTCTCGGTAAAACCGGGCTCGCGCTCAAAGACACCCTCCACCGTAATCTTCGGAATGACTTTCTTGGGAATCATTCTCGTATCGTTGGCAATATCGCGGTGCGCGAGGAATTTCTTAACATCATCAATCGCGATGGGTTCATCCACTACGCCTCTGGTGCAAGCCTCCTCGCAGCGCTTGTTGCAGACATGACCGCACACTGCCGGGAAGGGGTTTTCTTTCTTAATCAGCGCAAGAGCATCATCATATCTGCCCTGTGCCGCTAACTTTAAGTAACCTTGAATGGCAATGTGCGCCGGGCAGGCAGTTTTACAGGGCGCGGTACCGGTTTCGTGGGTGTTGATGCGATTCTTATTTCTGTAATCGGGTTCCCACTTTTCTCTGCCCCACTTGGTTTCATCCGGCAATTCCTGCCGCGGGTATTCAATTTCACCCTGTTTGGTGCAAAGCTTTTGACCGAGCTTGAGCGCACCTGCCGGACAATGCTCCACGCATCTGCCGCAGGCAACACAGTTTTCTTTCTTTACCTTCGCCACATAGGCAGAGCGGGACATATTGGGGGTATTAAACAGTTGCGAGGTACGCAATGCATAGCAAACATTGACATTGCAGTTACAAATCGCAAAGATTTTATCCTGC
>SVOD01000005.1 GCA_015066575.1 Oscillospiraceae bacterium
TAATCGGGTGCGGGTGTCCCGCCCATTCGCTAATATGCCAATATGCTAACTGCTAATAGGCTTCAAATAAGGATTTGCGCGCTCGGAGAGCGCGACAAATCCTTATTTGTAGAGAAGCACCGTTGCGATAACCTCTGTGGTTTCTTCGCTGCGGTTGGCAATTGAGTGCGTTTGCCCGCCAAGGCAAATCGCGCTGTCGCCTTCGTTGAGCGTGACCCACTGACCGTCGTCATAATAGGCGGCGGTACCTTTGGAAATGTAAAAGATTTCTTCTTCATCCACATGAGTGTGTTCACCGATAGAGCAGCCCGGCTCCAATATTATTTTTGCCAGCAGGCGGCATTTGCCGCCGATTTCTTCTTTTTCGGCGTAGTGAATGATTTTGGCGGTGCCGTCACCGCCCTTCATATGCTCATTGTAAACAATTCTCAAGTCTTCTTTTCTTTTAATCATGGGAAAACCTCTTTCAATATTATTTTATTACTTTATCATCGTAACACCTTTGGAAAGCGTTTGCAAGGGGAGAAAAGAGAAAAGCAGCCATTTGGCTGCTTTTTTGGCACCCCCAGTAGGAATCGAACCTACAACTAATCCTTAGGAGGGACTTGTTATATCCATTTAACTATGGGGGCAAATCAATATTTAAGAAAAGAACTTATCTATCAGATAAACCTTATCAAGGGACTTGTTTAGCCGAGCAACCGAAGGTTGCGAACGCCAAGGTTCTGAGCCAAAGGCTCAGGTTCTTATATCCATTTAACTATGGGGGCAAATCAATATTTAAGAAAAGAACTTATCTATCAGACAAACCTTATCAAGGGACTTGTTCCTAAATATAATTTGCGAAAGTTATTGTAACCCATTCGCGCCCAAAAGTCAACGAAAAAAGGCAGTGAATAAACATCCCCAAACCTGCCGATACTGCCTGCACAGGGAAAAAGAGGCAACAAAATATAGTAAGGTTCGGTTCCTTTTACCCTAAAGGAGGCTTTGTAATGACATTGTGTTTACCTTATACGCAGGCGGATGCGCAGCTCTACCGCTGCTTGCTGCACGACTTGAAATTAGAGCATATTCTGGCGCCCGTGGCGGGGAAATATACGCGGCAGGCGGGTAAAACCTTGGCAGAGAATATGCTGTGCGAGGGCTTGCAGGATTTGCTCGGGTCGCTTTATGAGTGCTATTTTTTAGGCGCAGATACGGCGGTGGTAGCGCTGCCGTGCGCGCACTGCGAGCGTGCGCGGGTCAAAGAGCTTTTGGAAGACAGTTTGCAACGCAGCGCAGTGCCGATGCGTCTGTTTGTGCCTGCAGCGAAGGAAAAAGAAAATCGGGAATTCTTTGCTTTTCTGCACCGCGAAAGCCGTGTATCTCTCTTTTTGTTTTTGGAAGCCAAGCGCCATTTTTACGAGTGCCGGCAGCTGTTGGAAAGCTTTGGGCGGGCGCGCGAAAAAGCGCTGCTCAAAAAGGAGTACAAGGGCTATATCGACAAGGTTCAGGCACAGGTGGATAAAGCGGGCTCACTGCTTGAACTTAAAATCACGCTTGCCGCATTTGAAAAGAAGGCAAATCGGCTGTTTGCCCCTGCCGAAAACGGCGTTAAAAGCCCGATTCTGCGGCGGAAAGCGACATATTAAGAAAAATTTTTTCAAAATCAAAAAAAGTGGTTGACAAACCGTTATGCTTGATGTATAATACTCAAGCATTCAAAAGTTGGTGTTGATTGCGGAGAGGGTCCACCCGTTCTCATTCCGAACACGGTAGTTAAGCTCTTTCGCGCCGACAATACTTGGCTGGCGACGGCCCGGGAAAATAGGTAATGCCAACATCAAATGTATGGGGAGTCATCCAATAGGGTGGCTTTTCTTTTTTTCGCAGAAAAAAAGAAAAGCCACGCAGAGCAAAATGGGCTTTGCTCTGCAATTCGGAATTCGGAGTGCGGAATTCGGAATTAAAGGTGGCAAGGCACAGCCTTGCAACTGAAAGCAGAACACAGAACACTGAACCCGCAACCTAGGGTTTGGCACCGCCAAATCCTTAGTTGCAAAAGCGCGCAATCATGTTATAATGAAATCATGAAAACGATATTAGAGATTTACAAAATAGGCAGAGGACCTTCGTCCTCCCACACTATCGGACCGGAGCGCGCCGTGCGGTTGTTTTTGCAAAAATACCCGGCGACCGAGTCGGCGATTGTGACGCTCTATGGCTCTTTGGCGAAAACCGGCAAAGGGCACATGACCGATAAAGTCATTCGCGAAACCTTCGGCGCGGTAGAGTGCGAGGTGGTGTTTGACACCAAAACCGTGCTGCCTACCCACCCGAACACGCTGCGCATTGTCGGCTTTTCCGGTGGTAAAGAGTGTGCCCGCGCCGAGGTGCAGAGCATCGGCGGCGGAGACATCCTCTTTGACGGGGAACAGACCGCAGACCTGCCCGACATTTATGAGCACAGCACCTTTTCGCAAATCAAAACCGCCTGCACCCTGCAGGAAATCGGGTTGTGGGAATATATTGTGCAACGCGAAGGCGCCGACCTTGAAGAGGCGTTGGAGCTTGTTTGGGAACAGATGAAGCGCAGTATTGCCGAAGGGCTTGCCAACGAGGGCACGATTCCCGGACCGCTGGCGCTGCAGCGCAAAGCGGCGTATTTGCTGCGCCAAAAGAAGGATGACGAGAGCAAAGAAACCCGCGAAAACCGCTTGGTGTGCGCCTATGCTTTCGCTGTCGCAGAGCAAAACGCCTGCGCGGGCGAAGTGGTGACGGCGCCGACCTGCGGCGCGGCAGGCGTGCTCGCCAGTGTGCTGTACTATATGCAGCAGCGCAAAAATCTTTCCGACAACGACATTGTTCGCGCACTCGGTGTTGCGGGACTCATCGGGCAAATCATCAAAACCAATGCCTCCGTCAGCGGGGCGGAGTGCGGCTGCCAGGCGGAAATCGGTTCTGCCTGCTCTATGGCGGCGGCAGCACTCAGTCAGCTGCGCTCGATGGATATTGACCAAACCGAGTATGCTGCCGAAATTGCGATGGAGCACCACCTGGGACTGACCTGTGACCCGGTCGGCGGGCTGGTGCAAATTCCCTGTATTGAGCGCAACGCGGTGGCGGCAATGCGCGCCATTAATGCGGTCAAATTAGCCTCCCTTTTACAAGGCACGCGGCGCATCAGCTTCGATGCGGTGGTGGAAACCATGTACCGCACCGGAATGGATATGAACGCCCGCTACCGCGAAACCGCGGAGGGCGGTTTGGCAAGCATTAAAGGCTTATAAAAAATCTTACTCCAAAGACCGGGATATTTCCGGTCTTTTCTTTTGTTTAGACCGCGCGCGGGACACCTATAATAAAATAGTGGAAAAATAGCAAAAGATGTGATACAATGTGTGTAATTTATGAAAAGACAGGTGACTGTATGAAATTATCCTTGATTATTCCCTGCTATAATGAAGAAGAATGTGTGGAAAAATTCTTCGAAACGGCAAGCAGTGTTTTTGAGGCACAATCTTATAAAACGGAATATATCTTTGTCAACGACGGCAGTGAGGATAAAACTTTATCGCTGCTCAAAAAAATTTATGTGGAAAATCCGCGGGTAAATATCATTTCTTTCTCGCGCAATTTCGGCAAAGAGGCGGCGATGTATGCCGGGCTCAAAGCGGCAAAGGGCGAATACATCTGCTTTATTGATGCGGATTTGCAGCAGCGCCCCGAGCTGGTTGCCAAGATGGTGGAGCTGCTGGAAAAGCACCGCGAGTATGACTGTATCGCGGCGTTTGCCAAAGAGCGAAAAGAGGACAGTTCTTTTGCACGTTTTGCCAAAAAGAAGTTTTACTCACTCATGACATCTGTCAGCGGGATTGAATTTGTGGGCGGCGCCAGCGATTTTCGTTGCTTCAGGCGCAATGTGGCAGATGCAATTTTGGAACTGTGCGAGTATCACCGCTTTACCAAGGGTTTATTTGCGTGGGTGGGGTTCAACACCCGCTATGTGCCCTATGAAATTCAAGAGCGAGGCGGCGGCGACTCCAAATGGTCACTGGGCAAGCTCTTTTCCTACGCGTTTGACGGATTGGTGGCGTTTTCCACAAAACCTCTGCGCTGGCCGCTGTATTGCGGTGTCGGCTGCCTGGCATTCGGCATTATCTATACACTTTTCTACCTGTTGTTTAATATCATTCGCAGGCAGCAGCTTTCCGAAGCGGCAGTGCTCATTTCGCTGCTATTTATTTTCTTCGGACTGACCCTGACGGCGCTGGGCATTCTCGGTGAATATATCGGCAAAATTCATATTCAGGTCAAGAAGCGACCGGTCTATATTACTTCCGAAAGCTATGCGGCAAAAGAGAGAGAAAAATTTGCGCCGGTGCTGCAGGAAGAATTGGAGCGGGAAGCCGCAGAACTCAAAAAGCTTAAGATTAAGCGCGCCAAGTTTAAAGAGATGAAGCGCCAGCAAAGAGTCATGGAGCAGCTTGTGGCGCAACAGCAGATAGAACAGGAAGCTCTCGAAGCCGAGCAGGAAGCCGAAGCGTTCGAAGAAAAGGTACAAGAAGGCAAAAAGCAAGAGAAGAAAAGGAAAGTCAAAGCCAAGAAACAAAAACCCCGTTCGGAAGAAGCAGAAGATGCTTACACCACCGGTCCGGAATCCGGATTTGAGGATGAATAGAAAAAAGGGCTCAACCGCGGTTGAGCCCTTTTTGATGCGTGATGAATCATGAAGAGCGGCAGGACACCCGCACCCGAAAAAGTTTTTTATTGTTGGTCTTAAGCGCGGATAACCCCTCGGTTCTACAGTGGAATGAAAACGGCTTCAGTAACAACAAAGCCGGCGAGCAAGTCGCAAGCCGACATTCATTTTATTTTTACTTTGTGCTCATGCCGCACGGGCACTTACTTTCCTAAGCGACAGTGAAAGTAAGCAAAGGGTCGCTTAGAACCCTTTCGGTTGGGTTCTAAGGACTCCTTGAAACGACCACGGGGTCTTAAATACTGCTTTCGTTGTTTTTATCTTAGCTTACATCTTTAAGACCCCTTTGGATTCCCCCCTGAACTACAAAGCAACGGCATTTTCAAACGCTATGCTTGTGAAAATGTGACCCGTTGCTTTTTCCCCTTGCGGTATATGCAAAACAAGAGAAAAACAGCAACTAAGAGTGGTTGTGCTATTTTATATACAGTAGAATAGGAAAAATAGGCAGCCGCACGGGAGCGGCTGCCTGAAAAAGTGAGAAAAATTAAGTTTTCGGTAGCCCCTTTAGGGGCTCAGCTTGTAGGCTGTCCTTATAGGGTCTGTGCAAACCACCGGGTGACGAGTGGTACTGATTTTAAAAAAGTGAGGGCGATTTAAAATCGCCCCTTGTTTTTTGCTTATTCTTCCGCGGAAAATTCGTCTTTGCCAACGCCGCAAAGCGGGCAAACAAAATCATCGCCTAAATCTTCCCATTTTGTGCCTTCTGCCGCTTCGTCATAGACATAGCCGCACACACCGCAAACATATTTCATTTTTAGTCCTCCGTTTAAATTTAGTTTATTTTGGTAATCCAGCCGAACTTGTCTTCCTTTTTGCCCCACTGGATGCCGGTCAATTCATCATAGAGCCACTGTGTCAGCTCGCCGATTTTGCCGTCGTTAATGCTGTATTTGACACCGTCATAGGCAATTTCGCCAATCGGGGAAACCACAGCAGCGGTACCGCAGCCCCACGCTTCTTCGAGGCTGCCGTCTTTCATCGCGGCAACGAGTTCGTCTACACTCAGTCTTCTCTCTTCTACCGGAATGCCGGCATCTTTAAGAATTTCAATAATGCTCTTTCTGGTAATACCGGGCAGAATGGAACCGACCAAGGCGGGCGTGACCACCGTGCCGTTGATTTTAAACATCACATTCATGGCGCCGACTTCTTCGATGTACTTTCTCTCCACACCGTCAAGCCACAGCACCTGGGAGTAGCCCTGCTGCTCGGCTCTTTCGCCTGCGCGGGTAGAAGCGCCGTAGTTACCGCCGCACTTGGCTTCGCCTGTGCCGCCGATGACGCAGCGCACATCTTCCTGCTCAATCATAATCTTAACCGGGTTAATGCCTTCGCTGTAGTAGGAAGCCACCGGAGAAGCGATGATGCAGAAGGTCGCTTCTTTAGAAGCGTGCACGCCGAGCTTCGGGTCAACACCGAACATAAACGGTCTTAAATATAAGCTGGTGCCAAAGCCGGCGGGAACCCAATCTTTTTCCACTTCCACAAATTTTAAGAGTGCTTCGAGCACGAAGTCTTTATCGAAAAGCGGGAGCGCCATTCTCACTGCCGAGTTATACATTCTCTGCACATTTTGTTCCGGGCGGAAGAGCTGCACCTGCCCTTCGGCGGTTCTGTAAGCTTTTAAGCCCTCGAAAATTTCGCCGCCGTAGTGGAGCACCAATGCCGCAGGATGAATGCTGAAGTTTTCAAACGGTACAATGCGGGCATCGTGCCACGCGCCGTCATAATAATCCATTAAAAACATGTGGTCCGTGAAGACAGACCCGAATGCCACACCGTCAAGATTTCCCAATTTGCCGGGATGTGCGGTTTTTTGAATTTTAATTTCCATTTAGGAAGCCCCCTTTAATAGAGAAAATAATTACAGAAAACATTATAAACCTTGGATTTGTATTTGTAAAGAAGAAGTTTGCGCAGCACGCTGCGCAAACTATTTAATATATTTCTCCGCTCCACACATTAAATTTCATGCGGTTGTCTTCACCGCTTTCCGTGTAGTCAATGGTCAGCACACCATCGGTTTCTTCTATCGTGTTGATGTGTATATCCTCTTGCGCTAAAATACTTTGGAAAGTTGCCAGCTGCTCGCTGTCATATTCCGCCACATTGTCACTCATAAAGAGTACATCGCCGAAGAGTTTGATAAACTTGGAAAGCATTTGCTGCTGCTGCGGTGTAAAATCGATATTGGTGTGGCGCAGCAAAAAGACATCGGGGTCACACAGGAATCCTCTGCCGCACAGTCCCCTTCTGTAAACCGCATTAAAAATGGCATTGGGCGTGGAGCAATCCTCTCGGTGCATGTGCCTGCGCGTGAAGTTATGCGGCCAACCCAGGCACATATCGGCACCCACGCGCATATAATCGACCTTGCCGAAGCAGGGCATTTGCTGAGCACCGCAGGCAATCATCTTTTTATCGCCCACACATTCGCGCAGCAGGTCGATACTGTCAAAGGCGATTTCGCCGCGGGTTTTGCCGTGCATGGGCACTACCGCTGCCGCATAGAGAAAGTCAAGCTTAACCAAATCAAAGCCCCACTCGTTGAGAACCGTATCAAACACCTGTTTGATATAGGCTCTGGCGCCTTCGTTGTAGATGTCGAGTGCGTAAAATCCCATCCAATTATGGCCGACCATAATCGGTTTGCCGTTTTTGCCCTTGACCAGCCAATCCGGGTGCTCTTTGGCAAGGCGCGAGGTCCTTTGCGCGCCGAAGGGAGCCAGCCATAAGCCTGCCTGCAAGCCTTTGTCGTGAATGGCGTCTGCAATCGGCTTTAAGCCGTGCGGAAATTTCTTTTCATCGATGGAAAACCAATCGCCCACAGCAGTTTGAAAGCCATCGTCAATCTGGAAGGTGTTGACATAGTCGTGGTAGTTTTCAAGCGCACACAACGCGTTCAAGTCGCGCAGAATAATATCTTCGCTGATGTCGGCGTAGTAGTTGTACCAAGAGGTGTAGCCCTTGACCTTTTCGCCCTTTGGTGTCGGCGGGGTAACGCCCAGCGCCGCAAAGTAGCTGTCGAACACCTCATCATAAGAGCCTCTTTTAAAGAACAGGTTAAGAAGTTCGTATTTTTTATCAATCACAATGCCTTCGAGCTCTTTGGAGAAGCGCAGCTCGTTTTTGTTCATATCGGCAGTGATGATGGTATAGCCCGTACGGTCGTTGAGCGAACCCATAAAGTAAAAGTCGCTCGCGCCACGCACATAGGCAAGCGAATGCGCGTGGAACACGCCCGCCCTTCTTTCGGATTTTACAAAGCTGTAGTCGCCAATGTATTTCATACCGAAATGCAGCCCGAAGGGGCTTTTGCCGATGGCACCGACACCGGGCATGGTTTCATGTTTGGAAAATTCCCTGGTATCGGTCCAGGATTGAAACCCGTTTGCCCAAAAGCGGTCGCTGTCCGCAAATTCGTAGCGGCAGCGCAGAAAGAATTCGCGCACGGTAATCGGCACATCCGGCAACAGGTGGATGACCAGGTTGTTGCCGTTGTTCTCTTCTATTTCAAACTCAAAATCCTCGTTGGAATTGGTGGCGATTTTTTCTTCATCGCCCACGCAGTAGCGCATAAAAAGATTGAATTTCATAAGTGCCTCCAAGGGTGGTGAAAATACAGAGCCTTAATAATTAACTTTGTTTAATATTAGCATACCACTATTACTTAGTCAACATAAAAAATGTGAAAAATGCAAGTTTGATTTTTTGCACATTTTCACACCGTTTCATGCGCAAAATGTAGCACTTTTTACCGAAAAAATGCAAAAAAATCCCACAGGTGCTTTCTGCGGGATTAAAAAACGGAAATCAGTGAAATTCCAATTCGATTTTATCGACCTTGCCGCTGTAAGGCAGATAGGTAACACCGGCGGAGTCGAGCATACGCTTGGAGGCCTTTGTGCCGTCGCTGTCGGCGTATTTGTCGGAAAGATAAATAATTTTTTTGATGCCGCTTTGGATAATCGCCTTGGCGCACTCGTTGCAGGGAAAGAGGGTGACATACGCCGTGCAGCCTTCTAAAGAGCCGGCGCGGTTATTTAAAATGGCATTGAGCTCCGCGTGGCAGACATAGGCATATTTGGTGTCGAGCACGCCGCCGTCGCGCGCCCAGGGGTATTCATCGTCATCGCAGCCGGCAGGCATGCCGTTATAGCCCATGCTCATAATGCGTTTGTCGGCATTCACAATGCAGCAGCCTACCTGTGTGCTGGGGTCTTTGGAGCGCTTGGCGCTCATCAAAGCAATACCCATGAAATATTCATCCCACGAGATATAATCGTTTCTTTTTGACATAATTCCTGCTCCTAAAGAACTAATATGGTATAACCTTATTTAAACATATTATGAATTATTTTTCAATAGTGTTGTTATTTTCTGCCGCTTATGGTATACTGTCTTAAATATTGCAAAAAAATCTTTAAAGAGGTAATACAATGGCTTTTTTAGAAAAAATATTCGGTAATTATTCCGAGAAGGAAGTTAAGAGAATTAAACCGATTTCCAATAAAGTAATGGCGCTTGAAGATAAGTATGCGGCGATGACCGATACCGAGCTCAAAGCGCAGACCCCCGCTTTAAAAGAGCGCTTGGCAGCGGGCGAAACGCTTGATGATATTTTGCCGGATGCCTTTGCGGTGTGCCGCGAAGCAGCATGGCGCGTGCTCGGCATGAAGCACTTTGAAGTGCAGGTCATCGGCGGCATCATTCTGCACCAGGGCAGAATTGCCGAAATGAAAACCGGTGAAGGTAAAACCCTTGTGGCAACGCTCCCCGCTTACCTCAACGGCTTAACCGGCAGGGGCGTGCATATTGTGACGGTCAACGATTACCTGGCGCGCCGTGACTCCGAGTGGATGGGTAAGCTCTACACCTGGCTCGGTTTAACGGTCGGCTTGATTATTCACGAAAAGGATGATGCCGAGAGGCGGCAGGCGTATGCGTGCGATATTACCTACGGCACCAACAACGAAATGGGCTTTGACTATCTGCGCGACAACATGGTCGTGCACAAAGCCAACAAGGTGCAGCAAAAAGGGCATATTTACGGCATTGTCGACGAGGTCGACTCCATTTTGATAGACGAGGCAAGAACCCCCCTGATTATTTCGGGCAGGGGTGAGGATTCCAGCTCTCTTTACGAAGATGCCGACCGCTTTGCGAAGACCTTGCACAAAATCAAGGTCAAGGAAATGGCGGAAAAAGAAGATAACGACGATTTATACGAAGAAGCGGACTACATTGTTGATGAAAAGGCAAAAACCGCTACCCTTACCCGTCGCGGTGTCGCAAAGGCAGAGGCGCATTTCGGCATTGAAAACCTGATGGATTCCGACAACCTGACATTGGCGCACCACATTGACCAGGCAATTAAAGCCAACGGCGTGATGACGCGCGATATTGACTACGTGGTCAAGGACGGTGAGGTGCTCATTGTCGATGAATTCACCGGTCGTATTATGCTCGGCAGGCGCTATAATGAAGGCTTGCACCAGGCGATTGAAGCGAAGGAGGGCGTGGCCATTCGCAATGAGTCCAAAACCCTGGCGACCATTACCTTCCAAAACTATTTCCGCCTGTATGAAAAGCTTTCCGGTATGACCGGTACGGCGCTGACAGAGAGCGAAGAATTCCAGGAAATTTACTCTTTGGACGCGATTGAAACCCCGACCAATAAGCCGGTGATTCGTCAGGACCATCCCGATGTGATTTACAGAACCGAACAGGCGAAGTTTAACGCGGTGGTCGAGCAGATTAAAGCCTGCCACGAAAAGGGACAACCGGTATTGGTGGGTACCATCAGCATCGAAAAGAGCGAACTCATATCCAAATACCTCAAAAAGGCAAAAATTAAGCACGAAGTGCTCAACGCAAAGCAGCACGAGAGAGAAGCCGCAATTGTCGCGCAGGCAGGTAAATACGGTGCGGTCACCATCGCCACCAACATGGCGGGTCGCGGTACCGACATCATGCTGGGCGGTAACGCCGAATTCCTCGCTAAGAGCCAAATGACAAAAGAGGGCTTTGAGCCGGAAATGATTGCGGATGCGTTTTCTTACTTTGAAACCGACGATGAAGAAATCATCGCCGCCAGAAACCGTGCCAGAGAGCTTGAGGACAGCTATAAAGCAGAGATTAAAGAAGAAGCCGACCGGGTGCGTGAGGCGGGCGGTTTATATATCCTCGGCACGGAGCGCCACGAGTCCAGGCGTATTGACAACCAGCTCAGAGGTCGTTCCGGCAGACAGGGCGACCCCGGTGAAAGCCGCTTCTTCCTTTCGCTGGAAGACGATTTGCTGCGTTTATTCGGCGGGCAGCGTATCGATAATATTATGGGTATGCTCAATGTCGAAGACGATATGCCCATCGAAAACAAAATGCTTTCCAAAACCATCGAAAACGCTCAACTCAAGGTCGAGGGCAGAAACTTCGCCATTCGTAAACAGGTCTTGCAGTATGACGATGTGATGAATAAGCAAAGAGAGATTATTTACGAGCAGCGTGACCAGGTGCTGGATGATAAGGATTTGAAAGACTCCATTATGGCGATGCTCGATGAAAACATTGCCGAAACCGTCAAACTTTTCTGCAATGAATCCACGCCGGTCGAAGACTGGAATTTGCAGGGGCTCAAAGAAAAATATATCGGCTGGCTCACAAAGGACGAGGACTTTAAATATACTGATAGTGAAAAGAATTCCGTTAAGACGGAAGACATTATCGAAATGCTCACCGAAAGAGGGCATGAGCTCTATGAGCGCCGCGAGCAGGAATTCGGCAGTGAAACGATGCGCGAATTGGAGCGCGTAGTGCTGCTGCGTTGTGTCGATACGCACTGGATGGACCATATCGATGCGATGGAAGAACTCAAGCGCGGCATCGGTTTGCGCGCAATGGCGCAGAGAGACCCGGTGGTGGAATTCCGCCTTGAAGGCTTTGATATGTTTGATGAAATGACCGCGGCAATTCGCGAAGATACAGTCAAAATGATGCTTACGCTGCGTGTACACAAGGAAGCACCGGTGCAAAGAAAGCAGGTGGCAAAGCCCACGACAGCGAGCAGCGGCGGGACAGACGGCAGCGAAAAAGCCAAACCGGTTAAAAAGAGCAAAAAGGTAGGACCCAATGACCCTTGCCCCTGCGGCAGCGGCAAAAAATACAAAAAATGCTGCATGCAAAAAGACAAAATGGCAAGTTTAAATCAGTAAATAATGTATTTCTATGAATAAAGATGTATGGTTTTAACCACTTTGTCGACACTCTGAGGAAGGCTTTCGTCATACGAAGCCTTCCGGTTATTTGTTACAAAATATTACAGTTTGTGTAAAAAGTTTGATTATTTGTTAAAATAGATTATAATATTATTTTGTAACAGCATTGTATGATTGCGCTGTTTTTGGCGAATCATAGTAACAGATATTTGTTTGAGGAGATTGCTCGGTGGATAAATTAGTCATTCATGGCGGCAATAAATTATACGGCAGTGTCACAATCGGCGGCGCAAAAAACGCTGTTGTGGCGCTATTGCCTGCTACTCTGCTTGCAAGAGATGTAGTGGTGCTTGAAAATGTTCCCGCTATTCGTGATGTGCGCATTATGCTCGGTATTATGGGGCAGCTTGGCGCACAAATCAAAATGCTTGATAAAACAACTTACCAAATAGATACCAGACACATTGAGTACCAGGTTGTGCCCAACGATGTGGCGAAGAGACTGCGTGCTTCCTACTACCTGATCGGTGCCATGCTCGGCACCTTCGGCAAGGCGGAAGTGTCGTTGCCCGGCGGCTGCGATTTCGGCGTCCGACCGATTAATCTGCATTTAAAGGGCTTTAAGAGCCTGGGCGCGGATGTCGATGTGGCAAACGGTATGGTCAACGCGACTACCGAAGGCGGTTTGACCGGTTCATCTATTTATATGGATGAAGTCAGTGTGGGCGCAACGATTAATGTGATGCTTGCCGCCGTCAAGGCGCACGGCTTAACCATTATCGAAAACGCGGCGAGGGAGCCGCACATCGTTGACCTTGCCAACTTCTTAAACCGCATGGGTGCCAATGTGCGTGGCGCCGGCACGGATGTGATTAAAATTAAGGGCGTGGAAGAGCTTCACGGCTGTCAATACTCTGTCATTCCCGACCAAATTGAGGCGGGTACCTATATGGCTGCCGTGGCGGCAGCGGGCGGCGATGTGACAATTAAAAATGTCACACCGAAGCACTTGGAAAGTATTATTGCCAAGCTTGCCGAGTGCGGCGTTGATATTGAAGAGGGCGATGATGAAGTGCGCGTCAGGCGCTTCGGTGAGCTCAACCACTGCAATGTGAAGACCATGCCGCACCCCGGTTTCCCGACCGATATGCAACCGCAGATTGTGGCGCTGTTGTCGCTGGCAAGCGGCACGAGCATTGTTAATGAAAGCGTGTGGGAAAGCCGCTTCCGCTATGTTAATCAGTTGACAAAGTTAGGTGCAAAAATCAATGTGGAAGGCTCGAAAATGGCAGTCATTCAAGGCGTGGAAAAACTCCGTGGCGCCTGTGTGAATGCTACCGATTTGCGCGCGGGTGCTGCGATGATTATCGCGGGGCTTGCCGCCGAGGGCGAAACCGAGATTGAAGACATTTACCACATTGAGCGCGGCTACGAAGATGTGGTTGAAAAATTCCGCGCCATCGGTGCCGATATGCAAAAGCGCTATTATCCCGATGAAGATGATTTGGAATTACACGCTTAAAGGTATATAAAAAAGAATGAGCAAGGGCGAAAAATCCCCTGCTCTTTTTACTGCCAAAACATATTGACAGATACTGATTTAACAGTCGGTATATAGCGAAAAATAAAGAAAAAATGCAAATTTTGATACGAAATATATATTGATAATCATCAATATATTGTGAGGGCTTATGGCACAGTTTTTATCGCTGTTTTCCGGTTCTTCCGGCAACAGCACCTATGTCGGTAACGGCAAGAGAGGCATCCTGATTGATGCGGGCAGAACCGCCAAACAAATCGCACAGGCGCTTGAGGGCAGGGAGATTGACCCTGCCGGTATCGGCGCACTGCTGATTACCCACGAGCATGTTGACCATGCCGCCGGGGTGCGGGTTTTTGCCTCCAAATACAATGTGCCCGTCTATGCCACGGCGGGAACTATCAAGGGTATGCGCAAAAAAGGCTTTATCGATGAAAAAACACCGGTCAAGGAGATGCCGGCGGAGCTTTACATAGAGGATATGTGCATCAGGGCATTTCCGACCTCTCATGACACACTTGAGCCTTGCGGCTTTCGCGTTTTAACCGCGGATGAGCGCAGCTTTTGCATTTGCACCGATACGGGCATATTGACCGAAGAGAGCAAAGCAGCTATGCAGGGTGCAGACTTGGTGGTGCTCGAAAGTAACCACGAACTGAATATGCTCTTAAACGGCCCTTACCCGTACCCGCTGAAAATGCGCGTTTCCGGTGCCAAAGGGCACTTGAGCAACGATGATTGTGCCCGCCAGGCGGTCAAACTTATCGAAAGCGGCACGGCACACCTGTTTTTGGGGCACATCAGCCGCGAAAACAATACCCCCGATATTGCCTTTGCCGCGACGCAGTCGGCATTGCAGATAGCCGGTATGAAAGAGGAATTTGACTATACACTGGCAGTTTTGCCGCCGGAGAACACCAAAAAGGCGGTGATTTTTTAGTGCAGCGCGTTAAAATTATTTGTGTGGGCAAACTCAAAGAGCGCTATTGGAGCGCCGCTGTTGAGGAGTACCTCAAGCGCTTGAACGCCTTTTGCAAGGCGGAAATCAAGGAGATAGCGGAGGTGCGGTTGCCCGACAACCCTTCCCCGGCGCAAATAGAAGAAGGCTTGCAAAAAGAAGGGCAAAAAATCCTTGCTGAAATTCCGGCAGGCGCTTACACCTACTGCCTGCAGGTTGAGGGAAAGCAGTGCAGCAGCGAGGCGCTTGCCCGGCAAATAGCAGAGCTCGCCGTGGCAGGTAAAAGCACGGTGGTATTTATCATCGGCTCCTCTTTCGGTTTAGCTCGCAGTGTCAAACAGCGTGGCGACTGCGCGCTCTCGTTTTCCAAAATGACATTTCCGCACCAGCTGGCGCGGGTGATGCTTTTAGAGCAAATTTACCGCGCGTTTAGCATAGAAGCCGGCACAAAATATCACAAATAAGGTTTGTCGAGCGAACAGCTCGACAAACCTTATTTGTCAGTTTTCAGTTTTCAGGGTTCAGTTTTCAGTTTCACCCACCGCGTGCTATGCACGCACCGCCCTTGATAGGGCGGTTTCAAAAAAAGCAAGGCGTAGCCTTGCCACCACTAATTCCGCATTCCGCATTCCGCATTCAAATAAGGATTTGGGAGCCCGCAAGGGGCTCCGCAAATCCTTATTTGTCGAGTTGCCCAAATAAAGAAATAAAACTTTGTTCAAAAAACAAGTTTTATTTCTTTTTTTAATATATTATAATAAAATTGAGATAGTCTACTATACTTTATTTACCTGAAAACAACCTTTTTGAATAGAGAGCCCGCAGTCGGCGGGTCAGACCCGGAGGCACCTATGAAAAAGACATTATCCTTATTATTATGTATCGCGTTGCTGTTGAGCATCGTGCCGTTTGGCGCGGTGCAGAGTGCGGCGGCAAACGGGCGCATTTACCCGGACCAGGAAGTGAGCATTTACTGCCGCTCGGCAGGCAACTGGGATGTGCGCACGTTTATTCCGGAGGAAGACGGTATTTATATTTTCTCCTCATCCGGTTCGTTAGACACCCTGGGCTATGTTGCCCTCAATGAAGGCGAAGCGCAAAATAAAGATATTAAAGCCGATGGCGGTCAGGGTGACAACTTTGCCGTGACCTATGAGATGACGGCGGGGACCACCTACTACCTCGGCTCTACCACTTTAACGGGCAAAGGCACCTATACCGTCAAAATCACGAAATTTGAGGTGGATGACGGCACCATTCACCCCATCACCTTGTCGCAATCGACCGCGGTTACCACCAATAAATCAAAAAACATTAAATTTTTCTCCATTACCCCTGCCACTTCGGGTAAGTATATTTATCTTTCCTCGGGCAATTATGACTCGCAGGGCTATGTGTTTGATGAATTTTGGCGGCAGATTGCCTATTCGGATGTCGGCGGCGCAGCGCAGAATTTCCAAATCACCTTGGATTTGCAGGCGGGAAAAACCTATTATGTCGGCTACGCGGTCACCTCGCTGACCAACGCCACCTTTAATGTTTTGCTCTATATGAGCTGCTATATTCAAACCATATCGCTGGTGCATGGTCCGGAGAAAAACACTTATATTAAAGATATTGATGCCACACATGTTTCGGGAACTACTTACCATGTGGATTTGAATTTGGCAGGCTTTGAATTTAAAGTTAATTACTCCAACGGCACGAGCGAAAACAGAAAGTATACCTATGGCATTCGCGGGTTGGACTGCGATCCTTCGCGCGACTTGTGGGAAGGCGAAAACGATGTGCGCTTCAGTTACATGGGAAACTATGCTTCGTTTAAAATCAATATCATGGACAGCCCGGTTGACAGCTTGACAATGATTCAGCCGCCGGACAAAACCGTTTATTATGATGAAGATATAGAAGAAGCGCTGGATGAAACGAAAATTTTCAACATTTCCATTTATGGAATGATTTTGCGCGCGCACTATAAAAACGGCACGACCGAAGACTTTGCGATAGAGTCACTCTACGGGCAGGAGATTGACTATTTCTTCTTCGACCACATGAGACCGGCATCGCAAATGCACTTGGGCGACAACAGTTTTACCGTTTCTTACTACGGCGCGCCCATGACCTTTACGGTCAAGTATTCTCTCAACTCCGACAACTGGCAGTATGAAGTCAACGGCGGTGAAGTCACCTTAACCAAATATATCGGTACCGACACGCAAGCTCTCATCCCCGAGGAATTAGGCGGTTACCCCGTGACCAAAATCGGTGATGAGTGCTTTAAGGATAACACCACGCTCAAGAGCGTGAAGATGACGGAGAACATTACGACAATCGACGAAAACGCCTTCTTCGGCTGTACGGCACTTAAGGAATTGACACTGCCGGCATCCCTGACAAGCATTGGCAAGCAGGCGTGCTATGGTTTGAGAAACCTCGAAAAACTGACTTGGAATGCGCCGAACCTGAGCATCCTCAAAGCCAACAACACCTTTGCCTATATGGGAGCGGATACGCAGAACGGCACGACAGTGGAATTCGGCTTCACCTGTCAGGCGATTCCGCAGGACTGCTTCTATAATTCGAGCAACACCTACGCGCCGCGCGTTTACAAGATTATTGTCGGCGAAAATGTTGCGACCATCGGCAATAATGCCTTCCGCGAAATTGACAGCCTGCGCCTGGTGGAGTGGAATGCCATGCAAATCACCAACAGCATCGGCACAGCCAACAACATTTGGCTCAACAACGCGGGGCAAGGGCCCGGCACCTTTGAAGTGCATGTGGGCGAATATGTGCAGTCGCTGCCCAATAACCTCTTCTATGCGGCAACGGCGGGGCGCAGCCCGCGCATCACCAAAATGACTGTCGAGAGCAACAGCACGACCATCGGCGCCAACACCTTCCGCGCAAACAGCGATGTGCCGCTGACTTTCTACTGCCGCTACAATGAGGACAGCACCGCCAACTGTGTTTACAACTACTGTGTGAGCAATCAGTTAGACTATGTGCTGCTTGATGCGCCGGTAGACCACATCTACCTGCGCTCTCAACTGCAAAAAGATGAGTATATTATCGGCGAGGATTTGGACTTGACCGGTTTAAGTGTCTATGCGGTGTATGAAGATTTGACCGAGCAGGATGTTACCGCGAAAGTCGAGGTTAACGGCTACGATAAAACGCAAATCGGGCTCCAACAACTGACTATTTCCTACACCTTTATTGACAAGACGGTGACAGTGCTTTATGAAGTGCTTGTCACGGAAGAGCCGCTGGTGCTCGACTATGTGGAAATCACTTCCCCTGCGGAGCAGACCGAGTATTATGCCGGCGATGTCTTTAATGACAGCGGCTTGGAGCTGACAGCGGTCTTTACCGACGGCACCCGCCAAAACGTTACCGACTTTATGATTATTTCCGGTTACGATATCAACACGCCCGGGGTGCAGACGGTTTCGGTTTCTTATACCTATGAAGGTGTTACCCGCAGCGCAACATATGATATTTTGGTTAAAGCCCTTGTGCTTACCAACCTCATTTTGCACACCGCGCCCGGCAAAACCGACTATGTGGTCGGGGAGGAATTGAATGTGGACGGCTTAAAGGTTATCGCTGTCTACAACTCCGGCGGCCGCTTGGATGTGACCGGCTTCTGTGATTTTTCCGGCTACGATTTAAGCAGCAAAGGCGCGCAAACCGTAACCGTTTCCTATACCGAAAACGCCGTCACCAAAACCTGCTCCTACGGCATTACCGTGCACAATCTTTTAGACCATATCACCATAGAAACACTGCCGACCGATTTGGAATTTACCGTCGGTTCCGGCTTTACCGCCAGAGGCATTGTGGTCAAAGCCACTTTCGAAAACGGCGTGCGCGATGTCAGCGATGAAGTGACTTTCTCCGGCTACGATATGGATACCGTGGGCGAGCAGACCGTGACCGTGAGCTATACGGATGGCGAGAGCACCAAAACCGCCACATACAATATCCGCGTCAATGACAAAGCGCTGCTGCGCCTGCAGTTGACCTCTGCGCCGACCGCGAAGCAGTATAAAGATGAGGCGCTGGATACCACCGGCTTAAACATCAGCGCGATTTATAATGATGGCAGCCGCGAAAATGTTGCAAGCAAGTGCTTCTTCTCCGGCTACAATATGGCGCAGACAGGTGCCCAAACCGTGACAGCGGCATACACCTTCGGCGGCAAAACGCTAATGGTAAACTTCGGTATTACCGTGTTGGAGCGCACTGCCACCGGCATAGAGATAACGTCACCGGCGAGTAAAACAAGCTACCTGGTCGGCGAAGCGCTCGATACAAGCGGTATTGCCGTTACCTTGCGCTTTGGTGATGAGAGCACCAAGCCGGTACCGACAGCGGATTTGACCTTCTCCGGCTACAACAAAATGCAGGCGGGCGCGCAGACCGTCACGGTCGGCTATACTTATAAAGGCAGCAACTTTACGGCGACATATACCGTAACGACTACTAATTATGAAGTTTCCCTTGCGGTGACGGCACCGACCAAAACCGCGTATTACTACGGCGATACATTAGAAACCGCCGGGATGAGCGTCACCGCCACGATGGCGGACGGCAGCACCCGCGCGCTCACCTCCGGTTACAACCTTTCGGGCTATGATGCACACACGCTCGGCACACAAACCGTGAGTGTGGCATACCCCTGCGCGGTGACCGGCGCGGTATTGCGCGACAGCTTTGCGGTGACGGTCGCCAATTTCGAAAGCGCCATCGAGGTGGAGGCACCGACCAAGACCGATTATTTCTATGGCGACGCACTGGATGTAAGCGGCATGGCAGCCATTTTGACCATGGCGGACGGTTCCCGCCGCCAGGCGGAGCCCGGCGCCCTGCAGGTGAGCGGCTACAATGCGCAGGTGCTCGGCGAGCAGACCGTCACGGTCAGCTACACCGGCGCGAAAGGCAATGTGCTTTCCGACACCTTCCGGGTGACGGTCGCAAACTTTGAAACAGCTTTAGATGTAACCGCGCCGACGAAGACAACCTATTACTACGGCGAAGCGCTGAGCCTTGCGGGCTTGAGCGCCAAAGCCGTGATGGCAGATGGGAGCGAACGCGCCCTGACACCGGAAGAATACACCCTTTCCGCTTTTGATAACACCCGCGTGGGCAGTCAGCAAATCACTTTGAGCACTGTCAGCGCGAAAGGAGAGCCCCTCAGCGGCAGCTTTACGGTGAATGTTGTCAACTATGAAACGACACTAACAGTGACCGCTCCGACCAAGACCAACTATTTCTATGGCGAGGCACTCAACACCGCCGGTATGAGCGGAACCGTCCGCTGGGCAGACGGCAGCGAAACGGTTTTGTTGCTCGAGCAGTTGCGCATTAGCGGCTACAATCCGCAGGTGCTTGGCGAGCAGAGTGTCACGGTCAGTTACACCACTGTTAAGGGCGGCACCCTGCAAGCGACCTTTACCGTGAGCGTACAAAACTTTGAAACGGCGTTGCACATTTCCCCGCCGCAAAAGAGAGATTATTACTACGGCGAGGAGTTGGAACTTGCCGGCTTGAGCGGTGTGCTGACAATGGCGGATGGCAGTGAACAGAGCGCAGCGCCTGCCGATTTGCAAGTCGGCAGCTTTGACCCGCTGACAACGGGTGTGCAGACCGTTACGGTTTCGTATGTGACAGCGAAGGGCGAAGTGCTCAGCGACAGTTTTACCGTTTTGGTCGTTAACTACGCAACCGCCCTGGCGGTCAGTGCGCCGACCAAGACCACTTACGAATACGGTGAGCCCTTAGATACCGCCGGTATGACCGCGGCGCTCACTTGGGCAAACGGCAGCAGTACACAGGTTGCTCCCGCGGCGCTGACGGTTACCGGCTACTCCGCCACACAGGTGGGGCAGCAGAGTATCAGCGTGAGCTACACCAATGTCAAGGGCGAAGTGCTCAGCGACAGCTTTAGTGTAACGGTGACCAACTACGAAACCGGCATTAGCGTTACCCCGCCGGCGCGCACCGAATACTACTTGGGCGAAGAGCTTAATACCGCCGGCATGGTGGTCAAAGCCACGATGGCGGACGGCGCGCAAAAAACTCTATCCGAAGATGAAATCACCCTGACGGGTTATGATAAGGACACCCTCGGTGAACAGAGCGTGACAGTCAGCTACACCTCCTCGAAAGGCACTGTGTTTACGGATAGCTTTACGGTCACTGTCAGCAATTTTGCGACAGGGTTGAATGTCATCCCGCCCACCAAAGTGGTGTATTTCTACGGCGAGAGCCTGAATACCTCCGGCATTAGCGCTACATTGACCTCGGCAGCCGGCGAAAGCACGCCGATTGACCCCTCGAAACTGCGCTACAGCGGCTACAATTCCCGCAAGCTCGGCGAGCAAACCATCACCGTTTCCTACACTTCCGAGACCGGTGAAGTGCTCAAAGATACCTTTAAAGTCATTGTCAATAACTATGAAAAATCCATTACCGTCACCCCGCCGACCAAGACCGACTATTACTACGGCGAGAGCCTGGATACTGCCGGTTTGGGCGCAACGGCGCTTATGGCGGATAACACGACAATGGAACTCAATCCCGATTCCTTGATTGTGTTCGGCTACTCTTCCACAAAGCTCGGCAGCCAAAATGTGAGCGTGATGTATAAGAGCGCGAAAAACACCACCTTAAGCGGCAGCTTCACGGTGAGGGTGAGCAACTACGAAAGTGCTTTATCGATTGTCACCGCGCCCGACAAGACCGATTACTACTACGGCGAGGATTTGGATGTGACCGGTTTGAGCGCCAACCTTATTATGGCAAACGGCGCCACCGAGGCCGCCGCAAGCAGCGCGCTGAGCATTGCGGCATTTAACCCGCAGCGCCTGGGCAGGCAGACCGTAACCGTCAACTACACCAATGTCAAGGGCGAGGTACTCAGCGATACCTTTACCGTGATGGTCAATAACTTCCCAACGGTGTTAACGCTTTCCGGCGACTACCCGACCGAGTTTACGCAGGGCGACAGTTTTGACAGTACCGGCTTAAAAGCGCTCGCGCAGTATGCCGACGGCAGCCGCCACGATGTGAGCGCGGCAGTCACCTTCTCGGGCTACGATATGGAGAGTATCGGCACGCAGACCGTCACCGTCACTTACAGTGAGGGTGAAAAACAGGTCAGCGCAAGCTATGAAATCACTGTTAAGAAATATGAGAGCGAAAAACAGCGCGCCGATGTCAATGAGGACGGCTACATCGACTTTTCTGATGTTTCCATTGTTATTGCAAGCGCGAACTACGGTTTTAACACAGCACAGGCGGCAAATGGGCGCGCCGATGCCGACCGCAACGGTGTGATCAATGTTAATGATGTGAACCTGCTGCTTAAAGCGGAAAATTACGGACAAATAGTCGGCTGACAGCCGACAGGCAACAAGCAAAAAACGGGACTGTCATCAGCAGACAGTCCCGTTAATATTTATATAATGATTCCGATTTTGACCAAGCCTTTTAAAAACTGCTCGCGGATGCGAAAGCCCAGCGAGTGGGCGCCGTCGGGCGCCGGCAGGGGGATATAATTGACCCCGGCTTTTTCCATAATATAAGTGCTACGCCAGATGTGAAAGGCGCTGGTCACATAAATCACCTTGGCATCCGCGCCGACCAATTCCTTGGTGTAGCGAAAGTTCTGCAAGGTGGTTTTGGCTTTTTCCTCGAGGAGAATGCGCTCTTCTGCAATGCCCAGCTCCAGCAGGGCGTTTTTCATAATCCGCGCTTCGGAAAGCTTTTGGTGTTTGCCTTTTATGCCGCCCGAGCAGACCGCCTTCATGTCGGGGTGCTCGTTTAAGTATTCCGCGGCGGTTTTAATGCGCTCGTAAAGCAGTTCGCTCGGCTTATCGCCCTCGAGCGGGCCGCCCAGGATTAACAGGTAATCTGCTTGCATGCCGTAACCTCTTTTCGCAAAGTGATGGTTTTTATTTATTATAGTAAACATTTTGCATTTTTGCAACTTTCGGCTATAATGAGAGTATGAATATTTATGAAACCAATGTGTGGGACAAATTAAAAACCGCTTCCAAACCGATTGTGCTCTATGGCATGGGCAACGGCGCCGATAAGATTTTGGATATTTTTGCCCAAAAGGGTATCGCCTGCGCCGGTGTGTTTGCCAGCGATGATTTTGTGCGCGGGCAGTCGTTTCGCGGCATGCCGGTGCGCAGGTACAGCGAAATGCGGGCGCTGTATGAGGATTTTATCATCGTTGTCGCTTTTGCGACAAGTCGGCCGGAAGTTCTCGCGCGCATTTTTGAACTGGCACAGGTACACACCGTGCTCGCGCCCGATGTGCCGGTGGCGGGCATCACGCGCTTTAGCCGAGAGTTTTACGAACTGCACTGCGAAAAATTTGAGCAGGTATATAACCTGCTTATCGATGCGCCGTCAAAAGCCTGCTATGAGCGCATCATCAATTTTAAAATCGGCGGCGATATTCACCTGCTAAAGCCTTTTTTTGAAAAAGAAAAAGTGTACCGTGACCTTCTGCACCTGCAGGGTGAGCGCATTGTCGATTTGGGCGCATATGACGGCGACACCGTGCGTGAATTTATGGCGGCAGACGAGCAGTATCAAAGCATTATTGCCCTGGAGCCCGACACCAAAAATTATAAAAAATTAGCGCGCAACTGTAAAGGCTTGCGCGATGTGGAGACCTTCCATCTCGGCGCGTGGGATAAAGAGGCAACTGCCCGCTTCGGTGCCGAAGCGAGCCGCAATTCCGCCGTGGGGGTTAAGGGAGAGGAAGTTCGCCTCACAAGTGTGGATGCACTCGTGACAGAGCCGATTACTCTCCTTAAAATGGATATTGAAGGCAGTGAGGCGAAGGCAATTGCCGGCGCAAAGCAAACCTTACAAGCCTATTTGCCCAAACTCTACATCTGCGCTTACCACCGCAGTGAAGATTTGTTTGCCTTGCCGCTGCAAATTCACGAGATATGCCCCGCCTACCGTTTCTTTTTTTGCCACCACCCGTATATTCCGGCGTGGGAGAGCAATTTTTACGGTGTAGCCTCATCGCAAGCCACTTAAATAAATTAATTAGATATTATTGCAATAAAAGAAAAAATGATATAAAATTATTTTGATAAAAGTTTTATGAAAAAGCCATTTATGCTGTCGGTTACGGCGCAGGAGGTATGTATGCATCGATTTCAAAAACCTTTGAGTATTCTTTTAGCGGTTATTATCGCACTGGGTGCGTTTACCGCTATTCCTTTTTCCGCTGCGGCAGCGACTGCCGTCAGTTATATTGAGCGCGCGTGGAATCCGGAGGCGCAAACGGAGCAGGAACGCATTCTTGATACCGAAAAAACCTGTACCGATTATACGGATTGGAGCGATGTGACAGGCACATCGCTTGCGCCGGGCTGGTATGTGGTTTCAAAAAATTGCACGGTCGGCTCTCGTATGATAGTGGCGAGCGGTGAGGTACACCTGATTTTGTGCGATGGTGTGACGATGAACTTGCAAAAAGGTATTAACATCAAAGCCGACGGTAGTTTATATATTTACGGGCAGGCAAACGATACCGGCAAAATATATGCCAACATTCATTTTTCCGATGGCACCTATGACCATGAGTGCGCGCTCATTGGCGGTGTGAAAGGGGAAGATTGCGGTAATATCACGATTTACGGCGGCACCATTGATTTGACTTATTTAAGCGGTACCGGTGCATGTATCGGCGGTGCCGAAGGAAGAGGCGGCGGTATGACGCGCATTTACGGCGGTCATGTGACTTGCCAGCAACAAGCCGGCTCGGGTGCGGCAATCGGCGGCGGTTATCATGGACCTGCAAGCCGCTTTGAGCTGGAAGCCATCCAAATATACGGCGGCGACATTGATGCCAAAAGTTGGGGCGGCGCGAGCATCGGTAGCGGGATAGAAGGTAACAGCGGCAAGGACGGTATTGGTATTTACGGCGGCACGATTAAGGCACAGTGCAGCACCGGTGCCGGTATCGGCGGCGGTGAAAGAGGCAAAAACGGACCGATACATATTTATGGTGGCGATATTAATACAGTCGCGTATGCAGAAGGCTATACCGGTGCCGGTATTGGCAGCGGTTTGGAACAAAACCAGGGTGGAACGATTGATATTTCCGGTGGCGTTGTAGTGGCAACTTCTCGCAACGGTGCCGGTATCGGCGCCGGCAAGGAAGCCAGTGCCTCGCAAATCAATATTTCCGGCGGTACGATTGTTGCCTCGTCCACCGAAGGCGGCGCCGGCATTGGCGGCGGCGCGGATGGCGGCAACGGTGGCACCATTCACATTGAAAATGCTAATGTATTCGCCTGTTCCTCTAATTATAACAGCATGGCGGATGCCACAGATGATATTTTAAAATGTTTAAACAAAACGAATCCGAATCCCTCTGACCATGGGGAATCGGTTGTCGGTGTGTTTTTGGGGCTTTTAGCTTTGATTGTGGATGGCTTTGGCGCTGACCAATCCGGTTGCGGCATCGGCGGCGGTTCGTGCGGCGGCAGTGTTTCTTCCATTACCATTCAAAACAGTAATGTGACAGCCAAATCCGGCAATTATTCGGCTGCCATCGGCAGCGGCGAAGAGGGCGATATCGATACCATTACCATTGAAAACAGCACGGTAACGGCGGAAAGCGGTGATTACGGTGCCGCTATCGGTACCGGCGATGAAGCCGATAACAAGGTTACCATTGATATTAAAAATTCTACGATTGACGCTGCCTCCGGTGATGATGCAGCAGCCATCGGCACCGGCAATGAGGTCGACAGCGCACCGGACATCACGATTACCGATTCCAAAGTCACGGCAAACGGCGGCGAATATGCTGCCTCCATCGGTGGCGGCGATGATGTGAGCGGCGGCAATATCACGATTGACCACTCCACAGTGATTGCCGATAGAGCACTTTACTATTACCTTGAAGAACCGCACGATGAAATGAGCATTCGCGAACACAGAAATTGTGACGGCGCGGGTATCGGCGGCGGTGAGGACGGTCACGGCGGCACGATAGTCATTCAAAACAACTCGAATGTAACGGTACACGGCGGCCCCTATGCGGCAGGCATCGGCGGTGGCGATAACGGTGACGGCGGCGATATCACCATTAGAGAGTCCACCGTAAAAGCCTACGGCGGTACGGACGCTGCCGGTATCGGCGGCGGTGAAGGCGGTGACGGCGGCAATATCACCATTATCAATTCCGATATATATGCCGAGGGTAAGAGTTACGGTGCCGGCATCGGCAACGGCGAGGATGGTGACAAAACCGATATTAAAATCCGCGGTTCAAACAACAAGGTAGAGGCGATTGCCGGCAGTGACGGTAAGGCGGTAGCAATCGGTCAAGGCGGCAATGGTATATTTTATCCTTACAGTATAACAAGGTCGTTCGACCCAACCCTGCTTTGTGATGCCGGCTCCGATAAAAGCCATACTGCGCGCTATCACGGCGATGACCGCTACACTGCGGCAAAGGTTGCAAAATATATGTACCTTTTCCCCTGTGAGCATAATAATCGCAAGTGGGTGTATGATAGCGACACTTTACATGTACCGCAGTGTACCGAATGTGAATTGCGCATTTACTCCGGTGCCGGTTATCATGATTGGGATGAAAATAATATTTGCACCGTTTGCGGGTGTTCTGCTGTGATGCGTGAAATCACCTTTGTTGAGCAGGATGCAAACGGAAATCAGGTTACTTTTAAACAATCCGGTCCCGTGAGCGGTACTATCAAAGCGCCTGTAAGTACCCACGCGCCGGAGGGGATGGAATTTGTTTGTTGGAGTGAGAGCGGCGCCTACTATGCCGGTGCCGGTGAAGACATTGGCGTGTCTAATCGCGAAAGAACCTTCGAAGCCGTTTATCTTCCTGTGACGCAGGCAACTTATATTGACCGTGACGGCGCAGAGAAAACGGTCACTGCGCGCCGCTTAACGCATACAAATTTGGAACTGACAGCCGGTCGGTATGTGGTGGAGAGCAATATTCAATCGCGCAATGCAATGACCATTTCCGGCGATGTGGAACTCATTCTTGCGGATGGTGCTACTTTCTCTTTCTACCAAGGGTTTGATTATTATGATTTGGATCACATTGATTGCCTGATAACCGCACAGAATACATCGTCCACATTAAGTGTTTACGGGCAAAAACAGCAAACAGGTACTTTACTTCTCGGCAAGCGCCACACGGTTTTAACGGACTTTGCGCAATACGGCGGTGTGGTTGACAGTGAAACGGGCTTTTTTGAATCCACTAAAAATTGCGTGATAAGCGGCGGTACCTTTAAAGCGGCTGTTTTGGTTTGTGACAGAGCCGCTATCCTCGGCGGCAATGCGACTATCGGCAATATGCCGCTCAACAAAAGTTTGCAACTCGCCTGGCAGCAAAAGAGTGACCGCATTCACTTTGATTCTTTAGAGAGCGAAAACACGAGCGTGGTTGCAAATCAGGCATTTTGCGATGAAAACGGCAATGTATATAAAGGCACCTTGAGCGCCGAGCAGGTCAGCGCGCTTCAGGGCAAAACGCTTATGCCGTATGTGGAGCATAATTATGCGGAGCCGGAGTGGGTTTGGTCGGATGAATACACCAATGCCGAGGCGGTATTTCGTTGCAAAGACTGCGAAGAAGAGCAAACCATCAGCGCAAAGGTAACATGGGAAGATGAAGGCAATAGCAGAACCGCTCATGCGGTATGCACATTTAACGGTGATACTTACACCGACACACGCACCGTTAACATCATGTGGAATATCACCGTGGCTCAAACTGAACACGGCACAATCAGCGCCGATAAAGCGCACGCAAAAGCAGGCGAACCGGTTTGCATTACCGCCACACCCGATGAAGGCTATGTGCTTGATGCCCTGGAGGTGAGCGATAGCGAAGGCGGTCACATTGAGGTTGAAAACAATAAATTTAAAATGCCGGAAAGCGATGTGAGCATCACGGCAAGCTTTAAGATAACCACGCATACGGTGCGCTGGGTTGCCGGCGCGCAAACCCTCGAAACGGATGAAAATGTGCCTTACGGCACAACACCGGAATATAACGGCGCAACCCCTGCCTCGTATTTTGACGGCGAAGCCGAATATGTGTTTGCAGGCTGGTCCCCTGCCGTTGCACCTGTTACGGAGGATGCCGTTTATACCGCAACGTATGCCGCGAGCGGAAAAACCCGCGTACCCTACATCAATGAAAACGGCACGCAAAGCATCGCAACGGCAGCAATACTTACCGGCAGCGAAACCGTGCTCGAAAGCGGCTGGTATGTGGCGCGTTCGGAAATCAACTATCAAGACAAACTGAAGATTTCCGAGGGGGTTAAACTGATTCTTGCCGATGGTGCGCATTTGCGTGTGCATCACTTCGACTATGCCGATGCCAACAAACTTTGCACTCTGCGCGTATTTGCGCAATGCGGAAAAACCGGCAGCATGCAAATCCAACACAACAGCAGTTTGACGGGGATTGATATTTACGGTGGCAATGTTAACCTGCCGTTTATGCTTACAATGAGCGCAGGCTTTTATGCGGGCAATATAGAAATCGGAAATCTGTTTGTGCCGCAAGATGCCGGGAGCATTACACTCGGTTGTGCAAATGATGATGACCGCATTAAAATCGGCACCTTGAATAACGGTACCGTAGCGGTGGTGCAGGGGCAAACCCTGTATGACGGCAAGGCGCTTTACAGCGGCAGCCTCTCAAGTGCGCAAGTGAGCGCTCTCGACGGCAAGACACTGCGCAAAGCCCCTCGCTATACCGTGCGCTGGATGATAGGCGATACGCTTGCCGAAACGGATGAAAATGTGCTTGTCACTTCCACCCCTTCTTTTGACAGCACCCTGCCTGCCACATACATTGAAGGGCAAACGCACTATTGCTTTAGCGGCTGGAGTGATGGCGAAAAGGTCTATGCACCCGATGCCTTACCCGCGGTAAGCGCGGATGTTACCTACACGGCGGTTTATACGCAAGGTGAGCATGACTACGGCGAACCGGTTTGGAATTGGGCTGCCGATTGCAGCAGCGCCACTGCCGTGTTTACCTGTTCGCTTTGTCAGCGGTGCGAAGCAGTCGATGCCGTTGTCACACCGTTGGCGGACGGCAAAACCTATCGGGCAACGGCAATCTTTAACGGCGAAGAATACAGCAACACGAAAGAGATGGCTACCGTGCATCGCAACGGCGCGTCCCTCACGCTTAATGACGGTGTAAGTCTCAATGTTTACCTCGATGCGGACTCTTACGGTTTGGAGGCAGGCAAAGCCGTCGTGAAGCTGACTTACAACCACAATGCGGATATCGGAAAAGAGAAGAATATCACGACGGATATCATCGCGCTTGGCGAAGCCGCCAAGTACATGAAAAGCGGTGATACCTACAGCGGCACCTACAAGTTTTCTTTCAGAATGGCACCGGCACAGTTTGCCGATGACATTACAATTGCGCTGTATGCGAGCGCCGAAGTGGCAGAGCCGGTCTTTACCGCGACCACCAATGTGAAGGCGAAGTGTGAGCAGGTGAAGACCCTTGCCGAGAAGAATGGCGCTTACGCTTCTCTCGCTGCTCTTTGCGCCGCGCTGGAAGATTACTGTATCGCTTCTCAGGTCTACTTTGCTTATGATGCTCCGCAAGCACCGGCATACAATAACCTCGCTGTGACCACCATGGCGGCAGATGATATGGAAGTGCCGGAAACAAGCTTGGGCATTCCCGCAACCGGTTTCTCCTTTACGGTGGTTTCCGCTTTGGAAGTCAATATTTTCTATAGCGGCACCCTCAAGGTGCCGGGCGTGTCGATTGCTTCTGCCAAGGGCAGTGACAGCGTGCGTGCCGAAGTGACCGAGAAGGGTAACAGGAACTGTATCAATATCAAGGGTATTGCTTCCGGCAATATGGATAACCTTGTGACAGTTAACACCACGGCAGGCGATGTTACGTTGGCGGCAACCAATATTGCAAAAGCCATCGCTGCAAGCACAAATAACACGGATTATGCGAACCTTGCAAGAGCGCTGTATCTTTACAGTGTGCAGGCAAGCCGCTACTTTGGCTGTTAAACAGAAACAAGAACTGCCCCGCGCGGGGAACACATTTTTCAGGGAAAAAGACGATAGAGGGAGAAGGAAGGCACTGCCCGCTTTGGTACCGAAGTGAGTCGCAATTCCGCAGCGGGAGGTAAGGGCACGGTGAAGTCCGCGGATGAAGCCATTTGCGTGGTGTGCATGTGGTGTTTTAGTTACACAAAAGTCGAGGTCGGGATATTTATACACGAATATAATGGGGCAGAAAATGCTGAAATCGAAATATAAACCGAGATTTCTTTTAAATATTGCTCTTAAAGGTTGGAAAGTAAAAAAGTGGATAGAATTGTTGATGCAACAAAATATGTTGTTTTAGATGTTGAAACTAATGGTTTATCATCCCTAAAGGATGATTTATTATCTATTACTTTTTTTAAGCCAGATGATAGCAAAATCTATAATCGTTTTTTGCCCTTGGAATTTGATTCGTTAGTATGGACTACTCGTTATAACGGAATAACCAAAAAGGATTTAGATAATAAAGAACCTTTAACACAAGATGAGTTTGATGAATTAATACGAGATTTTGAGTTGGAAAAAAGGATTATCTTAACATATGGTTCTCTGGATGAAAAATTTATAAGAAATTATTTAAAGAGAAAAAGAATAGAGGGATTTGAAAAACTTTCTTTTTACAATTTTAAGCATGATATAATATCAAGTGGTTTTTCAGGAGGAATTGTCACAAAGGATAATTTGTGCAAGATGTTTGAAATTGGTAATGTACAAGAGGTTCATAGCGGGTTAAATGACTGTTTATTGGAATGGCAATTATTTGAAGCCATTTATGGCAAAAAGTTGATTGTTTTTGGAGATAGAGTATATGAATTTAGCGAAGATTATATTATTCCTGCAAAATATCTGCATACTTATCCTAATATTAGATACTGCGTTAATGATTTGCCTAAAATTAAATATAAAAACTTCATTGTAAAAAAGTTTGAAATAATAATTGAAGAAAAAAACGCTAACTATTGTGGCATAAGTGCTGACCAGCTCGAAAGTCTGATAGAACAAGAAATATCCCAAGAAGACCGATCTTTTGAGTACACTAAGTGTTTAAAAGAAAACAATCGCAGAATTAGCTTTATTGGCATATTACCTCATAATATGTATTACGGAGCAGATAATACAGATGATTATGATAATAGCGACTTTCAAACAAGTTTTAACGACTTAACAACCGAAAAGAAAAATGAGATTATCAATAATAAATCAATAATAGAAAATCAAGATTATTCTTATCTTGAGACACAAAACATTTCAAAGGAAAAGATTAAATCTAAGATATCGCCTGTAACTCAGTTCATAAAACAAGAAATATTTAATAATAATGATGTCATTTCTGGGGAAACTGTTTTTAATAAAGAGGGCAATGTTGTGGCAGTGTGTAATTTGTCTTCGGATAACGCAGTATTGTTTTTTAAGACTGATTTTAAAGATGTCAATTATGATAAATATCCTCTATATTATCAGTCTATGGGAAGGGATATTTTTTTACTTTCAATATCAAAAGAGAACAACAATGGCATAATTGAATTCGTGTTTTATAAAGTAACGGAAGCTCAACTCAAAGATGCAGCAAGTGATTTGGCAGAGAGAAAGCATAATTTTGAAAAATCTTTAAATAACAAAAACATTAGTGTTATAGATTATATTAATTGTCAACAACCAATAACTCTGCTGTGCAAAAAATGTGGCAATACTTGGACAGCGTCCTATAGCACTATAAAAAAGAATAGTAGTTGTAGATTTTGTGATGCAAAAAAAGTATGAAGCAAGAAAGAGAACAACGCATGAGTTATTACCTTGATCACATGCAATGAATGAAGGTTTACAAGAAAGGGGACGGTTCTATTTCTCGCAAAGCAAGAAGCAGAACCGTCCCCTTTCACCTCGGCGTTGTCACACCGTAAAAATGCGGAATGCGGAGTGCGGAATTCAGAATTAAATGTGGCGCGCACAGCGCGCTTTCTTTTTTTATTCCCGATTTTTCGATAGTTGTCGCAAAGGCTTTTCTGTTGCATAAATTTGCGCTACAATGATATAATAGAGCCAAAACGAAAGGGTAAAAAAATGAAAATTTGTATTTGTGAAGATATTGCCGCGCAAGCGCAGCAGCTGCGCGCGCTCATAGATGAGTACTTTGCCGCAAAGGCTTGCGACGTGCAGGTGAGTGCGTTTGAGAGCGCGGAAGCGCTGCTTGCCGGCGATGCTGCAAAAGAGAATGCTATTTTCTTTGTGGATATAGAGCTCGGTGCGCTCAGCGGGTTGGAGCTTATCCGCGCCATTAGAGAGCAAAACCGGGCGGCGCTGTTTATTGTTGTCACCGCCTACCACCGCTATTTAGATGATGCGATGGATTTAAAAGCTTTGCGTTACCTGGACAAGCCGGTAGAAAAAGAGCGCCTGTTTTCGGCGCTCGACAAGGCGCTGCAAGAGTTTGGGCAAGGCACAGTAGAAATCAAAGGCAAAAACAACAGAACCTATCGCATCAAAAAGGCGGACATCATCTACGTCGAGTCAAAATTCAAAAAAACCTTTGTGTGCACGGTCGATAACACCATCGAAACCAATCTGCCGCTCAAAGAGATTAAAGAAATGCTTGCTTCGCCGGACTTTATTGTGCCCCACGCTTCTTTTGTGCTCAACAAAAACTATATTGTGCGCTTTGAGCGCACGGCTATTGCAGTGCGTGAAAACATGAAAACCGTTTCTATTCCCGTCTCGCCAAAAAGGCAGGCGGAAGTCAGAAAGCAGGTATTGTTTGAAGCGCGCGGCGGGGATTGTTAGGAGGTAAAAATGGGAACTACTATTATTAATATCGTACTTTACCTGTTGCAAGCGCTCTTTTTCTATTACTACTGCAACAGCATTTTTAACAGCAAATATAAGAAGAGCACGCGGCTTTTATGGATTTTGTTAGGGTTTACGGTTCTGTTTTTCGTATTCCTTTTGGGTAAGATATATATCAACGCACCGGTCATTGTGTTGACAATTTTCTTAATTGTGTATTTTGTGTATGGGCAAAGTGTGTTGAGCGCTCTCTTTCAAGGGGTGTTATATCTTGCCTTATTAGCGGGAACCGAGTATATATCTATACCGCTTGTTAACATTCTTTATAAATTGTATGACACGGATTTTCACGATGATTTTCACGGCTACCTGTTTGTGGTGTTAATCAGCAAGACCCTTCAATTTGTTTGTATGATGCTCTTAATCTGGATTTTTAATCGCAATAAGAGCAACTCCGTCAGCAAAAAAGGCATGATTTTAACCTTAACGGTTCCCCTTTCCAACATTGCGATATTAACAATGGTCGAGTATATTTCCCGCAAGACGCAATATAATCGGGAAATGAACATTGTTTGGGGCATTATCGCGGGGCTTTTGCTGTTACTGACATTTCTTCTGCTGTATAATCGCAGCTATCTGGTGCGGCAGGCGGATAAAATCAGTGAACTGACCCTCGAAAAACAAAAGCGGGAGTTAGATGAGCAGTATTTTTCCATCATCGAAAAGAAAAATGACGATATGCAAATATTGGCGCATGATTTTAAAAACCATTTAGCCACCATCCGCAATATGGACTCTTTGGAAGAAGCGGATGACTATATTGATAAAATATACCCGGCGATTGAAAAATTCAACACCATTGGTGTAAGTAAAAATAAAACCTTGGATTTGATTTTGAGTAAGTATGTTTCTTTGTGTGAAATCAAAAATGTTGAGTTTTCCTTTGATGTCAAAACCGCCAATCTTCACCAACTCGACAGTGTGGATTTGACCGCACTGCTCAATAACCTGTTAGACAACGCGGTGGAAGCCGCCGCACAGAGCGCGGAAAAAAAGATTACTTTGGTGCTCAAGCAGCAAAGTGACTATATGGATGCGCTTTTGCTGCACAACAGCTGCGACAGCGCGCCGCAGGAAAATGCCGGCAACTTAATCTCCCGCAAAGCCGACAAAGAAGCCCACGGCTTCGGCACCAAAAGCATTCGCAAAATCGCCGAAAAATACGGCGGCATTTACGATTGGCAATATGATGAAAAGGCACACCTTTTCACCACATCGATTTTGTTTGCAAGAGAGCAAAAGCGGTGATGTTTCGGTCACAATGAATAAAAACCACCTTCAGCCGAACAGGCACGAAGGTGGTTTTTTATCTAATCAAGTGCGAATGTGTCGCCCTTCACATTTGCAAAGCAAATATATCACTCCCGCAGGGAATATCACATTTTGCTTAGCAAAAGATATCACTCGTGCTTTGCACGAATATTACTGCAATGGTCTGTGACCATGTAAAAAGGGACGCTTCTTGTTTACACATAGAAACGTCCCTTTTTTATGTCTTATTTGAGGTTATCTGTCCGCAACCATATCAGTTTTTTACAGATTCCCGCATAACGGCAAACACCTCTCTTGTGTAATACACGGGCACCAAATACCCGGGCGTATCGGCATTGAGTGCGGCAGCCGTTAAACCGTTGCGCGCGCAAATCATGGCGGCGCGTTTTTGATGGAAATCACTCGTCGCCACGGCGACTTGTTCCGAAAGCGCGTTGGCTCGAATGATTTTTAGCGAATTTCCGATGTTTTCATCGGTGTTTGTGGAGGTCTCCTCCAAATAAAGGCGCTCGGGGGCAATTCCCTTTTGCGTGAGAATGTCATAGATACACCGCGCCTCGGAAATATCCTCATCCGCGCCCTGACCGCCGCTGCAAATTGCCACAGCCTCGGGGTGGTCTGCAAGGTAGTTATAAGCGGCATCAATGCGCCTGCCGAGCATCAGGCTCGGGGTGCTGCCGCGCACCTGGCAACCGAGAATGATAACCGTCGTCTGCTCTTTTGCCACATTCTTCTGTGCCTTGACAATCACGCCGAGAGTGCCGGCAAACGCGGCGCCTGCCGCAAGCACCAACGCCAGACACAGGCTCAGAATGACCTTGCCGATTTTTAACTGCCACAGTGCCCCGATTCCCTTGAGAATAAAGGGCAGGAACAGCCCGGCGGCAATCAGCGCAATGCCTCCTGCCAAGCCCAAAACAGTCGCAAAGTTGATGATGTGCCGCGGCACCTGCAGCCGAAATAAATATAACACCAGCACACCGGCGCCGATGAGTAAAACGGATATTACGATTTTCATCATTTTTCTCGCCATAATGTTTTCTCCCTTTCGATGAATGTAACCATTCTCTCAAACAGGAGTGAATTGGAAATAAAGATTGTTTAAACAGTTTGTAAATAAGGATTTGTCGCGCTCTCAGAGCGCGCAAATCCTTGTTTGTGCAGTCAGCGGTCAGCGGTCAGCAGTTAGCGAATGGTGGCGTTGCTATGCAACGCATTTAAATCGGGTGCGGGTGACTCCCTGCAGTGCAGGGAGATGTCACAAAGTGACAGAGGGTACGGGCTCCCGTCAGGAGTCCCGCCCTCGGCTGGCTGCCGACTGCCGGCTGCCGACTGCTGAGCGACAGCCCGACAAATCCTTTAGCCGAGCAATCGAAGATTGCGAACGCCAAGGTTCTGAGCCTGCGGCTCAGGTTCTTATTTGTCGTTAACCTGCGCGGTCAGCGAGCACTCAAACGCGTGGCTTAAATACCTTTTCATTTCCACGCGGCGCTCGCCCTTGGGGAAGCGGTAGGTTTTTTCAAAAAAATCGCGCGCGGTTTCGCTTTCGTAAAAGGCGAGCGCGATGGCGGCGCTCCCTGCCGAAAAAGCGGTGCTACACGCACCTTTTTGGGTAAAATGCGGGCTGATGCTGTCACCTTGCAGCACCAAAAGCGCGGTGCTTTTGCAGGGGGATACCGCGGCACAGCTGCACAGTAATTCTTCTGCGCTTTCCGCCTGTTCCGGGGTAGCGATATAGTAGGCGCAGCCGCCAAACACAATTTGCGGCAGAGCGCCGGTGTAATCGCTCTGCGCTTTAGCGGCAAGTGAAAGGCGCACAAGCGAATTTTGCGCCTCTAAAGTGGCGCTCATCGGCGAAGCGATGCCGCTTACGGAGATTTGAAAACTACCGCTCCCCTCACTTTTTTTGCCGAGATATTTGCCGAAACACAGCGCGCAGTCCGCACTGAAGAAGTCCCCGGTGCATTCACAGCGGGGAATGGCTATTTCGGTGCTGCGCACAAAGCCTGCCTGCACGCTCATCGGCGCACCTTTAATGATTTCGGCACTGCTTTTTTCGATATTGTCGGTGCCGACACC
>SVOD01000096.1 GCA_015066575.1 Oscillospiraceae bacterium
GACTACCATATTAAAAATATTATGAAGCAAAACGGGGAAAACCTGCTCATTGATATGGACACTTTGGCAATGGGTCACCCCATTTTTGAGTTTGCCGGTATCTACCTGGCATATGTCGGCTTCAGTAGCGTGGACCGCGACAATGTTAAGCAGTTTTTGGGCATTGATTACGCGTGTGCCGAGCAGTTTTGGAAGGCTACTTTAAAGTATTACTTTGAAGGGAAAGACCAAGCATATATTGATGATGTTGCCAAGAAGGCGGCTTTGATTGGCTTCACGCGCCTGGTGCGCCGCACTGCCGAAAAAGTCGGGCTTGACAAACCGGAAGCGCGAGAATTCTTCGAATATTGCAAAAATTATCTTGAAACAAACATTGATACAGTTGATTCGCTGTATTTTGAATAGGAGGAGCAAATGGATATTGCAAAAGAAATCAACGGCAGTAAAATGACTGTCAAAATTAACGGCAGATTAGATACAAATTCTGCGCCTGAGCTGGAACGTGAAGTTATGGAGAATATAGAAGGCATTGAAGAATTGGTGTTTGATTTGTCTCAAATGCCTTACACTTCTTCGGCAGGTTTAAGAGTGTTTTTAAAAGCGCAAAAGCAAATGAACAAGCAGGGTAATATGTGTGTTATCGGTGCGTGTGAAGATGTGCTGGAAGTGTTTGAAATTACAGGTTTTTCGGATATCATTAACATTACATAAATTTTTATATGGATTTAATTAAAAAATTAAGAAAAAGCTTTTCATTTAATATTATTGCCGCGATTGTATTGGTGCTTTTGGTTTTCAGTGTTGTTGTTACAACTATCGGTTATATCAGTTTTATCAATGCATTGGAAAAAGAATATAATGAAACGACCTTTTCTATTTGCGATACGGCAGCTACTTTGTTTGATGCCGACAGATTAGATGATTACCTTGCTACAAAAGGCAATTCGGAAGAATATAAGCAAGCACAGAGACACATGGATATCCTGTGCGATAAAATGAATGTGTCGTTAATTTATGTCATTCAAGTCGATACATCCGATTATAACAGTTTTACTTCTATTCTAAACTCTGTCAACAAAGAAACAACCGACTATATTCGCTGGGAAATCGGGTATAAACATCAGACCAGCAATGAAGAATATAGAGAAATATATAAAAGGCTGTATTCGAAAGAAACATCGCAAGAGTATATCTTAAGAACTTCTCATTTAAACGGTGCTCCGCCTCACATTACTTCTTTAATTTCCGTTAAAGACAGTCAAGATGAAGTGGTGGCTGTTTTGTGCGTACAACGGCCGTTGTCTGCTCTTGAATCCGGGCGTGGACCTTATTTGGCATCGGTTGCGGTTTCTGTTGTGTTGACTTCGGTACTGGTGGCATTTTTTGTGGTCAATTACTTTTCTAAGCAGTTTACCAAACCGATTCAAGCTATTAAAGATGAGGCTAAGCGCTTCTCGATGGAAAATACGGCTGCCAAACGCGATAAGCTCACAAGGCTCAGTAAGATAGAGGATATTGAAGTTTTAGCGACTTCCATTGAAAAAATGGAACACGATACACTTAACTATATTCAAAATCTGACAGCGGCAACCTCCGAAAGAGAGAGAATCAGTGCGGAGTTAAATGTGGCGAGGAATATTCAAGCAAACTCTCTTCCGAGTACATTCCCCGCGTTTCCCGATAGAACGGAATTTGATATTTGCGCCGGTATGACTCCGGCAAAAGAAGTTGGCGGCGATTTTTACGACTTCTTCTTTATTGATGATGACCATTTGGGCTTTACGATGGCTGATGTTTCCGGCAAGGGTGTTCCCGCAGCGCTGTTTATGATGGAAACAAAGATTTTGATTAAAGAGCGCAGCACTATTTCCGGCGGCACACCGGCGGAAATACTGGAGTTTGTTAATTCGCGCGTTTGTGAAAACAACTATTCGGATATGTTTGTTACGGTTTGGTTCGGTATCTTAGATGTACATACCGGCACCATTACAGCAGCAAATGCCGGTCACGATGACCCTGCGATATATCGTAAAGGCAAAGGTTTTGATTTGTTTGGAACAAAACACGGTCTGGTCATCGGCGCGATGGAAAACAGTCGTTATTTCAATTATGAAATACATTTAAAACCGGGCGATAAGATTTTCTTATATACCGATGGCGTGACCGAAGCAACCAATGAGCATAACGAATTGTTTACGGCAAAGCGTATGCTCGAAGCGCTCAATGCTGTTTGCGAAGGCAGTCCGAAAGTGATTTTGAACGAGGTAAAAGCGGAAATTGACCGCTTTGTAGGTTACGCCCCGCAGTTTGATGATTTAACTATGTTTTGTTTGGAATTTAATGGTGATAACGGCGCTGCAAAGAAAGCGCTGCATATAGAAGCGGATACGGCAAATTTAGATGAGGTCAATTCGTTTTTAAGTGCGTATTTAGAAGCAATTGGCTGCCCGCGCAGAACACAAATGCAAATCGGACTGGCGGCAGAAGAAATATTTACCAATATTTCTAACTATGCCTACGCGCCTGCCAAAGGTTATGCCGATATTCGCTTAGACTGTGAAGCGAATACTGTTAGCATTGTATTTGAAGACAGAGGCGTTCCGTATGACCCGCTCAAAAAAGAGGACCCGGATATTACGCTGAGTGCCAAGGAACGGCAGATTGGCGGCTTGGGTATCTATATGACCAAAAAGTTAATGGATGATGTTCAATATGAGTATAAGGATAATAAAAATATTCTTAAACTCGTTAAGAATTTCTGATTTGCGCGTTTTCGTGGCACATTTCAATAAAAAAAGTCAAAAAACACTGTCACTCTTGACAGTGTTTTTTACTATATTATTATGTTATAATTAAATAAATACAAATATTGGAGTAGTGAATATGGATAATATTAAATCTGTTGTTTTTTCTGCGTTGCCGCAGACTTTCGATGAGTTTCAAGCTTTGCCGCAGTGCGCCATGGCTACCCCGCAAGACACAGCGGCGCTGTGCGTAGCTGCGTTATGTGCTTACCCGCATAATAAAGAGGGGGCGCTGCAAATGCTTGATTATCTTCGGGGTCCGCGCCCGCTGAGCCAATTTGAAAAGCAATTTATTGCAGACCGTTTTATGGATGGCAAGGATTATATCCCGCGCTCTTATTTAAGCGGTGCCGTTCCGGCGAATGACTACACACCGTCGCAGCCGCTGACATTGCTCATCGGTGAAAATCCTTACTCGTATCAAAATGAGGGCTACGCAAAGCTACTGCTCAAATCCGGCGGCGCAGACTCGCCGCGCGAGATAGTGCTGCGCTTGGCTAAAGACGGAAAATGGTACTTGTGGGACCAATTTTTGCTTGCCGGTATTCGCGAACCGGAAAGCGCCAATCCATGGGCGTGACAGGTTGTTATTTTTCCTGTTTTAATGAAAGATTTTGTTGAATCAGGGTAAATATATGGTATAATCAAATTGTAAATAAATCATTTGAAAGGATTGATTGTTATGGGACTTATTAAAGCAGGCGTTGGCGCTGTTGGCGGCGCTATGGCTGATCAGTGGAAAGAGTTTTTCTACTGTGATTCGTTAGAGAAAAATGTTTTGGTTGTCAAAGGACAAAAGAAAACAGGTTCTCGCTCTTCCAACACTAAGGGAAACGATAATATCATTTCAAACGGTTCCCTGATTGCGGTTGCCGATGGTCAGTGTATGATTATCGTCGAGCAGGGAAAGATTGTGGAAGTATGCGCAGAACCCGGTGAGTTTACTTATGATACTTCGACCGAACCGAGCGTTTTTGCCGGCAGTCTCGGCTCCAGCATTGTCGATACCTTTAAAACTATCGGCAAGCGTTTTACCTTTGGCGGCGATACTGCTAAAGACCAAAGGGTCTATTATTTTAACACCAAAGAATTAATTGATAATAAGTTCGGCACACCTAATCCGATTCCGTTTAGAGTGGTTGATAGAAACATCGGTTTAGATATTGATGTTTCCATTCGCTGCAGCGGTGTGTATTCTTACAAAATTACCGACCCGCTTCTTTTCTATACCAATGTTTGCGGCAATGTGGAGCAGGCGTATACCAGAGAAGAGATTGATAATCAACTCAAGACAGAATTTATCAGCGCTTTGCAACCGGCATTCGGTAAACTCAGCGAGTTGGAATTAAGACCGAACCAGATTGTTTCTCATTCTACCGATTTGGAAAACGCGATGAATGAAGCGCTCACTTCCAAATGGTCGGGTTTGAGAGGGCTTTCGGTTGTTTCGATTGCCTTAAATCCCATCACCCTTCCAGAAGAGGATGCAGAGCTTATCAAGCAGGCACAGCGCACAGCAATTATGCGCGACCCGACTATGGCGGGCGCAACGCTTGTCGGTGCGCAGGCGGATGCCATGAAGGCAGCAGCTGCCAACGAAGGCGGCGCAATGAACGGCTTTATCGGTATGGGTATGGCAATGAATGCCGGCGGTATGGGCGGCATGAATGCTTCCAACCTCTTTGCAATGGGGCAACAGCAACAGCAGCAACAGCAGCAACAGCAACCGATGCAACAGGCACCCCAGGCTCCTGCAGCAGGTGCGTGGACATGCTCTTGCGGTGCGCAGGCTACCGGTAAATTCTGCCCGAATTGCGGCAAACCGAAGCCGGAACCCCAAGCAGCCGGCGGCTGGACCTGTCAGTGCGGCACTGTTAATCAGGGTAAATTCTGCCAGAATTGCGGCGCACAAAAGCCTGCAGGCGCACCGCTCTACAAGTGCGACAAATGCGGCTGGACACCTGCTGACCCGCACAATCCGCCGAAATTCTGTCCTGAATGCGGCGATCCTTTTGATAACAATGATGCACAATAAATAAATAGGAGGGCATCGCTTTGCCCTCCTGACTTTCTTATGTTTTTAAAGGAGAATGAATATGGGACTTTTTGACAAGAAACAATGCGCAATCTGCGGCAAATCCGTAGGTTTATTAGGCTCAAGAAAAGTGGAAGACGGCACGATTTGCTCGGATTGTACGAAGAAGCTTTCACCTTTCTTCAGTGAAAGAAAAAAATCTACCGTCGATGACATCAAAAGACAGCTGGAATACAGAGAACAAAACAGGCAGAACCTAAACAGTTTTAACCCGAATAGAGTATACGGTAACAGCACCAAGATTTATTTTGACGATGCACAGCGTAAATTCTGCGTTACGCATAAAAGTGATTATCGCGCAGCAAACGCGGATTTGATTGATTATTCCCAGGTAACTTCCGCTACATACCAAATTGATGAAGATAAAACCGAGCGCTTTACAACCGATGCGCAGGGGAACAGGCGTTCCTACAACCCGCCGCAGTATGACTGCAGCTATGAGTTTGAGATTTATCTCGGCATTAACAGCCCGTATTTTAGCGAAATCCGTTTTGATTTAACCGGCTCTTTCGGCAGACCGAACAGTCAGTTTACCGATGAATATCGTCGCTTGCAGCAAATGGCAAATGAAATTGTCTCCACCTTCGGCGGCAGCGGTACAGGACCGATGGGCAGCAGCTTCGGCGTTGGCATGGGTTCCGGTATCGGCGGCGCAGTCGCTGCCGGAATCGGCGCGGCTATCAACGGCTTCCAGCAACAGCCTATGCAGCAAGGCTATCAGCAACAACCGCCGATGCAGCAGGGCTACCAGCAACAACAGCCGATGCAGCAGGGCTACCAGCAACAACAGCCGATGCAGCAAGGCTACCAGCAACAACAGCCGATGCAGCAGGGCTACCAGCAACAGCAGCCGATGCAGCAGGGCTACCAGCAACAGCAGCCGATGCAACAGGGCTATCAGCAACAGCAGCCGATGCAACAGGGCTATCAGCAAGCGCCCCAACAGCAGCCGGCACAGTGGACTTGCCCGAATTGCGGCAGCATTAATACCACAAACTTCTGCCAGAATTGCGGCACAGCCAAGTCGTAAGCGGCGCTTATGCAGTGAATAAAGAATCATGAATAATGAATAATTTTGGGTGTGAATTCGCACCTGATGGTTAAGCATTGTTCATTTTGATGAGGAGGAATTATGGCAGTTAATCTTGATTACAAATGCCCTGCGTGCGGCGGCACATTAGAGTTTGACAGTGCTACACAGAAAATGAAGTGTCCGTTTTGCGAATCAACTTTTGATGTGAGTGATTTGCAGCAAAAGGATACCGTTTTAGACACCCAAGAGGCAGATATGGGTCAACCACAGCAAATGCAGGAGGATTCGTTTGATTGGAACACCTCCGGCGGCGAGCAGTGGAATGATGAGAATATGAGCGTGTTTGTCTGCAAATCCTGCGGCGGTGAAATTGTAGCCGACCCGACTACGGCGGCAACCACTTGCCCATACTGCGGCAACGCGACGGTTCTCAGCGGCAGGCTTTCCGGTGTGCTCAAGCCCAATTATGTGATTCCGTTTAAGCTCAATAAAGAGCAGGCGAAAGCAAAATTGAAAGAGTATACAAGCAACCGCAAATTTGCACCGAGAGCCTTTAAGGACGAAAACCGTTTAGAAGAAATAAAAGGCGTGTATGTGCCGTTTTGGCTGTTCGATTCCAATATTAACGCTTCGGTGCAATATGAGGGCACCACGGTCAGAACCTGGCGCGACAGTAAGTATCAATACACCGAAACAAGTTTTTATGATATTTATCGCCAAGGCAATATGAGTTTTAGCAACATTCCGGTGGACGGCTCCACCAAAATGCCGGATGATTTAATGGAATCTATTGAGCCTTTTAACTTTGGTGAAGCTGTAGATTTTCAAACTGCTTACCTTGCCGGTTACCTTGCCGACAAGTACGATGTCGGCATGGAAGAAAGCATTCCCAGAGCCAATGAGAGAATCAAGCATTCCGCGGAAGACACTCTGCGCGGTACAGTGCAGGGCTATGCCACCGTTACCCCGCGCTTTAGTTCGGTACAGCTGCTCAACGGTGTTTCCAAGTATGCACTCTATCCGGTTTGGATTTTAAATACCGATTATAAGGGCGAGAAATATACCTTTGCCATGAATGGGCAGACAGGCAAGTTTGTCGGTAATTTGCCGATAGCAAAAGGTAAGTTGTGGGGGCTATTTGCCGGTGTGACAGCAGGCGTCGGCGCATTAACATATCTGATTTGTATGTTATTGAATATCTTTTAAGGAGGTGCAGTGAGATGAAAAAATTATTATCAATCAGTTTGGTACTTTTGCTCATTGCAGCTCTTGCAGTGCCTGCATTTGCAGCAGAAGGTAAACAGTATTGTGTAGATAATTGCGGTTTTCTGCAGGAAGACGCGTTAAACGAAGTCGAGAATCGACTTGCTACACTCAGTGATAAATTAAATATGGACTTTGTCGTTGTCACGACCGATAATTTGGAGGGCAAAACCAAAACCGCGTATGCCGATGATTATTATGACTACAACGGCTACGGTGAAGGCAGACAAGGTGATAGAAGCGGCGTGTTGTTGCTCGTTTATAAGCTTAGCGACGGTAGCACCGAGCGCTGGATCAGCACTCGAGGTTATGGCATTACTGCTTTTACCGACTACGGTATTCAATATGTCGGCAAGCAGTTAGTACCGCTGATGGACAACGGTCAATGGAAAGAAGCGTTTTTACTCTATGCCGATTTGTCGGAAGATTTGGTTAACCGCGCCAATGAAGGGAAGCCGCTTGATTCCAACAATGCGCCGAAACAGCACAATGTGCTGATGGGCGTTGTGATTGCGCTGGTAGTCGGCTTGATTGTTGCCTTCATTGTGATGAGCAGTATTAAGAAAAAGTATAAACCTGTCACTTTCAAGGCAAACGCGACCGATTATTTGGTTGGCGGTTCCTTAAATGTCACCGGTGCTTATGATAACTTTAGAACCACATCGGTGACAAGAACAGCTATTCAAAGCAATTCCGGCGGCGGGTCTTCGACTCACAGTTCCTCTTCCGGTGCTTCGCACGGCGGCGGAGGATTCTAATTATAAAAAACGCTGTAGGCGCTCAGCCTACAGCATTTTTTATAGTGTTCAGTTTTCGGTTTTCAGTGTTCAGTTGTGCCGCTTGCGGCACTTTTTTATGTGTAGTAATGCGTTTTCTCGAACTCTTCTGCACGCAGTTTGACAATTTTCAAGCGTTCCATTTCATCGGCGTTGAGTTTGTCGCTATCCAATAAAAGGTCTGCAATTTCGCCGGGGGAAAAGCCCAAGTCTTCATATAGCCCCAACCTTTCGGTGAGCACATCTTCTCGAAATTTGGTAGTATAACCGGTTCTTTCGCCGATTTCGTCCTCTTTGAAACATACTCTTTTTGTGAACCGTTGACTGTAATCCATCTTTTCTCCCGATAAAAAATGCGTGGCAAAGCCACGCACGAAAAACACATGACTCATTTGCTGCGACACAAAATTTTCAACAACTAATGCGTGAAAATTGAGCCTGTATTTTTACCGAGATAAAAATACACGC
>SVOD01000097.1 GCA_015066575.1 Oscillospiraceae bacterium
CAAAATCCTGGCAGGCAAACGGCAGGAAAAAAAAGGATAAAAAGCCGACACTCAACCCCGATTTGTGGGAAGAACTGCTCGCACTGTGTGACACTCACAAGGTGGACATTACGTGGGTAAAAGGTCACGCAGGACATCCCTATAACGAGCGCTGCGACACGCTTGCTACCGGAGAAATAGAAAAGAACAAATAAAAATATGGAGCCCTTACGGCATCCATATTCTTATTTGAGTTTTCAGCGTTCAGTGTTTAGTGTTCAGTCGCAAGGCTACGCCTTGCATTTTAAAAAACACCCTCAGTTAATGAAATATTTTTCTATTATATGTTCGAAACAGAAAGATATTACTATAAAACAATATCCCAAAGCGATTCGGCTTTGGGATTTGTTATTTTACAACCGCATTAGCGCTGTCTGTTTCCCTGCGGAACATTAGGGCATTCGCCTTCGTAATCCATCGGTGTATCACAGCCGCAGTTATTACAGGTACCGCTGCTTTGCGGGAAGAATTCTTCCAGTGGGAAGTCAAAACTCCTGAATACATCACAGGGGCTGTCGCTGCCTGCGTTACACTCTTTTTCGGGTACGGCAAATTCATATGACGGCAGGGTTACCTGTGCAGCTCTGTTGAGTTGCATAATCGAAAACAGACCAAGTGTTGCCACTATTTTTCTTTCCCCTGTATTTTGTGCCAAATCACCGCCCATCGCTTCATTAACAGCTTCGGGAATCTGCACGCAGCTCGGGAACCGATTATTCACAATCTCACAGCCCAGGAGCATCGGGTTCATCGCCTGCACCTTGGCAACCGGCTCGGTAACGGATGAGGGCAGTGGCGCTGTATCGGCACTGCTGAAAGTGTTCACTTGACCGGATGCACCATAGAGCATGGAGCGCTTGGTGAAGGTGCACACACCTTGCATGGAATCAGGTGTGCCGGAACCGGGCTGATACACATCGACATCAACCGTAAAGTAATAGGTTGCTTCCACAGCATAGCAGCCGCGATTATAAGAAACCTCGTCCACATCCACATAAGCAGTCAAGATATCTGCATTCGTGGCTTTGACGGAGCATGCCGACTCAATCAGCGGCGCATCGTCGGCAGGAAACACCACTTCAAGGTTTTCCAAACAATCTCTGTCGGCACAAGAATCATAAATCCTTGTGATATCGGCACTGATTGCCCTGTCAAACTGCCTTTCGCAGCAATTTCCGTTGCCGGCAGCACCGCCCCTATTATTTCTGTTAGGCATTCTTTTTCCTCCTTATTAGCATTAAAGCAAGACACTACTGTCTATCGCTTCAATGTTATTGTATGAAGGAAGCCGGGAAAATGTGAAAATGTGAGCCGGTGCATAAAATAAGCACGCCATTGGCGTGCCGTATTTTTTATTGTTCTACCGCATAAACAGAAACCTTGCGGCGCTTTTTGTCATATCTCTCATATTTAACCCTACCGTCAATCTTCGCGTAGAGAGTATCGTCACTGCCGATACCTACGTTATTGCCGGGGTGAATATGTGTTCCTCTTTGCTTGTAGAGAATGTTACCTGCAAGTACAAACTGACCATCAGCCTTCTTGGCACCGAGGCGCTTGGATTCACTGTCTCTACCGTTCTTTGTAGAACCCATACCTTTTTTATGAGCAAATAATTGGATATCTAATCTAATCATCTTGTTACCTCCTATTAAGATACAGTTACATGTTCGGGGTACTGCTGCGCCAACTGCTCCAAATGCAGTTTCAAGCCGCTGAGTACACCTTGTGAAGATTGCGATTTTACACCTTTCAAAAGCAAGTGCCCTTCTTCGGTTTCAATCTCAGGGGTGTCACCGAACACTTCGGTGATGGTATTCGCTGCCATAATTGCCGCAGAACTGACTGCACTGCACACAATATCGCTACCGTGCGCCGCAAACAGCGCGTGCCCTTTAACTTCAAAGCCGCTCAGGCTGCCTTCGCTTTCAAAAAACTCAACCGTAATCATTAGCCGACAATCTTGGTAATCTCAACCTTCGTGTAAGGCTGACGATGACCTAACTTGCGCTTTTCATTCTTCTTGGGCTTATAAGTCATTACAACGATTTTCTTGGCTTTGCCGTTTTTGAGAACCTTTGCTTCGACCTTTGCGCCATCCACATACGGTGTGCCAACTTTGATTTCATCGGCACCGATAGCAATCACTTTGTCAAAAGTAACAGTTTCATCTGCTTCTACAGCGAGTTTCTCGATGTAGATGACATCGCCCTGTTCCACTTTGTACTGCTTACCGCCTGTTTCGATCACAGCGTACATTTCATATACCTTCCTTTATTAGTCTCGCTACGAGGGGGCTCCCGCAGGATTGTGAACCTGCCTTTTATAAAAAGACATAGTTCGCCCTTGGTATGCGGCATTTGGTATTCTAACACAACAGGCGTGCTTTGTCAATCATTATTTGATTTTTTTATTACTTTTATAGGCTTTTAACGTATTTTGCATTAAAACGGCGATTGTCATCGGTCCTACCCCACCGGGAACAGGGGTAATAAAGGAAGCTTTTTCCTTGACATTTTCAAAATCCACATCGCCCTGCAATTTGCCTTCGGCATTGCGGTTGATGCCTACATCAATGACCACGGCGCCTTCTTTAACCATATCGGCAGTCACGGCACCGATTCTGCCGACCGCACTGACCACAATATCGGCGCCGCGGCAAATCTCCTTGAGATTTTGTGTTTTTGAGTGACAAATCGTGACAGTCGCATTCGCATGCAGCAACAGCATCGCCATGGGCTTACCGACGATATTACTTCTGCCGATGACAACCGCATTTTTACCGCTGACATCAATGTTATAAAACTTGAGCAGTTCCATCACGCCTGCGGGTGTGCAGGGAGAAAAGGTGTAGTTGCCAATCATCACCTTTCCGACATCCGCTTCGCAGAAGGCATCCACATCTTTGGCGGGTGAAATGGCTTCAATAACTGCCTTCTCATCCAAGTGCTTCGGCAGAGGCAGCTGGCAAAGAATACCGTCAATCTTCTCATCGCAATTAAGCTTTTCAATTAATGCGATGAGTTCGCCTTGTGTGGTATTTTCTGCTAATGCATACTCCTCGCTGTGAAAGCCGCAGTATTCACAGGCTTTTTTCTTGTTGTTGACATAGACTCTCGAGGCGGGGTCGTTGCCCACAATAATCACCGCAAGCCCCGGTGTATAGCCGTTTTCTTTGACTTCCTCGGCAATTCTGTCCTTGACTGCCGCTGCTACTGTTTTTCCGTCAATCAGTGTCATTTTCACCCTCCGAAACTTTTGTTTTTTCTTGATTATTCTCACTGCTTTCGCTGTGCGGCGGTGCAGTTTCTTTTAAAATTTCGCTTTCGCCCGTATCCGCTTCCGGTGCTTCTGCCGGCTGCCCGGCTCTTGCAAATTTTCCGCTGTAAATCGGGTCGATATACCCTTCTCTGACCCAATTACCGTCTTTATCAAAACCGGGTTCGTGCGGTGCGGTATTTTTCCAGTCAATCTTTTCGCCCTCTCTTTTCTTGTGGCGAATTTCCTGGTGAAGCGGGTGCTTTTTGGCATATATTAAGCCGAGCACGAGCCAGATGATGCCCGCCAGCACCATCACCAGCGAAACCACCTGCGAAACACGGATGCTGCTGTGCCCTATGTAGAGCGAATCGGTGCGAATGCCCTCAATGAAAAAGCGCCCTGTTCCGTACCAAATCAAATAGATAGCAAAGATTTCACCTCTGAATTTGCGCCATTTATTGCAAATGATGCGGCAAACAATAAAGCCGGTGATACACAAAGCGCTCTCATATAAAAAAGTGGGGTGCACCGGTTGGTCGGGGTAAACAGTGACCCCTTTTGCCGCCAAATCTGCTTGTACGGAAAGCAGATAATCTCGTGTCTTTTCACTGTACATCCGAAACAGTGCAGTAGTGGTATTGGTGCCGAACGCCTCTTGATTAAAGAAATTGCCCCATCTGCCGATGCCTTGCGCAAGCAAAAAGCTCATACCGCACAAATCCAGCAAATTGGTAATAGATAATTTTTTAACAATACACACAATCGCAGCCGCTATCAGCGCCGCAATCAGCCCGCCGTAAATGGCAAGCCCGCCGTTCCATATCTTAAAAATCTCGCCCAAATGGTCTTTATAGTAATCCCACAGACTAAAAACATAATATAGGCGCGCACCGATAATACCGGCAATGGTACCCCAAATAGCAATGTCCAGCATATGGTCAATGCTCATGCGCCACTTGTAAGCGCGCATACCGCCCATAATGACCGCAATGGTGTAGCCGATGGCGATAATTAAGCCGTACTTTGCCACACTGCCGAACGCAACGGGAGAAACGGTAAAGCTTAACCCCAAGCCTTCAAAAAATACCTGTATTTTATCCATATTCTATCCTTTCTCAACCTATTTGCGTCGGCACAATCAGAGCAATTGCCGCGCGTGAGGTATCGTATTTCGTTTCCAAACACTTTTTAATGTCTTCCGGTGTGAGAGATTGATACAATTCCCACTCATCAAACAGCCCGTAACCGCCTATTTCGCTCTCCATCAGTTCGGAGGCAATGTCTTCCACGGAATTAAAGCCTTTAATCATTGTACCATATAATTCCTTAATAACGCAATCCAATAATTCACGGTCAATCCCTTCGCGGCGTACGCGCGCAACCTCCTGCTCAAAGCGCTGTTTGATTTCTTCTCCGTGTTCCCCGGTGCCTTCAAAGAGAACCGCTGCATAGTTTCTACCGCAAAAATATTCACTGCTGAAATCCTCGCCGATGAGCCCTTCCTGTAGCAGTTGCTCGTACAGCGGCGACATGGTACCGATAAGAATTTGATTTAAAACAACGGTTTCGACTCTTTCCTTGAGACTCTTTATACCGGTACATTCCTCTTTATACCCGAAGGCAAATACCGGAATACTCACCGACATTTCGCGACGCACTTTTGTTTCTTTCACTTCCGACGGTTCCTCAGGCGGTGCCGCCTTTGCCGCCTGCCTGTCGGCAAAACGAATGTGTGCATCACAAATATCTATGACTCTTTGCACGTCTACATCACCGCACACGCACAACACCATATTGGAAGGCACATAAAACCCTTCGTATGCCGCATAAAGAGTCGGAGCGGTAATGCGCGCTATACTTTCCACGCTTCCGGCAATATCGGTATTTACCGCACAATGGTGATACAGCGCCCCCAGCAATCCCATCATTGCCTGCCAGGAGGGATTGTCCCGATACATCTTAATCTCCTGCCCGATAATCCCCTGTTCTTTTTGAATGGTCTGCGCCGTAAAATACGGTTCGCTCACAAAATCAATCAAGGATTCCAAGTTCTCATAAAAGTTCTGCGAACAGGAAAACAAATAGCAGGTGCGGTCAAATGAAGTATAGGCATTCGCTCTGGCACCCGTAAGTGCAAACTTTTCAAAAGCATCTTTTTCTTCACTTTCAAAAAGCTTATGCTCCAAAAAATGTGCCGTGCCGTCAGGCAGCGTAATCGTTTCTCCGGCTGCCGTGACAAAGCAGCTGTCCGCCGAGCCGAATTTTGTGCCGAACAAGGCATAATTTGTTTGATAGTCTTTTTTTGGCAATACCAGTATTTTTAAACCGGAGGGATGTTCGGCGGAATAGTAAGTCTCACCGATTGTTTTATTTTCAATTTTTTGTATTTTCATATTCTTTTTTCCAAATCTATTATTCACATTTTATCCCAATGAATAAATTGTATCCAATTTTGCCGTTTTTGCACACGCAATGACTTGTTCTTTCGTAACAGCGTCTATTCCCGCGATGCTTTCTTCCACCGAAAGGATGGATTCATCAAACATCTGCGGCAAATACCACTGCGCAATATCCACAGGTGTATCCAGCGAAGAAAGATAAGCATCTTTTATCTTGCGCTTGGCAATGTCGATTTCTTCTTGCGTAATATTGCCGCTTTGCATTGCTTCCAGCTGTCCGCGTATGGCGGCAATCGCCTTTTCTCGGTTTATACCTTCAATACCGCTAAATACAAGCAACGTCTGCTTTTTCAATGCGCAAGCCGAAGAACAATAGTAGCATAAACTCATCTTTTCTCGCACCGACTTGGAAAGTTTCGACATTTCGCTTCCGCCGAAAATCATATTCATCACTTTGAACACATGTTCATTCTCACAGTCCACGCAAAAGCCCAGGTTGAGCTTGCACTGTTCGAGTGCCTCTTCCTCATGAAATTGCTTTAGTTGCGGGCTTATCAAGTGTTTTGTCATGACAGGCTTTTCATAATTTCTTTGCATTTTTTCAAAGAAGCCGCGAACCTCCGCAGCAATGCTTTGGGCATCCGTATCGCCTATGGCAAGCACAAAAACCTGCGCCTTTTCAAGCATTTGGCGCCAAGCGGCGGTAACCTCAGCTACAGTCAAATGATTCACCTGCTGTTCGGTACCGTTGGGCTTTACGGCTGCCCCTTCACCGGCATAAAACAGCTCTTTAAAGCGGTGTACACTGTATGTCATTTTATCACTTTGCCCCGCTTGAATATCTTCTATAAGCAGGCGCTGCTCGCGCTGCAGATTTTCCGGCTTAAAAAGCCCGTTTGCATCCAAATCCGGCTCAAAGATACAAGCAAGCAAAAAATGCAGACAGTCGCGACTGATGCATTCGCCCGCCAAGGCAAATCTATCCGCCACGGTGCTGATGGTAAACGATAACACATGCGTGTCTCCGATGATAGTGGAAATGCCGGAAAAACCTGCCCCATAGAGAGACGCGAGCTTTCTTTCCATCTGCATGGTAGTCGGAAATTCTTTGGATGTGTAGCGAAGTAAGCCCGGCAACGCTGCGCGTGCGCTTGCGCTCTGTGCCTGTGCCGGAAGTGCAAAGCGAATCGTAATACGCGTGCTTTTAAAGCGGTCGGTGCGGTAATGGAGCAATGTCGCCCCGTCAAACAAGTCAATTTGCCGAATCTGTTTCAACCTGCAACTCCTTTTCTTTCGTTAATTACCAGTTCATACTACCATAAACAGCGGATAATTTCAACATAGTGCTTCATCAAAATCACCAACTCTTTTTTTGGATATTTGTATAAAATTTATAAAATATTTTTTTAAAAGTTTATTGGATTGATTTTTAAGCTCATATAATATATAATATTTTTATATTTTGGATTCTTATGCGCGACGGGCGCTTTGGGGGAACTTGGATGGATTTTAAATCGTCACCGTTTATGTATGCGGTCGGCAGTGCGATTGTAGTATTTGTGCTTGCACAGTCTGCTTTCTTTCTTGTACGCGCTGTAAAGCGCGGGAAAGAGCTGGGCATCAGCAATGATAAAATGAAAAATGCCGCTTTACAATCCGCACTGTTTTCCATTGCACCCGCAATATCCATTGTTGCAACCGTTGTGATTCTTTCCGGCGCATTGGGTGTCGTTCTCCCCTGGATTCGCCTCACTGTTATCGGTGCTATTCAATACGAAACATCTTCCGCACAATCCGCCCTGAATGCGATGGGCAATTCTGCCGGCCTCGCAAGTGCTGTAACCGACCCGACACAGTTCACAACCGTTGCCTGGGTCATGACCGTCGGCTCTATTATGCCGCTTGTCATTCTTCCGTTTGTTTTAAAGAAACTACAAAAAGGCATCGGTAAAGCGATGAATAAGAATAAGCTTTGGGCAGATTTAATGAGTGCCGCTGCTTTTATCGGTATTATCATTGCCTTTGTCGGCAGAGCTATTCTCGGCACCGGTGAAAAGGACCTCGGCATTCTCGGCGACGGAGCCGGTGTGCTCTCCATCACTGGCTTACTCGGTTCGGTCGGTTTTATGCTCTTATTCACATTATTGGTCAAAAAAATCCCGAAATTGCAAAAGTTTGAAAGTTTTGCAATGCCGTTGAGTATGTTTTTGGGCATGGGTTTAGTGCTTTTGGTCAACCGCTTCCTGCCCGCTCAATACCTGATTGAATGGAGGTATTGAGAATGAAAAGCTATTTTGACAAAACTCACACTTGGGGCAGAATATGGACAGTGGCGTCTCTCATTATTTTTCTGCTCGTTCCGGTTGCTTTCAGCATACACCTGGATGCGTGGCCGAAAGCGGAATACTTTTTCAAAGGGCTTGCATCCGTTGCTATTATTTTCTACCCTACCGCATTTATTGAAGTAATTTCTTATGCCCCGCTGTTAGGTGCAGCCGGCACTTATATGAGTTTTGTGACCGGTAATATCGCCAACCTCAAGCTCCCCTGCACCATGAGGGCCTTTGAAACATACCCGGAGCAGTCAAACACGGTGACCTCCCTTGCTCCCTTTCCGAACAGGCGCCT
>SVOD01000098.1 GCA_015066575.1 Oscillospiraceae bacterium
TTTTCGGCTTGCGTTTCGCTCGCCGGTTTTTTGTTGCTGAAGCCGTTTTCATTCCCCCGGTAGAACCGGGGGTTTATAGCTATGCTTAAGACCAACTAAAAACACGGTTGTTCAAAATACAACCGTGTTTTTTTACTTTATTCATTCGTCTGCCGTTTCATCTGCGTTTTCGGCTTGAACATCACTTTGTTCTACCGTTTCAGCCGGCGGCTGCGCCGTGTTTTCCTGCGCCTCGAGCGGTGTTTGCATCGGCTCTTGTGCAGGCGCTGTTTCTGCCGGTTGTTCTTCTGCCCCGGCAGAGGTTTCTTCACCATCCTGCGGCGGTAATGAACCGGTTTCAATCAAGGTCTTGAACTCTTCGCCTTCGAGTTTTTCTCTCTCAAGAAGCGCGTTGGCGACTAATTCCAACGAATCCATATGTTCATTTAAGATTTGTTCTGTCCTCCGGTACTGCTCGCTGATAATACGATTGACTTCTTTATCAATCTCAGCGGCAATTTCTTCACTGTAATTGCGCACATGTGAATACTGCATACCGAGGAAGACCTCATCATTATCATCGCCAAAGGTAATCGGTCCTAATTTTTCACTCATACCGTAGCGCGTAATCATATTTCTGGCAATATCGGTCGCGCGCTTAATATCATTGCTTGCACCGGTAGAAATATCACCGAGAACCAAAGCTTCCGCCACGCGGCCGCCAAGTAATACAACGATATCATCCAGCATTTCGTTCTTAGACTGATAACTCTTATCCTCACTGGGCAAGCTCATGGTAAAACCGCCGGCTCTGCCTCTGGGAATAATCGAAACCTGATGCACGGGGTCTTGCCCTTCCAAAAAGTAAGTGGCAATCGCGTGACCGCCTTCGTGGAAAGCAGTGAGTTTCTTTTCTTTATCACTCATCTTGCGTGACTTCTTTTCGGGACCGACAACCACTTTAATGGCCGCTTCGTCGATAAGCTCCATGGTAATGGCTTTCTTATCATACCTTGCTGCCAGCAAAGCCGCTTCATTGAGCAGGTTTTCCAGGTCTGCACCGGTGAAACCGGCAGTGGTCTTGGCAACCGTCTTTAAGTTCACATCGGGTGCAAGCGGTTTATTGCGCGCATGCACCTTTAATATTTCTTCTCTTCCCTTCATATCGGGATAGCTGACTGTCACCTGGCGGTCAAATCTGCCGGGTCTTAAGAGCGCCGGGTCGAGAATATCGGGGCGGTTCGTTGCCGCAATGATAATGATACCTTCATTGACACCAAAACCATCCATCTCTACAAGCAGCTGATTTAAAGTCTGTTCTCTTTCATCGTGACCGCCGCCCATGCCGGCACCTCTATGTCTGCCGACAGCGTCAATCTCATCAATAAAGATAATTGCGGGCGCTTGCTTTTTTGCTTGTTCAAACAGGTCTCTGACACGAGAAGCGCCGACACCGACATATAACTCCACAAAGTTAGAACCGGAAATAGAAAGGAAGGGCGCATCCGCTTCGCCTGCCACAGCCTTGGCAAGCAGGGTTTTACCGGTACCCGGAGGACCAACTAAAAGCACACCCTTCGGAATTCTTGCACCGAGGTCATTAAACTTCTGCGGGTTCTTTAAGAAACGCACAATTTCCGAAAGCTCTTCTTTCTCTTCGTCGGCGCCCGCCACATCATCAAAGGTCTTTTTTTCCTTTTGGTCGGCCCCGTTGCGCACCCTCGCTTTAGAAAAATTCATCGCCGAGCGATGGTCGCTGCCCATTGCGCTGCCCATCTTTCGAATCAGGAAGAAGTAAGCAAGAACAACAATACCGATGAGCACTACCGTCGGCAACAGGCTCAGCCAAATGGAACCGTCGCTTCCCTTTTCGTAATCGGCTTTAATCGCCTTATCGGGATTTTTGGCATTATATGCAACAACATTTTCGTGTATATCGTTGACAAACATTGTCACATTCGGCACGGTATACTCTTGCACGGTCTTTTCGCCTGCCAATTGGTATTCCAACTTGCCGTTGGAAAGATTAAGCGTATAGGCGGTGACTTTGCCCTGTTCAAAATACTGTACTACCTCATAGTAAGCCGCTTTGTCTTCGCTACCTCTTCTGGAGCCTATAAAAGCAATACCGCCGATAAATACAGCGAGCATCACGGCATACAAAATAATTGTCTTGATTTTGGAATTGCCGTTGCCTTTTTTTTCGGGCTTGTTAAAATTAGCGTCCATGAAAATATCTCCTTTTGATCATTGACTATTTGGAATATACCTCGGGCTTTAACACGCCGATGTATGGTAAATTTCTATATTTTTCATCGTAATCCAAGCCATAGCCGACCACAAATTCATCGGGAATGACTTTGCCGACATAATCGGCAACAATGTGCTTTGCTTGGCGCCTGTCGGGTTTATCCAAGAGGGTGCATATTTTGATGCTGGCAGGTTTTCTTGCTTTGAGTAATTCGATGGTATAAGCCAAAGAATTACCGCTGTCAAGAATATCTTCGACAATGAGTACATCCATGCCGGTAATGTCCACGCCCAAGTCTTTTATCATACGAACTGCTCCGGGTGTTGTGCCGCTGCCATAGGAAGAAATTGCCATAAAATCAATCGCACACGGAATGCTGATATTTCTGAAAATATCGGCACAAAATACAAAAGCCCCCTTTAGCACACTGACTATAATTATATTTTTATCCTTATAGTCCTTAGAAATTCTTGCCCCTAAATTTTTACAAATCTCTTTAATTTCGTCTTCCTGAGCCAAAATGTAGGCAATATCATCTCTCATCTCTGCCATGTTTTATTCCCTCTCTAAATATAAATACAAAACCTCTTTTGTGTCGCCATCCGGCGCAACGGTTATATCCGGCGTTGAACCGAGTGTGCCAATCACCTCTTCACCGTATAAAAAGACGGGAAAAGCGGCTCTTTGTTCCGGTTCCCAAGCAATTTCGGCAAGGTACTTCTTCATACTTTTGTGCAAAGCGCGCTTTGCATCAAAAAAAATGTCACCGGCTTGCCGATTGCGGCAAGTCAAATTAGATTTTATTTTATCACAATCAACAGCGAAAGAAAACCTGTCTTTCGTGAAGTTTTCAAATTGTTTACAATTGATTTTTTGTACTTTAAGCACACCCACAGGCAGTGTATATTCTCCCGGCTCAACCGCGAAGCGGTAAGCACCTCCGACCGTTGCCGCAGGGAATTCCACTTTACCCTTGCGCACGCGCACGGTTGCACCGCCGTTAATTTGCACTTGCCCCCCGCCCAAAACACTTTCTATCGCCTGAATATGGCGGTATTCGGGAACTGCGCCGCATTGTTCCCTGCACAGCTTGCGCAACACTTCACTTTTGAGCGCTTGCGGCAAAGCGGAGATTGCCGCCGCATCATTACCGTGTTCTTTTAAAAATTCCAGCGCCTGCTGCTCCAAATACACATTTTGCTCGCGCAGGATTGCCATTGTCTTCGCTGCATTGGTTTCAAATGCGCCGTTAATTTCTGCCAATCGCGGAATGATTTGCCGGCGAATAGCATTGCGCGCATAGTCTTCACATTCGTTGCTTTCATCTTGCATATGCGGCAAAGTATGCTGTTCCAAATAGGCAAGCACTTCTTCACTTGTACAATCAATGAGCGGGCGAATGATGTTGCCGCGCACCGCCGGAATCCCGCACAACCCTTTCACACCGCTTCCTCTTGCAAGGTGAAAGAGCAAAGTTTCCACGCTGTCCGACAGCGTATGTGCCGTTGCGATTTTATCGGTGCCGAGGCTTTCAAGCGCTTCGTAGCGCAACAATCTGCCGCAGGTTTCTTCACTTAACCCTCTTTGCTTTGCCTGCTGCGGCACATCAAAATGAAAACAGCGGTACGCTACGCCGAATTGCTCACTGAGATTTCTGACAAACGCTTCATCTCTATCGGCAGACTGTGCACGAATGCCGTGGTGAATATGCACAGCGGTCAGATTCAGTGCAAATTCTTCTCTCAAAGAACATAGGAAATGCAACAGTGCTACCGAATCTTTCCCGCCCGATACGGCAACGGCTACGCTGTCACCGCATTGCAACATCGCATATTGTTGAATTGTCGCGCGAATCTTCTGTTCCATTAAGCAAAGTCGGAATCCTTAATATACTGAATAGCGGTAAACTTCGAGTGTTCCCCGTCAAAATGCAGTTTGATATTATCCAGTCCGCCGTGGCGGTTTTTGGCAATAATCAATTCTGCCGCGGTCGGGTCCACATCCTGCGCTTCTTCATCGGGTTCGGCACCGGGTGTGGTATAGTAATAATCTCTATGCAGGAAAAGCACCACATCGGCATCCTGTTCTATTGAGCCGGACTCTCTTAAATCTGTCAGCACCGGGCGCCTGGCTCTACCCTCTGCCGAGCCTCGGTTCAACTGAGCGCAAGCGACTACAGGTAACGCCAATTCCTTTGCCATAATCTTCAACTCTCTTGTGATAGAAGAAATCTCCTGCACACGGTTTTCCTTTTTTGCGGATGAACTCAATAAACCCAAATAGTCGATAAACACAATATCCGCATGCGGGATGCGCCTGACGCGGCTTTTAAGAGAGGGAACGGTTAAATCGCTCGAATCATCGATATATAAATTGGCCATGGAATATCTGCCGATAGATTCACCGATAGCTGTCCAATCGTCTTTTTCCAATTCACCGGAGCGCAGTTTCCCGTTTTCGATACCGGAATCCATGGAAAGCAGACGTTCGGCAATTTCTTCTTTACTCATTTCCAGCGAAAAGAACACAGCGGTCTTGCCTTTGAGCATCGTGACATTTCTGGCAAAATTGAGCGCAATGTTGGTCTTACCCATTGCCGGGCGGGCACCGATAATAATCAGATTACCTTTATTAAATCCGGTCAAAGTCGAATCCAGCTTTTTGTAGCCGGAATCAACACCCTTCTCGGTATCCTCTCCCTTGGCGAGACTTTCCACGCGCGGCATTAACTCGTTAATCAAAATATCGCCGATTCTTTTCGGTTCATTTTTAATGGACCTGCCGGAGCGAATATCATAAATACGCTTCTCCGCCGCATCAATCACTGCTGCCGCATCATCACCGGCTGCACTCGCTTCTTGAATGGTCTGATTTGAAGCGGTAATAATCACCCGCAAATAATACTTTTCGCGCACAATATCGGCATACTGCTCGACATTCGCCGTACTCGGCACACAGGCAGCTAAATCCAGCAGATACTTTCTGCCGTCCTGCTCTCCCCAATCACCGCTTTCTTTGAGGCGGTCATTGATAATAACGGGGTCAATCTTTTTGGAAAGGGTGTCCAGGCTGACCATGATTTCAAAGATTTTGCGGTTGAGCTCCACAAAGAATTCATCTGCCTTCACCTTATCGGCAATATCCTTAAAGCAGTCGGGTTGCTTGAGAATGCAGCCCAACAAAGCCTGCTCCGCTTCTACGGAGCAAGGTAAATTTTCAAAATTAAAAACATCCGCCATAGTATAATCCTTTCCGAAAATTTGAGAAAGACGATTACGCCTCGCTTACTTGAACATAAAGAGATGTGCTCACGCCCTGCGGTAGCTTCACTTCAACATTATATGTGCCGAAGGTTTTGATATCCGCATCAAGTGATACCTTTTTCTTATCAATATTGCAGCCGAATTGTTCATTGATGGCAGCCGCGATTTCTTTGGTGGTCACGGAGCCGAACAATCTGCCGGCAGAACCGGCTTTTGCCTTAATTTTAATGGTTTGCGCATTTAACTGTGCAGCAAGTTCTTCTGCCGCCTGCAATTCCTGCGCTTTGTGGTAATCGGCTGCCGCCTGCTTGGTTTTGACTTCGTTCATTGCCTTGGCATCTGCCTCGACCGCCAAACCTTTGGCAAGCAGAAAATTTCTGGCGTAGCCGGTCGCAGCGTTGACCACATCACCTTTTTTGCCTAATGACTTAACATCTTGTAACAGTACAACTTTCATTTTAAACCCTTTCTATACTTCCATAATGGTCGGTAAAATCATCGGATTGCGCTTGGTTTGCCTGTAAATAAGCTTGGCTATTTCATCTGCCAAACGGGAGCGCAACGCATTGACATCGTAATTGCGGCTTCTTAAGAAATCTTCAATCACTTCTTCGCTGCGCTTTTCAATCGTCGTAATCAGCGCTTCATTTTCTTTCATATATACAAAGCCTCTGGAAACCACTTCGGGTCCTGCCAGCAAAAAGCGCGAATGCATATCTACCGCCGCAGCGACACTAATCATCCCCGCCGAAGAGAGCTTGCTTCTGTCGCGCAACACAATAGATTCCACATCACCGTAGCCGGAAGAGTCAATAAAAGTAACCCCTGCCGGGACTTTTTCGCTTGCTTCCACATGCCCTTTTGCATTGATAAGATACTTGGTGCCGTTTTCGGGAATTAAGATTTGCTTGTTGGTATATCCCATTTTCCCCGCTAAAGCCGCATGCTTTTTCAAATGCTTTTGTTCGCCGTGTACCGGGATAAAGAGCTTGGGTTTGACCAAACTAATCATCATTTTCAGTTCTTCCGCACATGCGTGACCGGAAACATGGGTTTGGTACATATTTTCATAAATGACCTCGGCACCGTGCTGAATTAAGCCGTTAATCACATTGCCGACACCTCTTTCGTTGCCGGGTATCGGTCGAGAGGAAATGACGATATAATCATTGGCGGTAATTTCCACCTGGCGATGTTCGCTCAGTGCCATTTTAGAGAGTGCCGCCATCGGTTCCCCCTGCGAGCCGGTGCAGATGAGCACCAATTTGTGGTCGGGGTAATTCTTAATTTCCTCTTTCGTAATTAACAGCCCCTTCGGTACTTTCAGGTAGCCTAATTCTTCGCCGAGCGCCACAATATTGCTCATACTCCTGCCCATAACGGCAACTTTACGCTTGAGTACCTTTGCCACATCCATGATTTGCTGAATGCGGTGCACATTAGAGGCAAAAGTTGCCACAATAATGCGCCTTCTCCCCGCCTCGCGAAACAGCGCTTCAAAGGTTGCGCCGACCATACTTTCCGAAAATGTGTAGCCGTCTTTTTCGGCATTGGTGCTGTCTTGCAGCAGTGCCAACACACCTTCCTTGCCGAGTTGCGAGAGTCGCGGCAAATCAATCACCTCGCCATCAATCGGCGTGGTATCGATTTTGAAGTCGCCGGTTTGTACAATTGTGCCGGCAGCGGTTTTGATGGCAAACGCCACCGCATCGGGAATAGAGTGATTAACATGAATGCACTCCACTGAGAATTTACCGACTTTTATGGTATCGCCGGCGTGGAATTTTTTGAGCGTACAGGTATTGAGAATACCGTGTTCGCGCAGTTTAATCTCAATTAAGCCCAAAGTGAGTGCCGTTCCGTAAATCGGCACATTGATTTCTTTCATTAAATGCGCCACGGCGCCGATATGGTCCTCATGCCCGTGGGTAATAAATAACGCTTTGATTTTAGCGGCATTTTCTTTAAGATAAGTGAAGTCGGGTATTACGGCATCCACACCGTGCATATTGCTGTCGGGAAATGCCAAGCCGCAATCGACAATTATCATTTCGCCATCGTATTCATAGACAGTTAAATTTTTGCCGATTTCCCCTAAGCCGCCTAAAAATGAAATACTGATTTTTTTCGGTGCTCTTGACGGTAATGCTTTCGGGCTCTTTTTACGAGTCGCATTTTTTTTGGGAGCACTCTTTGTATTTTGAATCGGTGCTGTTTTCTTTTTACTGTTTGATTTTTGAGGAGCAGTGCTTTTCTTTTTTGCCGCACCTGCCGCATGGTTATCCGCTACTTTTACTTTCTTACTCACGCGCCGCCTTGCCTGCTGAGCAGCAGACTTTTTCTGTTTTTGGTTAGCAGCCATACAATAGAATCCTTTCTGAAATATGTAAATACTAAAAATATAATAGATTAATATACAGAACTCTATTTTACAAGGATTAAACACTAAAGTCAAGATATAAATACAACTTGATTAAAAAAGCGCTAAATGCTATAATTGTAACATCACATTGAAGGAATCGTGACTATGAAAAGCATTCAACTATATACCGACGGCGCCTGTTCCGGAAATCCGGGACCGGGCGGCTGGGGCGCGGTACTTGTGTATAAGGGAGTCGAAAAAGAGCTTTCCGGCTATGAAGCCTCCACAACCAATAACCGCATGGAATTAACAGCAGTCATTGAGGGTTTAAAAGCGCTCAAGGAGCCCTGTCGCGTTGAACTGACCACGGACTCCAAGTATGTGGCGGACGCCCTTTTGCTCGGCTGGGCAAAA
>SVOD01000099.1 GCA_015066575.1 Oscillospiraceae bacterium
ATAATATAATCGGGTGCGGGTGTCCCGCCCACTCGCTAATATGCCAATAGGCTAACTGCTAATAGGCTCCAAATAAGGAATTGCGAGGTCGTAGACCTCGACAAATCCTTATTTTTCTTGTAATATTTATTAATATGTGCTATTATCAAATTATCTATTAGCAAAAAACACGAAAAAGGTATTACTATGTTAAAACTCATTAAGTATTTAAGCCATTGTAAGCGCTATGCCGTAACGGCAATGCTGCTGGTGAGTCTGCAAAACCTTATCACTCTGGCGTTGCCGACCGTGGTTTCCGGGATTTTGGAAGACGGTGTGGACAAGGGCGATGGGGGCTATGTGCTGTGGATGGGCATTGTGATGTGCCTGGTGGCGCTCGCAGGCTGCGTTGTCGGCATTTTGGGCAACTACTTTTCCGCCAAAACAAGCGCCAATTTCGGTGCCAGCATTCGCCAAAGTGTTTTTGAAAAAATCACCCTGCTCAGCCAGCAGGAACACGAGCATTTCGGCACCGCTTCACTCATTACCCGCACCACCAACGACATTCAGCAACTGCAGGAGTTGGTGCTCGGCATTATCAAACTGCTCATTCCCGCCCCGATTCTCTTTGTGGGCGGCGCAGTGCTCAGCTTAATGTACAATGCAAAGCTTGCCGCCGTTGTTCTGTGCGCGCTCCCGCTGGTGGGCGTGGCGGTCTTTTTGCTCTTTAGAGCCACCAAAAAGATGTTTGACCGCCAGCGCAAACAGGTGGATATCATCAACCGCATTGTGCGCGAAAAGCTGACCGGCATTCGCGTGATTCGCGCTTTCAACAGAGAGCCGATTGAGGATGAAAAGTTCAACGAAACCAACACCGATTTAACCAAAATCAGCCTGAAAATTTACAGGCTTTTTGCCGTGGTGATTCCGGTTGCCTATCTGGTGCTCTACTCGGTACTCGGCATTATTATGGTGTTCGGCGCCAAGAATATTGACACTTTGACCGACCCTGTTAAGCTTTCCACGAGTGTATACGATTTGCAGATGTTTATGATTTTCATTCTGCTGATGATTGCCGGTGTCGGCATGGCATCCGCTATTTTTGTGATGATTCCCTCCGGTGAGGTGGCGGCAAAGCGCATCAATGCGGTTTTAGAGTGCGAAATCAGTGTTTGCGAGCCCGATGAACCGCGACATTTTGAAGAAGGCAATGATGTGCACCTGGTGTTTGATAATGTAAAATTCTGCTACCCCGATGCAGAGGAACCCGTGCTGCAAAAAATCAGTTTTGAGAGCAGGGCAGGGGAGATTACCGCCATTATCGGTTCGACCGGTGCGGGCAAATCTACCCTGGTCAATCTCATTCCCCGCTTTTTCGATGTCAATGCCGGCAGCATTACGCTCGACGGTGTCAATATTAAAGATGTGCCGCTCGCCGAGCTGCGCGCAAGAATCGGCCTGGTGCCGCAGCAATCCTACCTGTTTTCCGGCACAGTTGCCGATAATATGCGCTATGGCAATCCCCGTGCGCAGGAAGAGGATATGTGGCAGGCGCTGAGCATTGCGCAGGCGGAAGATTTTATCCGCCGCAAGCCGGAGCAGCTGGAAGCCTTTGTTTCACAGGGCGGCAAAAACTATTCCGGCGGGCAAAAGCAGCGCTTATCCATTGCCAGGGCAGTGATGAAGAAGCCTGAGATTTTGATTTTTGATGACAGTTTTTCCGCACTCGATTTTAAAACAGATGCGGCGCTGCGCGCTTCATTAAGAGAGCAATGCAGCCAAGCCAATATCATTATTGTTGCCCAGCGCATCAATACCGTGATGGATGCGGACAGAATTATTGTGCTCGATGAAGGCAGCATTGCCGGCATCGGTACGCACAAGCAGCTCATGGAAAGCTGTGCGGCATACCAGGAAATTGCGCTCAGCCAGATTTCTACCGAGGAGGTGGAGAAACTTGGCTAAAAAAAGAAAGAATTTTGTGAGCGAAAATACGCTCAAGGCGCGCGCCCAAAAAGCAATGGAGCGCCGCAGGGGTGAGCACGACCCCAATGAACGCGCGAAGGATTTTAAAGGAACCCTTCGCAAGGTGATACATTCCTTTGCGCCCGAAAAGTGGGGATTTATTCTCATTGCGATTGCTTCGGCAGGCACAGCGGTCTTCTCTATTTTCGGTCCCAACCTGCTCGGTAGTGTGATTTCCGAAATGCAGGTGCAGGTGAAGTCCAAAATCGCGGGCAGCGGGTTTGACCTTTCGGGTGTTTGGAAAATTCTCGGTGTAATCGTGGGCGTTTATGTGCTCAGCTGCATTGCCACCTACATTCAGCAGTTTACCGTGGCAGGGCTCTCGCAGCGCATTGTCTTTAAGCTTAGAAAAGATGTGAATGCAAAGCTTTCCAAACTGCCGCTGAAGTATTTTGACTCTTCTTCAAAAGGCGATGTGCTTTCGAGAATTACCAATGATATGGATAATATCTCCCGCAGCCTGCATATGAGCATCACGCAGTTAATTGCGGCGGTGGTCACCATTATCGGTGTGATGATTATGATGTTTGTGACCAACTTTACTTTGGCGCTCATTACCGTGCTTGCGCTGCCGATTTGCTCCTTTATTGCAAGTTTCATCACCAAGCGCTCACAAAAGTATTATTCGCGCCAATGGGAGCAGACCGGCGAACTCAACGGCCATGTGGAGGAAATGTATACCGCTCACAAGCTCATTAAGGTCTTTAACCGCCAGGAGCAGAGCATAGAAGAATTTAATGCCATTAATGAGGATTTGCGCCGCTCCACGCAGCGCGCGCAAACCATGACCGGCATGATTATGCCGCTTAATGATGCAGTCAATAACCTTGTATTTGTGTTTATTTGCGTGATTGGCGGCTTGTTAAGCATCAGCGGCAGCATCAATGTGGGTGATATCACCGCGTTTCTGGTCTATTCCAAGCTGTTTACTTTCCCGATTCAGAACATTTCCGCAACGCTCAATCAGCTGCAATCCGCACTGGCTTCTTTCGAGCGCGTGTATAACCTGCTGGATGAAGAAGAGCTCGTTCCCGAAACCGTTAGCGCCACCCTCGGTGAAGTCAAAGGCAAGGTGGAATTTCGCGATGTGCGCTTCCGCTATCAGGAAGATAAGCCGCTCATTGAAAATATGAACCTGGTTGTTGAGCCCGGGCAGACAGTCGCGATTGTCGGCCCCACCGGTGCAGGCAAGACTACCATTGTCAATCTTTTAATGCGCTTTTACGAACTGCGCGGCGGTCAAATTTTGGTGGACGATGTGGATATTACTGACATCAGCCGCGAAGAACTGCGCGCGACCTTCGGTATGGTGCTGCAGGACACCTGGCTCTTTAGCGGCTCGATTCGTGAAAATATTGCCTACGGCAAGCTCGGTGCAACCAATGATGAAATTGTGGCAGCCGCCAAGGCAGCCAGAGCCAATCACTTCATCAAAACCCTTTCCGAGGGCTATGATACCGTGCTTGAGGAAGAGGGCTCCAATGTTTCGCAGGGGCAGCGGCAGTTGCTGACGATTGCCAGAGCGATTCTTGCCGACCCGAAAATTTTGATTTTGGACGAAGCGACCTCTTCGGTCGATACGCGCACCGAGGTGCAAATACAAAAGGCGATGCTTGCGCTCATGCAAAACCGCACGAGCTTTGTGATTGCGCACAGGCTTTCCACCATTCGCGACGCCGATACCATTTTGGTCATGAATAACGGGCAGATTGTGGAAACCGGCAACCACGAAGAGCTTTTAAAGAAAAAAGGCTTCTACTACGAACTGTATAATGCGCAGTTTGCCGGGGAAGAATAAAAGGCTGCACACAGTTTTTATTCTTCAGTTTTCAGCTTTCAGCTTTCAGTGTTCAGTAGGGGCGGATATCATCCGCCCTTTTTTGCGCGGTATATGAAGATGTTTAGAACAATTACTTACCAAATTGAAGAAGAGCAAAGTATACTTGCCTTTTTAAAGGGCAGGGAGAGATATTCCGCGCGCTTAATTACCGCACTGCGGCAGGAAGAGCAGGGCATACTTTTAAACGGAGAACGCGCCAAAACCACCGCCGTGATGCACGCGGGAGATGTGCTGCAAGTCAACATCCCGCTCGGTGAAAGCGACATACCGCCGGTGGAGTTGCCGCTGCAGGCGGTATATGAAGATGAGGATGTACTTGTGGTCAATAAACCGGCGTTTATGGTTTGCCACCCGACCCGCAACCACCAGGGCGATACGCTTGCCAATGCCGTTGCCTTTCACCTTCTCCAAGAGGGCAAGCAATGCACCTTTCGCGCCATCAACCGGCTTGACCGCGACACCACGGGCTTGGTGGTCATTGCGCTCAACCGCCTTGCCGCAGGCAGGCTGCGCGAGAGTATGGAAAAGACCTACTTTGCGCTTGTGTGCGGCAACCTCGGGAAAAGCGGCACGATTGATTTGCCGATTGAGCGCCCGGAAGCGCGCAAAATTACCCGCCGCGTGGGTGAAAACGGCTTGCGCGCGGTGACGCATTACGAGGTGGTCGAGCAGCGAAAAGACACCACCCTGCTCAAAATTAAATTGGAAACCGGCAGAACGCACCAAATTCGCGTGCACTTTGCCGCCATCGGCCACCCGCTGGTGGGCGACACGATGTACGGCACGGGGAGCGACACCATCGACCACCAGTGCCTGCACTGCGGGCAACTGCGTTTCCTGCAACCGATAACAAAAGAACCGATTACGCTTTGTACCAAAGCGGATTGGCAGTAAAAAAGGACTGTCACGGACAGTCCTTTTTTTAGTGTTCAGTTTTCAGTGTTCAGTGTTCAGTAGTGCCGCAAAGCGGCATTTTATTTTAGATTTTACCTGAAAAATTAATCTTCAAACAAGTAGGTTCTTGTTTCATAAGGTCGGAGCATAAAGCCGTTATTGACAATCGGGGTTTTGGAGTAGTTTTGGAACACCAGTTCGCCTTCCTCCAAATCGTAGCCCTTGGGCGCTTCAAAGCGCACGCCCTTGGCGGTGAAGGAGTTGACGGTCAGCAGGCGGGTATTGCCGAGCACGCGCTCAAAGGCATAAATCTTCTTGCTTTTTTTGCAATACTCTTTATATTTTCCCTCTAAAACCACTTCGTTTTCCTTGCGGAAGGCAAGCAGCCTGCGGTAGAAGTTGAGCACGGAGTTATCGTCCGCCTCCTGCGCGGCAACATTAATCTCTTTGTAGTTGGGGTTGACATAAAACCACGGTGTGCCGGTGCTAAAGCCCGCGTTTTCACCGGCATCCCACTGCATCGGGGTGCGGGCGTTATCGCGGCAGGAGAGTTGAATCATCTTATCTATCCACTTTTGGGAGAAGTGCAATTTTTTAAAGACAGCAGCGTTGTTTTTGGCAAATACATCGACAAATTGGTCGGCATCCAAATCAATATTGGTCATACCGATTTCCTGCCCCTGGTAAATGAAAGGCGTACCCTTTTGCAGTATATACATACTGGCGAGCATTTTGGCGCTCTGCTCTCTGTATTTTTCGCTGCCGTAGCGGCTGACAATGCGCGGGTGGTCGTGGTTCTCGATATACAGCGCGTTCCACGCCTTGCCCTCAAGCTGTGTTTGCCAGGCGGAAAAGGCTTTTTTCATCTTCTTTAAGCGGAATTTGGTGTGCAGAAAATCCATCAGGAAACAGTCCGCCTCCATATGCTGAAAGTGGAACATCAGGTCGAGTGTTTTGTGCTTTTCATCAATGTACTGCAAGGCGGTTTTCGGTTTCATCATCGGTGCTTCGCCGACTACAAAGCAGTCGTATTTGTCGAGCACATCCTCTTTAAATTCGGTGAGGTACTCTTTGACATGCGGGCCGTTAAAGTAATGCTCCATACCGGTGGCGGCAGGCAGCGGAAACCCGTTGGGCAAGCCTTCTTTTTTGGAGATGAGGGTAATCACATCTTCGCGAAAGCCGTCCACCCCCATATTCAGCCAAAAGCGCATAATGTCTTTGACTTCGTTGCGCACCTGCGGGTTATCCATATTCAGGTCGGGCTGTTTTTTGGCAAACACATGCAGGTAGTATTCACCTGTTTTTTCATTGCGTTCCCAGGCGCCGCCGTCAATGAGCGAGAGCCAGTTGTTGGGCGGGCGCTTGCCGTTTTTGCCGCGCCCCTTGCGCCAGAAATAGTAGTCGTGGTAAGGGCTTTCGGGATTAACGCCCTCAATAAACCACTTATTTTCATCCGAAGAGTGGTTGACCACCAAATCCATAATCACCTTTAAGCCTAAATCGTGGGCTTTGTCGAGAACTTTTTTAAATGTTGCCAAATCGCCGTAGTCGGGATGAATGTCCTTGTAGTCGGCAATATCATAACCGTAGTCGGCATTCGGGCTCGGGTAAAGCGGGCTGAACCAAATGCAGTCCACCCCCAGGCTTGCCACATACTCGAGCTTTGAGTAAATGCCCTGCAAATCGCCGATACCGTCACCGTTACCGTCGCAAAAACTGCGCGGCCAGATTTGGTACACACTCATTTTTTTGTAATCCATGGTTCATTCTCCTTTTGGTAGAGCAGTAATTGAACAGAAAAGGTTATTTTTAAAGCGCTGACAGCGTTTAATTTTTCTTTATCGGCAGGGGAGGTTTTTATCGCATAAGGCGTCATTCCGAAAAGGTCAATAAGTTGGCGGGTGGGGAGTGTTTTTTGATATTCCAGCCGCTCTTGCGCCGCGAGAGAAAACCCGGTAAGCGCCGGAATGTGCGGCTCGTTGAGGTAGGGCTTTTCGTAAACAGCCTGCTTGAGTTCCCAAAGGTGATATTCCAGCGGGATAACCATCAGCAAAAATCCTCCCGGTTGAATAATGCGCGCGTATTCCTCTTTGGCAAAAGGAGAAAAAATATTGAGCGCCACATCACAACTTTCGCTTGCAAGCGGCAGGGCAAACGAGCTTGCCACGGCGCGCTTAAAGCCGTTGCCGCGGCGCTTGGCAACCGCTAAAACCTCTTTGGAAATATCGGTGCCGAGCACTTCCGCTTGCCGAAAAGCCTCTGCAATCGCTGCGGTATAGTAGCCTTCCCCGCAGCCGCAGTCGGCTATCACCCGCGCCGCCGGCGCATAGGTTTGCAACAGGGCAATTACGGCATTCTTGACGGGCGCATAGGTGCCGCTTTGCATAATTTCATAGCGGGCAAGAGCCATTTCTTTGGAATCGCCGTGGAGCGAAGCATCGCGCCCGAGCAGAAGGTTTACATAGCCTTTTTTGGCTTTATCAAATAAATGCGCGTGGCAGCAGGAGTAACTTTTCTCGCTTTCTATTAAGTTTTCGCCGCAAACCGGGCATATAAATCCCATAAGCATTTCCTTTTCTGCAACTGTATATTTTTAGTATAGCATAGTTTGGAAGAATTGCAAGCAGCGCCCTTTTGTGCTACAATAAAGCAAAAGGCAAACGGGGGTGAAGTATTGCAGCAATTAATGGCATATATGCGCGCGGCAATGGAGCAGTACAATATGATTGATGAAGGGGATGCGGTTGCCGTCGGCGTTTCCGGCGGTAAAGACAGCGTGGCGCTGCTGTGCGCGCTTGCCCAAATGCGGCGCTTTTACCCGAAACACTTTACGCTCAAAGCCATCACGCTCGACCCCTGCTTCGGCAATGAAAAAGGCGATTACGGCGCGCTTGCCGCGCTGTGCCGAGAGCTCGATGTGGAGTTCATCCTCGAGCGCACCAATCTCTACCGTGTGGTTTTTGAGACGCGCGCGGAGAAAAATCCCTGCTCGCTGTGCGCCAAACTGCGGCGGGGCATGCTTCACAACGCCGCCCGGCAGGCAGGTTGCAATGTTGTTGCTCTCGGCCACCACAAGGATGATGCGGCGCAAACGGCGCTGATGAACCTTTTTAACGGCGGCAATTTTGCCTGTTTTTCGCCAAAATCTTACCTCTCGCGCCGTGAATTGACCTTGATTCGCCCGATGATTTATGTGCCGGAGCGCCACATTGAAAAAGTGGTCAAAAAGCAGGCGCTTCCCATCGTGAAATCCGCCTGCCCGGCTGACGGTGTGACCGAGCGCCGGGAAATGGCGGAACTGATGGCGCAATTAGGGCAAAAATACGAGAACCTGCCCGATAAAATTCTAAACGCTTTGCAAAAGGGAAATATCAGCGGTTGGGGCGGTTGATATATAGAATGTTTGGTTTTTGCGGTGCGCTTCCATCCGCCTAAGCGAGAAAAATCCCCTTGAATACACAAAGTATGCAAGAAAATTTTTCTCACTTATTCGAATAAAATCCCTTAGCAAAAACTGCAAAGCA
>SVOD01000100.1 GCA_015066575.1 Oscillospiraceae bacterium
TTTGTCAGTCTCTGCGCTGAGCTGTACATAGGTACCGCAAGCAGAGACTGGCAAAAACACAAAATCGCCGTTATATCGGTAAAAAACGGCGATTTTCTAATAGCATTTACTATATATTTTTTCTTACTAAAAACGATTTAGGAATTGTCGAGAAAAGCAAAAAGTGTTCTGATTTATAAATCCGTGTGGTTTCAGCCACTTTTTCGACAGTCTGAAAGCGGTGCGCCGAGCGCACCGCTTTCTCATTTTTGAACTATTTCTGCAATTTTTGCAGCAGGTAGGGGATTGCCTGCTCGAAATTGACGCCGTACCAGGGTTTTTCGGCATCCGCCTCGGTGAGCGCGATACTCTCGCGGGTAAAGTCGGCGGCAATCTCAATCGCTTTCTCTCGCTCTTTGCCAAGCACCAGCGCCGCTAACAGGGAGGAGGAGAAAACATCGCCCGTGCCGTGGTATTTTGCCGGGATTCTTTGGTTATAGTAAGAGAAAAATTCTTTTGTCTCGCTGTCATAGCCCATGGCACCGAGTTTGTCGGGCGACAGGCTGACACCGGTCAAAATGGCGGTTTTGGCGCCGAGGTCGGTGAGTTTGACCAAAATATCTTTGATGTAGGTTTCATCATAGGCACCGTCTTCTTTATATTCTTCGCCGAGCATGAAGCAGGCTTCGGTCAGGTTCGGGTCAATAATGTCGGCTTTGGCGCAAAGCGTTGCCATGTGCTTGGCAAAGGCTTCATCAAATGCCGGGTAGAGTTTGCCGTTGTCGCCCATTGCCGGGTCTACAAACTTGAGCGCCCCTTCGCCGAAATCGGCAAAGAATTGCTTCATCATATCAATCTGCTCGAAAGAACCGAGGTAGCCCGTATAGAGCGCATCGAACTTGAGCCCTTCCTCTTGCCAGTGTTCGCTAATGGGTGCAATCTGGTCGCTTAAATCTTTAAAAGTAAAGCGTTTGAACATTGTGTGGGTAGAGAGCACCGCGGTCGGGATAATCGCCGCTTCCACACCCATAGCGGAAATAATCGGCAGCGCCACGGTTAAAGAGCACTTGCCGAAACAGGAAATGTCTTGAATAGTTACAATCTTTTTCATTTTCACAGCCTCCTTTTTCCCCGTTCTTTTTAATATATTATACGCCGATGTGACAATATTGAAATACCCAAATTAATATATTTTTATAAGGTCAGATGATATAAAGTGAAGTTGCTTCGCAGTGAAGTTGCAGGGCAGTGAAGTTACTACGTAGTGAAGTTTTGGCTGCGCCAAATAGAGCGTAGCGGAATGGGTGCGGGTGTCCCGCCATCAACTCCACTCTCCAAACTTCTCACAGCGAACTGAAAAACTCGCACTTGATTTAAATAATAATTAATGTATAATAATAGAGATGAAAAGTTCCGAATGAGGAGACACTATGTTAGAACTGAAGAATGTTTCGTTTTCCGTAGAGTCGGAAAGCGGCGAAAAAGAAATTATCGACAATGTCAGTTTAAAAATTGATGAGCGTTTTGTGGCGCTGACCGGGCCCAACGGCGGCGGCAAGAGCACTTTGGCAAAGTTGATTATGGGTATTTACAAGCCCACTGCCGGCTCCATCTATTTTAACGGCGAAGATATTACCGAAAAATCAATTACCGAGCGCGCGAATATGGGCATCACTTTTGCCTTTCAACAGCCGGTGCGCTTTAAGGGCATTACCGTTGCGGATTTGATTACGCTTGCCAGCGGCAAAAAGCTCAATACCGCACAGGTGTGCAACTTCCTTTCCGAAGTGGGGCTGTGCGCGCGCGACTATGTGGATAGGGAAGTTAACGAGAGCCTTTCCGGCGGCGAACTCAAGCGCATTGAGATTGCCATGGCGATGGCAAGGGGCACGGAATTGACTGTGTTTGATGAACCGGAAGCGGGTATAGACTTGTGGTCGTTTAAAAACCTTATCGGCGTTTTTAAAAAGATGTATGAAAAGACCAACGGCTCGATTATCATCATCTCCCACCAAGAGAGAATTCTCAATATTGCCGACCGCATTATTGTGATTGCCGACGGGAAGATTGCGGATGACGGCAAGGGGAAAGACCTCTTACCGCACTTATTAAACACACAAAATGCAACCGGCACCTGCACAATACTCAAAAATAAAGTAGAAATGGATTAAATTATGGCACTCGATACAATGCAAATGAACCTGCTCAAAACCATTGCCGATTTGGAAAAAGTTCCCGATGGTGCTTATAACATCCGCCTTGACGGCGGTTTGGAGAGCAGAAATAATACCGAAAACATCACCATCGAAACCAAGGCGGACAAGCCGGGCATAGATATTTACATCAAAGCCGGCACCAAAAACGAGCGCGTGGATATTCCCGTGATTGTTTCCAAAACCGGTCTTAAAGATTTGGTGTATAATGACTTTTATGTGGGCGAAGGTGCCGATGTGCTCATCGTTGCCGGTTGCGGCATTCATAACGACGGTAGCGAAGCGAGCCAACACGATGGTATTCACGCTTTTCACCTCGCCAAAAACGCGAAAGTCAAGTATGTCGAAAAGCATTACGGCGAAGGTGAGGGAACCGGCGAGAGAATTCTCAACCCTACTACCGAAGTGGATATCGCCGAAGGCGGTTATTTGGAAATGGAAACCGCGCAGATTAAAGGGGTAGACTCCACCAAGCGCGTGACCAGAGCCGTGCTTGCCGATAAGGCGACACTGATTATTCACGAGAAGATTATGACCCATGGCAAGCAGAGCGCCGAAACCGATTTTGCGGTGGATATGAACGGCGCAGACTGCGGTGCGCATGTGGTTTCCCGCTCCGTGGCAAAGGATAACTCTCACCAGCACTTTACTTCGCTCATTAACGGCAACAACAAGTGCAACGGTCACACCGAGTGCGATGCGATTATTATGGATAGCGCGAGTGTGACCGCCGACCCGAAACTGACTGCCAACCATGTGGAGGCTTCGCTCATTCACGAGGCGGCAATCGGTAAAATTGCCGGCGAGCAGTTGATTAAACTCATGTCGCTTGGCTTGAGCGAAAAAGAAGCGGAAGAAGAGATTATTAACGGATTTTTGAAGTAAAGGTATGATACAAAAAATGCTTTGCGCGCTCATGCAGCGCGCAACTGTTGTTTTATAACCGGTTTTTGTTTATAATAGCAGGTAGATTGATTGTGAGGTATTCATCCATGAACCGTATATTTTCGGAAACTTTAAAAAAACTCAGAACAGAAAAAGGGCTTTCGCAGCGGGCACTGTCAGATAAGTTATTTATTACCCGCTCCGCAGTAACCCGCTGGGAAACAGGTAAGCGCCTGCCCGATGCCGAAATGATAGTGCGGCTTGCCGAGGCATTGGATGCCGATGTGAATGTACTGTTTGCCGCCACGCAAGGTGACGAAAAATTCAATGTGATTATGGTGGACGACAGAAAGATCGTTTTAACCGGCGGCCTGCCGGTTTTGGAGGAGGTTCTGCCGCAGGCAACCGTTACCGGCTTTACCGATGCCGACGAAGCAATTGCATATGCAAAAGAAAACAGTGTAGCGCTCGCTTTTTTGGATATTGAATTGCGCAACACAACGGGGCTTGAGTTGTGCCGCGCCCTGCTCGAGGTAAACCCCCATACCAATGTGATTTACTTAACAGCCTACAGCGACTATTCTTTAGATGCTTGGGGCACGGGAGCGAGCGGCTTTATGCTCAAGCCCATTACAGCCGAAGGCGTTAGGGAGCAGCTCAAAAACCTGCGTCACCCGATTTGGATAGGGGGTATTGAAGAATGATTGAACCCGCCATGGTTGTCGGCTTTTCGGTTATCAGCGCAATGTTGGTAACAATGGCGTTCGGCATTACCTTTTCTGTTTTAACGCCTGTGACTGACAGGTGGAACAGACGCTATTTTATCACATTGTTTTCACTGATGTTAGCGTGCTCACTCAGTTGCTTTTTTGCACTGCTTTTTTGGGACAATCCCCGCATGGCGGTAGCGGAAAGAATCGTGTATTTTTTTGAATCGCTTTTCCTTTCATCATTAGTGGTTTTGCCAACTGTTTTTTTGCTGCACTGCCGGGGCATAAAGCTGAAAGAAAGCCGCCTGTTTCAAGTGGTTGCGGCATTGTTGGCTGTGTATGTCATCAACCTGATAGTCGCGCAGTTTACAACGATTTACTACTATGTTACGGCAGATAATCGCTATGTGCGAGGCACGCTGTTTTGGTTGGCGGTAGCGCCGCTGTTGGTGATTATGATTCTTAATATTGTAAATACTATCCGTTGGCGCAAGGCATATTCCAAGCGTTATTTTGTGGCGCTTTTGGTGTATTTGCTGCCCATGACGGTGGCGCTATGCATTGATATGTTTACGGAAGCCGATGTGTTCGTGATATTATGCATGGTGCTGTTCGCTTTGTTGATGTTTGGCATTATTTTATCCGAGAATTTAGAGCAATACGCGCGCCAGCAGCGAGAAATTGCGAACCAGCGCGCGGATATTATGGTGTTGCAGATGCGCCCTCATTTTATTTATAACACCATGATGAGCATTTACTACCTTTGCGACCAGGACCCCCAAAAGGCAAAGCAGGTCACGCTGGATTTCACTTCTTACCTGCGCAAAAATTTTACCGCGATTGCCGGCAAGGATACCATTCCCTTTGCAGAGGAACTCGAGCATACCCGCGCCTACCTTGCGGTGGAGCAGGCGCAGTTTGAAGATACGCTCTTTGTTACTTTCGACACACCGCACACCGCATTTCGTATGCCGCCGCTTACTCTGCAACCTATTGTGGAAAATGCGGTTAAGCACGGCATGCGCGCCAGCAACGCACCGATACATATCTCTGTGCGCACCCGCAAGACGGAAGCGGCAAGCGAAATTCTTGTGGAAGATGACGGACCGGGCTTTCAGCCGGCGGATAATAATGAGCCGCATATCGCCCTTAAAAATATGCGCGAAAGGCTTGCGTGGATGAGTAAAGGGGAATTGATGATTACACCGCGCGAAGGCGGCGGCACATCGGTTCGGGTGGTAATACCGCAAGCGCAGCGCCAAGAGGAATAAAACAGGTTTTCGTAACAAAAATGTGCAAAAAACCCACAGCAAAACAAAAGTTTTGCTGTGGTTGTGCTTTTTGCATATAAATGGAATAATAATTTCGTTAAAAATTAACGGTTCCATTTTGGCACACCCTTTTTTATGTGATATTTGTTATAATATAATTAATAATATGTGATATTTAATCTCTGTTTTTAAATTGCATAGAAGCAGAATGCAGAATGCGGAATTAGAGGGCGACACATGCGCACTTGTTCCGCTTCGCTCAATTATAATGCGTTGCTTTGCAACGCCACCACAATTCAACATTCAACATTCATAATTCAAAATTTTTCGCGCAAGCGAACCTAACTCGTATTTATTATGTCAATATGCGGCAGATGTCGCTTGCCGATATAAAGCGCATAAAGTGTTTTTGTGCGCTTTACATCGGCAGAGTACAAATCATGTGCTTCTTAGCGATATAGGTCAGCTGCAACTAAGCAAGTGTTTTGCTTTAGCATATTGCCATATGAATAATATTTTCTAAAAAATAAAATTTTTGAAAGGATTTTAGAAATGAAATTAAAAAAAGTTTTATCAATTTTGTTAGTAGCAGTGATGCTGCTGTCCGTGATTCCCTTCACGGCGAGTGCGAGTACCGCTTCTTACGTAAAGGTTACCGAAAACCTTTCGGATTGGTCCGGTGACTACCTTATTGTGTGTGAGGACACCAACAAGGCATTTAACGGCGCCACATCCGAAGTAGACTCTAAGGACTACAATAAGATAGACGTTACCATTAGTAACGGTGCTATTGAGGTCAATGAGACTACCGATGTCGCAAAGGTGACCATCGAAAAGGATGGCGATGATTACTACATCCTGACGGCAAACGGCGATTATATCGGCGGAAAATCCGGTCAAAATAAAGTAATAAAATCAGACTCAGGTATTGCCAATTCCATTACATATAGTGACGGCGATGTGACTATAATTTCTGACGGCTGTTATTTACGTTACAATAAAAATAGCGGTGCGAACATGTTCCGTTACTACAAAAGTGACTCTCAGACGCCGATCCAGCTCTACAAGCTTGAGGCAGCTCCTGCAGCAGATGAAGTATCAGAGACAATTTCCCTTGCTTATGCACCGTTTTACACCATTTCAGGTACGCACTATACTGTCAGTGCGGACAATCTTGTGGGAGAATCTGCATTAACAATAAACGATATGCACCCTATGACAATCAATGCACGAAAAGGTGAGACGATTACAAAGGTGGTGCTGACATACAGTACGGGCGATAACAAAAATACATTATTTGCATCGGCAGGCACATTCGATGGCGATGCAACATTCTCCAATATCAACGCACAGCAGGTAACAATCAGTAGCAGGGAAAATGTGAATATTTCCGGTGTTACAGTTTATTTTGAGGGTAACCTCAACAATCCTACCGTGACGCTGACAGGCGGCGCGAACGCCAAGAGCAGCGGCGGACTTTCGACTCAAAGCTATCTGCCCGGTGCTATGGACACAGTGACATATACTGCACTCGCAGATGCAACTTTCCCGGAGTTTGAAACATATACGCTAAACGGCGTAACCGTTGAGAGAACAAGCGAAAAGGTAGTTACCGTTTCAGGTACTCCTACGGCAAACACGGCAATCACTGTTCCTGATGCAGAATCATCAAGCAAAATCGTAACATGGAATGCGTCGTTAATTAATGATTATATTGCTGATAAAATAAGTAAAGAAAGCAGCTATTCCGACACAGCAAACGGTATAACGCTTACGAATTCGGAGGGCGAAATCGCATATTTTGGTAATAGCTATTTGGAGACCTATGGTGCCACTCTCAATTTTTCTACAACTGAAGGTAAATTTACAAGTATAGAAATAGAGGCAAATAATATTTATGATGGCGGTAACTGGACAAAGGACGAAAATATACTGAAATGGAACGGTACACCTTCTGAAAGTGTAAGTCTTACGGGCGACGTATTTATCATGGGTCTTTCAAGCATAACCTTTGTCATTAAGCCCAACACCTACACCGTAACATGGCAGAACGAGGACGGCACGGAGCTTGAAACCGATACCGATGTAGCAGCAGGCACCATTCCGACCTACGACAGCGCAACACCGACTAAGGCGACTGACGAGAAGTATATGTACTTTTTCTCCGGCTGGTCTCCCGAAGTGACTGCCGTAACCGGCGACATAACCTACACAGCGCAGTTTGACAAACAGGTTGTGGGCTTATATCTTCTAAAAGGCGATGTGGTAGACAAGGATGAGACAATAAGATTTCCTTTAGTGACGCGCGGAAATGAGTTCAGCGGTCATGTTTTAAAGGTTTACTTGGACGGTGAACTTGTAAAGAGTGTGGAAGTACAGGGTGCATCATCAATCGAACCTGACCGATACTATACGACAACTCAAAAATGTATTGTAAGCCAGTTTTCAAAGGGATCAACTTGGCCGACAGTATATAATACTATATATCTGACATCCTTGCACACCGTAACCTGGAAAAACGGTGACGAAGTTCTCGACACCACCGAGGTCGAGGAAGGCACAGTGCCGACCTTCCCGGGCGCAGCACCGACCAAGGCGCCCGACAAGTATTACACCTACTCCTTCAGCGGCTGGACTCCCGCACCGGTTGCGGCAACCGAGGATGCCACTTACACGGCAGCTTTCACTGCCACGGCAAAGACCTTTACTGTTTTTGTAAAAACTTTGACCGGTAAAACCATTTTCGTACATGATGTTACAGGTGAAACCACCGCAGCGCAAATTAAGGATATGCTGGTGCAAGAAACAGGGCTTCCTGCCGCACAGCAGCGATTGATTTTTGCCGGCAAAGAAATGGCAAACGATAAAACACTTGCCGATTATAACGTAGAGAAAGAATCCATCATTCACCTTTCGGTCAAAGCCAACAACGGTTCTTCCCTTACTCTTAACGATGGTGTGAACCTCAATGTATACCTCGATGCCGATGCTTACGGTTTGGATGCAGACGAAGCGGTTGTGAAAGTTACTTACAACCACAATGCAGATGTGAGCAAGACAAAGGCATTCAGCACCGACACAATTGCTCTTACCGATGCTACCAAGTA
>SVOD01000101.1 GCA_015066575.1 Oscillospiraceae bacterium
CTTTTGCGGTGTTTCAAAGCCGAGCATAATGCGCATTAAAGTGGACTTACCGCAGCCGGTGGTGCCGACAATCGCCACATACTGCCCGGGTGTGACTTTCAAACTCAATCCGTTAATCACATAGGGCATATTCTCATCATAGCGAAAAGAAATATTGCTTAACTCCAAACCGCCGGAAAGGCGCGGCAAAACCGTTTTATCGCCCGTAATCTCCGGCTCGGTATCCATCAGCGGTTGAAACAGTTCAATCGTCGGCTTAATCTGTGCAAACTCCATGCAGGCGCCGGTCAGCGACATAAAGCAACCGCTGACCATACCGTAAGCAACACTGAACGCCATATAATTGCCCACACTCACCCGAGACTTGCAGGCAAAATAATAAATCACAATCGTACCCACAGTATTAATGGCAAGAATAATCGCATTAAAAAGTTTAATGGCGGTATTCGGATTGTACTTGCGCTCGGCAGCATCCTTATATTCCCTGCCCCACTTGGCAAAAACGCGCTTTTCCGCACCGGAAAGCTTTATTTTTTGAATACCGGAAATCAAAGCATACACCAAACCGCTTTCCTTTGCCTCAAAGGCAAGCAGTTTGGAAAAATTCTTCATTTGCAAAACGGCAATCACGGCGTACACAACCACACTGCTCAAAATCACAATTACGGCAGGCACGACCAATGCCGGTGTATAGGCGAATATTTCAAAGAAATACAGTATGGAAAAAAGCGTTGTCAAACCGCCGGTTATGATAATGGAGGAGAGGTTTGTGCACAATGATTTTAGTTGGCTTACGCGCTTGGAAAGGTCACCGGAACTGTACTCCTTAAAAAAGCTTGCCGGCAGTGAAAGCAGGCGCATCATCGCAGCAGACTCCACGCAAACCGTCATCTTCGTATTAATACGAGAGGAATATAATTGTTTGACAATATTGATAAGCGAGTTTGCTAACGATGCCCCCAAGAGCAGTGTAAATGCCGCCCAAAAGACGCCGGCGCTCCCGATATCAATCACCTTGCCGAAAATTTCACCGTTAGCATAAGAAATGAGCATACCGATGATGGTCGCAACCAGCGAAGCGATCACCATCACGGTCCAATCCGAGGGCGCTAATGTATGCGCTATGTAAGAGAAAATATCGCCCGAGGTCAACTTGCGCAGCGGAAACGGTTTATAAAAACAGATTGCCTCCGGCTCTATATTTGCACAATTCTTTTTAGTAACTTTAATGCTCTTTCCGCTGTCATAATCAAAATAGCGGTAACCGGAAACTTTGCCGGGAATGAGCGCAATAATCTTGCCGTCCGTCGTGGTGGCAAGTAAAGGACCGATACCGTCTTTGTACCATTTTCCCGTTAGAGTGATATCGCGCTTCATAATGCCGGTGGGTCTGAAGTAAAAATCCATTTGGTCCGCAATGGTTTTAACACGTAGCGGCAGTTCCTGCGGCTTGATACTGTAATATTTTAAAATATCGTTAATAGCGCTCTGTGCCTGCTTGCTTTGGTCATAATAGGCATCGGCGAGTGCTTTTTTGCCCATCACAACGCTGGACATTTCCGTAAACGCTTCCGAAAACGCCTTGTCATCGTTTTTAATTCTGTCTTTTATTTGGTCATCAAACCAACCCATGCACTCACCCCCTATTCATTCGTAATGAGCTGATTATACAGCCCGTTTTGCGCATACAATTCTTCATGTGTGCCGCGCTGCACCACTTTGCCGTTGTCCATCACGACAATTTCATCGCAATCCTTAATCGTGGACAGGCGATGCGCAACCACAATGCAGGTAATTCCCCTATCACGGATAGCGTTGACAACATCATACTCCGTTTTGGCATCGAGCGCCGAAGTGGCTTCATCCATAATAATAATAGTGGGGTCCTGCGCCAAAACTCTGGCAATTTCCAAGCGCTGGCGCTGCCCGCCGGAAAAATCTTTACCGCCCTCGGTAAGTTTATATTCGTAGCCGCCGTTGCGCGCAATAATATCATCGTGAATGTGCGCATCACGCGCCGCCAATATCATTTCAAAATCTTCAATGGAAGAGTCCCACATCTTAATGTTATTGGCAATGGTATCCTCAAAAAGAATAATATCCTGGTCTACCACCGCCAATGAGCCCATAAACACGGCGCGGCTAATGTCCTGTAACGGCTTACCGTCAAACTCAATACTGCCTTCCCACGGCTTGTATAAACCGGAAATGAGTTTGGCAATCGTGGATTTGCCGCAGCCGGAGGAGCCGACAAACGCCACGCGGCTACCGGGCTTTATGCTCATGCTGAAATTTTTAATCAGCGGGTCGGCAAGCGGAGAATAACCGAAGCTGACGTTCTTAATCTCGACTGCACCCGACAATTTTTCATAGGAAATGTTATCATCCGCGTTCATCTCAAACGCATTTTCTTTGACATCGGTTTCATAATTGAGCACATCTTCAATACGCTCCATATTGGTGCGCATTTCCTGTATTTTTTGACCGGCTTCAATGAGGCTCTTCACCGGAGAGCTGAATTGCCCCATCACGGAAGTAAATGCCGTTACCATACCCACGGTAAACTGACCGTGAATGACGAATGCCACGCCGATTGCCAACACAACAATATTGGCTAAGGTATTGACCGCTTCCGGCACGGCGCCCAGAAAATGATTGAGGTGCGCATAGTTGACTTCTTGGGTATTGACACTCGCCTGGGTGCCTGCCCAGCGATTAAAAAAGCCGCTTTCCGCACCGGAGGCTTTGATGGTTTCAATCATCTCAATACCGGTCACACCGATACCTGCCAATTTACCCGCATCGCGCATCTGCACGCGCGTTATATTAATGCGCTTTTTGGAAATCACGGTTGCTACCGCCAAATTGATACCGGTTGCCGCCAAGGCAATACACGCCAGCGGCACACTGTAGGAAAGCATCACCGTAAAATACACCACCGCAAGCATGCCGTGAAGAAAAACCGGTGCAAGGGTTTGAATCAACTCCTTGGCGACGCTTTCGTTTTTTGCCTGCCTGTCGGCAATATCACCTGCCATGCGCTGTGAGAAGAACTGCAGGGGCAGGCGCAGAACATGCCACATATATTTTGAGTTGGCAATGATGGCAAGTTTTCCTTCAATTTTGTAATTATAAATACTATTAATCGCAGAGGCGATAAACTCGGCAATCACCAAAACGACCATCGCCACAATAAAGGGCATCAGCCAATCCGGAGATTCTCCGGTAAGCAATTTGTCCAAAAATATGCGCTTGAACGCAGGCTCAATAATACCGAACAATGACAAAATAACCGTGGTCACAATTACAAAAATAATTGCAGTTTGCGTACCCTTTAAGCGCTCTTTGGAAAAGTCGAGCATACTCTTGCGCTTGCCGCCGGGTTCAAAGGTTTCCCCCGGCTCAAATTCCAAATAAATACCGGTATATGCCTTATCAAATTCCTCAAGAGAAACCTTCACCAACCCTTTTGCCGGGTCATTGAGCACCGCATATTTTTTGGTAAAACCGTCGAGCACCACAAAGTGATTATGGTTCCAGTGAACAATACAGGGAAACTTCCCCTTTTTTTGAACCCCTTTGCGGTCAATCAAAAGCGCTTTTGTCTGCAAGCCGTAGTTTTTTGCCGCTTTCATAATATTGCCGGCACTCGAGCCGTCTCTGGAGACACCGCAATCTGTTCTGGATTTCTCCAAAGTAACAAATTTCTTATAGTAAGCAAGTATCATATTTAAGCAGGCGGCGCCACATTCAAGCGCCTCCATCTGCATGACAACCGGCACCTTGGCGACCTTTCCCTGCACCGGTTTCGGAATTGTAATTGTTTTTTTCTGCTTCATTTTTTAATACCCTTCCATCCGAATCATTCTTTTTCGCGAACCGATACGCAGCAATCAGTTCCCTACGACAAAGGATACCGGTTTAACGGTATTATAAATAATTTTAACACTTTGTAAGCCGTCCTCACAATCGGCACAGGATATTTTTACCTCATAATTCCAATCTTGCAGATTTAGGCAATATGCCGTATATTCATCATATTTTTCGCCGGCAACTTTGTTGGAAATCGGCTTTTCGGATACGGAAACCACCTTTCCCTTCAGTTCGCCGATTTTAACCGCATTCCCCTCGGAAATATTGGAACCGTCTGCCACATAGCAGGTAACCGTGCCGCTCTGCGCCACGCCGGTGGTACTGATGACTTCGTTTAAACTGCCGAAATATGCCCACACCAAAACGCCTGCTAATAAAGAAAAAATAATCAATAGCACTAACCAAACGCTCACATTGGAAACCTTGATATAATCATTTAACTGTTCGGGGGATTTCACTTGTTCGTTACTTTTCTTACTCAAAATCGGATTTGCCATCTGTTCCACCTCAATTAATATAATTATTAATAGTGATTCATTATAACATAAAATATAAGCCGTTGTCTACACAAATAAGGTTTGTCGAGCTGACAGCTCGACAAACCTTATTTGTCAGTTTTCAGTTTTCAGGGTTCAGTTTTCAGTTTCACCCACCGCGTGCTATGCACGCACCGCCCTTGATAGGGCGGTTTCAAAAAAAGCAAGGCGTAGCCTTGCTACTGAACACTAAACACTGAACACTGAACACTCAAATAAGGATTGGCGAGGTCGTAGACCTCGCCAATTCCTTATTTGTCGCACTAAAAAAAGCGCCAATGGCGCTTTTTTTAGTAAATCGGGAACTGTTCGCACAGGGCTTGTACTTCCTTGCTCACCTGATCTTTGGTCGCTTCAAAATCAGTGGCAACCTGGCGCATCCAGTGAGCGATTTTTTTCATTTCCTCTTCTTTAAAACCGCGGCTGGTAACTGCCGGGGTGCCGATGCGTACACCGCTTGTCACAAACGGTTTTTGAGGGTCATTGGGAATCGCATTTTTATTGCAGGTAATATGCACTTCATCCAAACGGTGCTCAAATTCTTTACCGGTAATGCCGGTCTTTTGAAGGTCAACAAGCATTAAGTGATTGTCCGTACCGCCGGAAACCAAATCAAACCCTTCCTCAAGCAGTGCTTCGGCAAGTGCCTTTGCGTTCTTTCTGACCTGCGCCTGGTATTCTTTAAATGCAGGCTGCAATGCCTCGCCGAATGCCACCGCTTTCGCGGCAATCACATGCATCAGCGGACCGCCTTGTGTGCCCGGGAAAATCGCTTTATTGAATTTCAGCGCCAGCTCTTCATCATTGGTCAGAATCAAACCGCCGCGCGGACCTCTGAGGGTTTTGTGGGTCGTGGAGGTCACCACATCGGCATAGGGCATCGGGCTCGGATGCTCCCCTGCCGCCACCAAACCGGCAATATGCGCCATATCTACCATTAAGTAAGCGCCCGCCGCATCGGCAATCTCGCGGAACTTCTTAAAATCCAATTCGCGCGGGTATGCAGAAGCACCGGCAAGCACCAGCTTCGGCTTGTGCTCCACTGCCAGGCGCATCAGTTCATCATAATCAATATACCCTTCATCGTTTACCGAATACGGCACGATGTTGAAGTATTTACCGGAAATATTGACCGGTGAACCGTGAGACAAATGCCCGCCGCCTGCCAGTGACATAGAGAGAACCGTATCACCCGGCTGCAGCAGAGCAAAAAAAACCGCCAAATTTGCATTGGCACCGCAGTGCGGCTGCACATTGGCAAACTTTGCACCAAAGAGTTTCTTGGCGCGCTCTCTTGCTATTTCTTCGACTTCATCCACAAATTGACAGCCGCCGTAGTAACGCTTGCCCGGGTATCCTTCGGCATATTTATTAGTCAATACACCGCCGACCGCCAAGAGCACGGCTTCGGAAACAATATTTTCGGAAGCAATCAGTTCAATGTTGCTTCTTTGTCTGTTTAATTCCTTTTGACAAGAGGCGTAAACCTCGCTATCAAATTCATTTAACTTCTCAAAAAACATCCTGTATCTCCTTCATAACCTCAATGAAATGATTATCCTAATTATACTATAAAATTTATTATATAGCAACAATAAATATTGTATTTCGATTTTTATTGTGTTATTATGATTATAAGTTAATAAAAAAGGAGTGAAACGATGGCTAAAAAGACAAATAAAACCCTGCCCTTCGGCAAGGCAATGATTTACGGTTTAGGTATTTTCGGTATTCAATTCTTTATCGGCTATATCAATTCCTACCAATCACAGTTTTATATCAGCCAATTAGGCGCCAACTTGATGGTTTGTGCCATCATTATTTTGATTGCCAAAATTATCAGCTCTTTCGCCGACCCGATTATCGGCAACATCATCGACCGCTCGCATTTTAAAAGCGGAAAAATGAAGCCCTTTGTGGCAATGAGCGCGTTACCGCTGGCAATTTTTACGACTCTTATCTTTATTAAAATCGATTTCCATTCCACTGCCGTGATGTATACCTATATTACGGTTACCACAATCATATGGAATATTGCCATGAGCTTTGCGGATATTCCCTCGCAAGGTATGCTGCCGTTGCTCACTCCCAGTTCGGAAGAGAGAAATTCCGCTGCCGGTATTTCCAATTTTATGAAAACCATCGGCTTGGCGGCTCCCGGCTTGGTCATTCCGATAATTTGCGTATTGACCAAGAGCGAAAACGGTGCCATCACCGAAAAAGAATATTTAATCACGGCTTTATTTATTGATGTTATCGGTATTCTTTGCTATGTAGCCCTGTTTAAAGGCTGTAAAGAAGTGGTCAAGAGCCAACCGACAAACATGAGTTTCAAAGCGATGTTCAGCGAGATGAAGAGCAACCGCAACCTGATGATGGTATTCCTGCTCTTAATGCTGGGCTTCGGCAGAAATATGGGTATGAGTGTCGGCGTACAGGCGGCAAGCGTACTTTTCGACAAAGTGACGCTCCCCGGCGGCGCCGAACTTGCCGGCGAAAACTTACCGATTCTCTTGGGTATCGGTTCGACTATCGGCAGTGTGGTGTCAATTATTCTGGCTCCGATTATCAATAACAAACTCGGTGTCAAAAAGACTTACTTTATTTTCGGCATCTACGGTTTTGTCGTTTCTACCGTTTGCTATGTGCTGTACATTATCGGCGGTCCCGGTGCCATTTTCAGGTCTCCGCTGGCAGCCGTGCTCTATCAGTTCTTTATCGGCTTTATGTTCGGCACCCACGGCTTCACCCCGATGGTGATGCTCGCCGAAACGGTCGACTACCGGGAAATGACAACCGGCAAGCGCACGGAGGGTACACAGTATGCGGTATTCTCTTTGGGTGTCAAGCTTTCCAACGCCTTCAGTGTTGCCGTAGCAATCTTCTTAGTCGGTCTTTGCGGCTACACCACCCAAATTCCCGCCGGCTACAGCAGTGTTTGCAACTACTTACAGCAAACAGGAAACACCGTGGTACCTAACACTATTTTGGCAGCACAGTGGCTCATCCCCGGTATTTGCACACTGCTCAGCTGCATTCCGGTTTACTTCTACACCATTAATAAAAAAGAGCAAAAAGAAATTGAAGAATTTATGACCAAAAAAATCGAAAGCGAAAAAGCGCAATAAAACAGTTTAAAAGGCTCACACAATTCATAAACAGAAAGGATTTTAATACTATGGAAATCACGAAACAAACCATTATCGGCGATATGTTACAAGAAGACCAAGGCATTGCCATGATTTTAATGCAACAAGGCATGCACTGCGTCGGCTGCCCCGCTTCGGCAGGTGAAAGCCTGGAAGAAGCCTGTATGGTACACGGCTTGGACGCAGACGAAGTGTTGAATGCCGTTAACGAATACTTAGCAAATAATTAAAGTGAAGAGCCGCAGGAATACTGCGGCTTTTTTCTATGTTCCGAAACGGAAAGGAGAATACTTATGTTTTGTGAAAAATGTGGAAAAGAATTAGAAAACACCGCCAAGTTCTGCCCATACTGCGGTGCTGCCGTTCAAGCGACAACCGAAGCACCCGCGCCACAACCGCCCGTGCAACAGCAAGCGCCTGTACAGCCACAACCGCCCGCGCAACAGCATCCGCCCGTGCAACAACAGCCGCCCGTGCAACAACAGCCGCCCGTGCAACAACAGCCGCCCTATGCTCCTGCCGGTGCTCAGC
>SVOD01000102.1 GCA_015066575.1 Oscillospiraceae bacterium
TTCAAGGGATTTTTTATCGCTTAGGCGGATGAAAGAACAACGCAAAAACCTGTCCCTCTTTATTACGGGCGCCCCAAAGCGCACTCTTTATTAAACAGGCGGCATCACCCGATTATCTTCTCCGAAGAAAGAAAGTAACACCGGGATTTGACAAATAAGTTTTGCACGATATATAATACAACTATTAACCAGAAAGGAGCGCTGTATGACAAACTCCAACAAACCGGTTTTAGACTACGTTGAAACGGAAATCACCGAGTTCTGCAACCTCAATTGCAAGGGCTGTGCGGATTTCATGAATCTTGTTAGCACAAAAGAGCATTATGCTTTAGATGAATTCATCAAAGACTACACGCGCTTATCCGAACTGTTTTGTGAAGTCAAAAAAATCCGCTTAATGGGCGGCGAGCCTCTCTTAAACGAGCAACTTTCGGAATATTTGATTGCGTGCAGAAAAATTTTTCCAACAGCTGACATTCGCATTGTTTCCAACGGGTTATTGATTCCCAAATTACCCCTGCAAACATTGCAAGCCATACGAGATACCGGCAGTCAGTTTGACATTTCCAATTATCCGCCAACGCGCAAAATGTTTCCCAAAATCAAAGAGCGATTAGATATGTTCGGGATAAAATATGACCTCGGCTTCCCGATGAATTACTTTTTGCGCACCATACTCGAAAAACCTGCCGACGACCCGGCTCCGGCGTTTAAAAACTGCCTTTTCACCCACTGCCATATGCTCAGTCACGGCAAACTTTCTCCCTGCTCCTATGCGCACTGCATCGGAAGATTTAATGTAGCATACGGACTGTCTTACCCGGAAAATGACTGTGTAGACATATATTCCGACATTACGGGTGAAGAAATCCTGCGCCGCTTTAATAATCCGCACACATTCTGCAAGTGTTGCGCAAAAGGCGCCGTGCCGTTTCGCTGGCAAGGCGGTATCAACGCCCAAAAAGCCGATAAATATGACTGGCTTGTGCAGGAAAGTTTTGTCAATACCACGGTGCTTCCCGTGTTGCAAAGCGCCGTAAAAAAACCGGCAAAACTGTTGCGCAAATGCATACAAAAATCACAATAACTTACAGCGATTCCGCCTCAAGCATCCATCCGGCGGTTTTTGATTGAAAAATGTGCCATACCGTGCTACAATAACAAATAAATCATGCAAAAAACGGAGACCTCTATGAGCACACTCAACATTGTTTTATTGGAACCGCAAATCCCGCAAAACACCGGCAATATTGCCCGCACCTGCGCCTGTACGGGCGCGCGGCTGCACCTGATAGAGCCGATGGGCTTTCGGGTGGATGACAAAAAGCTCAAACACGCCGGGCTTGATTATTGGCATTTTTTAGACATCTCCTATTACTTGGATTGGAACGATTTTATCGACAAAAACAAAGGCGAAATGTTTTTCTTCTCCACCAAAGCGCCTAACCGCCACACCGATGTCACCTACCCCGACAACTGCTACATTGTTTTCGGCAGAGAAGATGCAGGGCTGCCCGAGGAACTGCTCAAAGCCAACAAAGAGCACTGCGTGCGCATCCCCATGCAGGGTGAATGCCGCTCGCTCAACCTTTCCAACTCAGTGGCGGTCGGCATTTACGAAGTGCTGCGCCAGTGGGATTTCCCGCAGCTCAAAGAAAGCGGAGAATTGACAAAATTCACATGGTAAGCCCATGTGAATTTTATTTTAAGCAGTCCGGGCAACAGAATTCACAAAAAACCGATGGTATCCCTTCATAATTTGTATAGATAATAAACTTGATTTTGATAAGATTTTATTATAAAATAGAATACGAATGTGGTGCAATTTACCGCACTGCCGAAAATGCAAAAAATATTTCAAAATAAACTGAGTTTTGCCGCTGCAAAATTCAAGAAAGGTTGTTCACCATGAGTTATTTAAACAAAAAGAATGTTGAAGATTTAAACTGCGCGGGCAAAAGAGTGCTCGTTCGCTGCGACTTCAATGTGCCGCTTAAGGACGGCGTGATTACCGATGAAAACCGCATCGTAGCCGCTCTTCCGACCATTCAGTACCTGATGAATGCCGGTGCAAAAGTCATCCTTTGCTCTCACTTGGGCAAACCCAAGGGCGAAGCCAAACCCGAACTTTCTCTTGCTCCCGTAGCTAAGAGACTGTCCGAAAAACTCGGCAAAGATGTTGTGTTTGCGGATGATGCCACTGTTGTCGGCGAGAACGCTAAAAAAGCAGTTGCCGCCATGAAAGACGGCGATGTTGTACTGCTGCAAAACACCCGCTACAGAAAAGAAGAAACCAAGAATGAAGAAAACTTCTCCAAAGAACTGGCTTCTCTTTGTGATCTGTTTGTCAACGATGCTTTCGGTGCCGCACACAGAGCGCACTGCTCCACAGTCGGTGTGGCTTCCTTTGTGGAAGAGAGCGCCAACGGCTATTTGATGGCGAAGGAAGTGAAATTCCTGGGCGACGCCGTCAACAATCCCGTGCGCCCCTTTGTCACCATCTTAGGCGGTGCAAAAGTGGCAGATAAACTCAATGTTATTGACAACCTTCTTGAAAAGGCAGATACCCTGATTATCGGCGGCGGTATGTCCTACACCTTTGCCAAAGCACAGGGCAAAGAGGTCGGCACAAGTTTGGTAGACGACACCAAACTCGACTACTGCAAAACCATGCTTGAAAAAGCGGCGCAAAAAGGCGTGAAGATTTTACTGCCCGTAGATGCAATGATTACCAAAGATTTCCCGAACCCGATTGATGCCGTGGTCGATGCAAAGGCTGTTTCGATTGATGAAATCCCGGCAGATATGATGGGTTTGGATATCGGTCCCGAAAGCCGCGCACTTTTCGCAGAAGAAGTGAAGAATGCAAAAACTGTTGTTTGGAACGGCCCGATGGGCGTGTTTGAAAACCCGATTTTCGCGGAAGGCACCATTGCAGTGGCGAAGGCGCTTGCAGAAACGGATGCGACCACCATTATCGGCGGCGGCGACAGCGCGGCAGCAGTAAACACTCTCGGCTTTGGCGATAAAATGAGCCACATTTCCACCGGTGGCGGCGCTTCCCTGGAATTCCTTGAGGGTAAAGAGCTTCCCGGTATTGCGGCGATGACCGACAAAGAATAGCCGACCGGCTATTCTTTGTAATGAAGAATGAATAGTGAAGAATGAAGAATTGAGGGCGGGACACCCGCACCCTATTGTAAAGGAGAAATACCATGAAAAAAGATGTAAGAAAGGCAGTCATTGCCGGTAACTGGAAAATGAATAAAACCCCTGCAGAAGCAACCGCTTTTATCGAAGAGTTAAAGCCCCTGGTGGCAGACGCTTCTTGTGATGTGGTTATCTGCGTACCTTTTGTTGACCTGCAGAATGCGCTGGAGGCTACCAAAGGTTCCAACATCAAAGTCGGTGCAGAAAACTGCCACTGGGCAACCAACGGTGCATTCACCGGTGAAGTTGCTGCTCCCATGCTTGCGGAAATGGGCGTTGAGTATGTTGTTATCGGCCACAGCGAGAGAAGAGCTTACTTTGGCGAAACCGATGAAACCGTACAGATGAGAACCCGCGCGGCTATCGACAACGGTTTAAAAGTTATCCTCTGTGTGGGCGAAGTGCTTGAGCAGAGAGAACAGGGCATCACCGAAGAAGTGGTCGGCTTGCAGACCAAGGTGGCTCTCGGCGGCGTTTCCAAAGAGGAACTTAAGAACATCATCATCGCTTACGAACCCGTTTGGGCAATCGGCACCGGTAAGACCGCAACTCCCGAGCAGGCAGAGGAAGTTAACCACTATATCAGAACCGTGATTGCCAAGCTCTATGATGATGAAGCAGCCGAGGCTATTACCATTCAGTACGGCGGCTCCATGAACGCTAAAAATGCCGAAGAACTTGTCGGCAAAGTGGATGTTGACGGCGGCTTAATCGGCGGCGCATCTCTCAAGAGTGCAGACTTTGCAACCATCGTTGCAGCTGCCAGCAAATAATTGCCGGCGCAATTATTTGCAGTGAAAAGTGAAGAGTGAAAAGTGAATAGTGAAGGGCGGGACACCCGCACCCGTTCCGCTTCGCTATAAATGTCAACTTTATCCAACACTATTACGCTTCACATATTAAATAACAAATGTGGGGAGGAGCAATCTGCTCTCTCCCCTTTCTATTAACAGTAATGGAGAAAAAGATGAAAAAACCTGTTGTTTTATGTATTATGGACGGTTTCGGTTATAACCCCGAAACCAAAGGCAACGCCATTGCCGCTGCCAACACGCCGCGCCTTGACAAATTAATGGCGGAATGTCCCCACACCTTAATCGGTGCCTCGGGTATGGATGTCGGTTTGCCGGACGGGCAGATGGGCAACAGCGAAGTCGGTCACACCAACATCGGTGCCGGCAGAGTGGTTTACCAGGAACTGACCCGCATCACAAAGTCCATTGCCGACGGTGACTTTTTTGAAAACGAGGCGCTCAAAAAGGCAATGGCAAACTGCAAAAAGAGCGGCACTGCCCTGCACCTGATGGGGCTGATGAGTGACGGCGGCGTGCACTCCCACAACTCCCACCTGTGGGGTCTGTTGGAAATGGCTAAAAAAGAAGGCTTAAATGAAGTCTATGTGCACTGCTTCCTGGACGGACGCGACGTGCCCCCCGCTTCCGGTGCGGACTATGTCAAAGAATGTGTCGAAAAATGCGAAGAAATCGGTATCGGTAAAGTTGCCACCGTGATGGGCAGATTTTATGCGATGGATAGAGATAACCGCTGGGAGCGCGTGCAAAAAGCCTATAATGCGCTTGTCAAAGGCGAAGGCATCAAAGCCGATTGCCCTGTTTGCGCCATTAAGGAAAGTTATGAAAAAATTGATGAAGAAGGCAAACACATCACCGATGAATTTGTCATTCCCACTGTTTGCTGCGAAGGTGCCACCATCAAAGCAAATGATTCCGTTATTTTCTTCAACTTCCGCCCCGACAGAGCCAGAGAAATCACCAGAACGCTTGTTGACCCGGATTTCACCGGTTTTGAAAGAGAGTTCTTCCCGCTGACCTATGTGTGCTTTACTCAATATGATGCAACCATGCCCAATGTGGAAGTCGCCTTCAAACCGCAGAGCTTAAAGAACACCATGGGCGAATACATTTCGAGCCTCGGTATGACCCAACTGCGCATTGCCGAAACCGAAAAATATGCCCATGTCACCTTCTTCTACAACGGCGGTGTCGAAAAGCAATACGAGGGTGAGGACAGAATTTTGGTACCTTCCCCGAAGGTTGCCACCTATGATTTACAGCCGGAAATGAGTGCACCGGAAGTCACCGAAAAGGTTTGCGAGGCGGTCAGAAGCGGCAAGTATGATATGGTAATTATCAACTTTGCCAACTGCGATATGGTCGGGCACACCGGCATTTTTGAAGCGGCAGTCAAGGCAGTGGAAACCGTGGATACCTCTGTGGGCAAATTGGCGGATGCCGTAGCCGATATGGGCGGCGTGCTCTTAATCACCGCCGACCACGGCAATGCCGACAAAATGGTTGCCGAAGACGGTTCCCCCTTCACCGCACACACGACAAACTTAGTACCGTTTATTGTGTGCGGCGCCGGCGACTGTAAGCTGCGCGAAGGCGGTAAACTCTGCGACCTTTCCCCCACCATGCTCAAAGTGATGGGACTTCCCCAACCGCAGGAAATGACCGGCGAATCCATTATTAAATAATCAGCAACCGAAAAAATTGCTGCAAGCAATTTTTATAAATCAAGAGGTACTATAACATGGCAAATTTATCTTATAATAACGGTGGTGCGGCAAGGCAGAGAAAAAGAAACACCTTCCTTTCCGCCAACCCGGTGATGCGCCGCTTAGACAGTGTGGAAGAATATGCTGAAAACGATGTAGCCACCTACCACGGCATCATATTAAAAACAGGGCTGTTTTTAATCTTCACCCTCGCCGGTATGATATTAAATCTGTTTTTGCTTGATGCATTTTCATCCGGCAATGTAGTGCACACAAATTATAGAGGGTTTGAGATTGAAATGTACTCCGGTGAAGTCGTTGCACTGGTAGTCACGCTAATTTTGGCAATCGTGTTTCAACTCGTTGCCGCCTTTGTCAAATCTGCCACACCGGTTGCAGGTTCTCTCTATTGTGTGACACAAGGTTACTTTATCGGTTTCCTGATTTTTAAAGTGTTAAAAGGCTATGAATACATCGGTATGCTCGCTTTCGCCATCACAATGGTGATTGTGCTCACAATGCTGTTGCTGTATTCAAAAGGTGTGATTAAAGCGACAAAGAAGCTCAGAACCGTATTATTTACACTGGTTATCACTTCATTTGTGGTTTCGCTTTTAGCGGTTATTGCATCCTTTATTCCCGTTACCCGCCCGATGATAATGACAATCAGGCAAAACTATGCACTCTCTATCGGCTTTTCACTTTTCTTTATCATTATTGCATCGCTGTTTTTAATTTGTGATTTTGATACGATTGACCACGTGGTAAACAATCGTTTGCCGAAAAAATATGAGTGGCAGGCAGCCTTCGGTCTCGCCTTCACGATTGTTTGGATTTATTTAAAGGTGTTAGAACTGTTAATCACCATTTTGGGCAAAAAGAAAAATTAGATTGTTTTCGCAAAAACCGTGTATCCGATTGCTCGGATACACGGTTTTTACACTTTAGGGCAAATATTCTTTTAAAATTTTCACCAACTGCGTATTTTCCGAAAAGGCTTTTTCGGTTTGCGTGCTTTTAAAAATACGCATTGCTTTTTCATAATCTGTCTGCGGTGTAACGACAGTATCGGCATTTCTTTCGGTGCCCTGATACAATACCCAGTCGGAATGCACCTGTCCTTTATAAGTCCACATCGCCCAACTCATACCGTGCTTTTCAAAAAACTCTAAGCCGTAGCGCCAACAGTCCGGATTATCAAAAAAGGTAAACTCGCCGATAAATACCGGCACCTGATAGCGCCATTTATTATACTTGCGCTCCAACTTTGACTTGTAGCGCAAAAAGGATTTCATACTGCTCAAATCATTGCCGTTTTCCCAATTATAATAATGGTATTCATAGGCAATATTTTCCCAGCCGTAGTTATGCGGGTCAGGCATATGGTCGGCATCCCAGCAGGATTCCATCAACAGCAGGTGATTGTTGTCAACCGCGCGAATTGCTTTGTACAGCCTGTCATAATAATCCCACTGCACCTGTTCGGTCAAGCCGTCGGGCTTTCCTTCCGGCTCATTGAGTAAGTCATAGCCTGCCACCCAACGGTTGTCTTTAAAATGGCGCGCAATCCCCTGCCACAAATCGAGGGTCAACTGCTCATTTTTCTCGTTGCCGAAGAGGTCGCCGCCGGTGGTCGTATCTCCTGAATGGTGCCTTCCGTTTTGCGAGCCGTAAGCGCCGTGTAAATCCAAAATAACAAAGAGGTTATTTTTAGCGCAGTTTTCCACAAACCAATCCAATCTCTTAAAGGCGTTCGCCTTCCATTTGCCGTTTTCATCGGTTAAATCTTTCCAACCGAAGGGTAAGCGCACCAAATTAAATCCGATAGCGGCAATGTTTTCAAAGTCCTTCACTGTCCACCAGTTATCGCGGTAGGTATCAAATAAAGCCTGTGTTTTTTGCGTGCCGTAGACCTTTGTGAGCGCCGCTTCCAGTTCGTATTGCCCGTTTTCGCCGCCAAGGTTATCCGTTAAAGAAGTGGGGGTAAGCCAGTCCTCTGTCAGTAGCCATCCGCCGGCGTTGACACCTTTGAGCAAAACTGTTTTGCCATCCAATTCCAAATCCATACCGTTGGCGTGAATAAAACCCTGCGGCGCCGCGCTCTTAATGTCAAAATATTCTTTTTCTTCACCGGCGCATCCTGCGAAAATACCGATCAAGCAAGCCAATATCAATAGTACAGCAATTCTTCTCTTTTTCATATTTCTCCCCTCGGGATTGTGATAGTTTTATCTTATTCCAAATTGAAGAAGATGTCAACAAATAAGGATTTGTCGAGGTCTACGACCTCGCAAATTCTTATTTGAAGCCTATTAGCAGTTAGCATATTGGCATATTAGCGAATGGGCGGGACACCCGCA
>SVOD01000006.1 GCA_015066575.1 Oscillospiraceae bacterium
CTGCCAAATTGCGGGGCTTAAAGCACTTCTCGGCAAAGAAGAGGGAAAACCGCTCACCATTGACCTGGTTTGCCACGGGGTACCGAGTATGAAAATGTTGCACGATGACTTAAAATTTGTAGCGGGCGACCAATATGCCGATTTGCGCGATATTCGCTTTCGCGACAAATCCCGCGGTTGGGGTGTGAAAGGTTCGCTCATTACGGCAAATCAAACAAAAATTAAGTATACAGCCGGTACGTCACCTTATTATTTTTATTTTCTAAAAGGGGAAGTGTATCGCGAGAGTTGCTACAACTGCCGTTTTCCGACCGAAAACCGGCAGGGAGATATCACTCTCGGCGACTATTGGGGCGTGCGTTTGGCGCTGGTGGAAAAACTCGGCGGCGCCGACCCGGAAGCAGGTATTTCCTGTGTGCTGGTCAATAGCCCGAAAGGGAAGCAGTGGCTGGAGGAAATCACCCCGGCGATTGCGCTCGCACCCTCGGATTTAGAAAGTGTGCGCAAAAGAAATCACCAACTGACAAGCCCGAGTGTGCCGCTACCCGAGCACAATGCGCTGTTAAACGGATACCTGAAAGACGGCTATGAAGCTTTCCGCCGCGGCTATAAGCAGCACACCAAAGACCACTTGGTCAGAACGGTAAAGGATATGATTCCGGCGAAGGTAAAGAGAAGGTTAAATGAATTGAGATAGCGACAAATAAGGATTTGGCGATGCCAAATCCTTATTTGTCAGCGGTTAGCGGTTAGCAAATTAGCCGTTAGCGAAAGGATGGGCTCCGCCCATACCCATTTTAAGCCGCAAGCGGCGTAGGTACAATATAATCGGGTGCGGGTGTCCCGCCCATTCGCTAATATGCCAATAGGCTAACTGCTAATAGGCTCCAAATAAGAATTTGCGAGGTCTACGACCTCGCAAATTCTTATTTGTCGAAAAAACTCTAAAAAATATTGAAATCAAAATACTAATGTGATAAAATATAAACAGGTTTCGGGGAAGAAGCCTTATTTGTTGTTATTTTTTGCTGTATCTGAACCATATGGTCCGGAGCAAACACCAGGAATACCGGAGGTAGAAACCATGCCTTATTTGGAATACGGAAAAATTGATGCAGCTACCGAGAAGCGGCTTAATGATTTAATCAATAATAAGTCATTCCGCTCTTATTGGCGCAAGAAGCGCACCTTCGATTTGGTTGTGTCTTCTATTCTGCTGACAGTGGCAGCGGTGCCGATGGGTGTTGTGGCATTGGCGGTTTTTATTGATGACCCGCACGGCAGTCCGATTTATAAGCAAATTCGCATCGGTCGCCACGGTAAAGAGTTTTATATGTACAAATTCCGCACGATGTATGTGGATGCCGATGCGCGCCGCGATGAGCTTATGGAGCAAAACGAGATGGACGGGCCTGTCTTTAAAATTAAAGATGACCCGCGCATTACCCGCCTGGGCAAGGTGCTGCGCAAGCTCTCGATTGATGAATTGCCGCAGTTTTTCAATGTCTTTAAAGGGGACATGAGTGTGGTCGGACCGCGCCCGCCGCTACCCGGTGAAGTGGAGCAATACACCGATTACAACAAGTTGCGCCTGATTGTTACCCCCCGGCATTACCTGCGACTGGCAGATTGCGGATAACCGCAACGATATTCCTTTTGACCGGTGGGTGGAAATGGATTTGAACTACATCGAAAACCGCACGACGTTGGGTGATTTGAAGATTATTTTTAAAACGCCGCTGGCAATGCTCTCGGCAACAGGAAGATAAATAAACGGGCTGTCTCAAGACAGCCCGTTTATAATGCGGAATCGGAATTCGGAATTAGAGGTGGCAACACTGCGTGTTGCAATTGAAATGGGAAGCGGAATGTGGAATTAGAGGGCTACACATTCACACTTGAATATTATGCTTGTCATATTGAGCGAAGCGAAATATCTCGTGGAGAAGATGAAAGTGTAAGGACAGGGAGATTCTTCACTTCGTTCAGAATGACAGAGGGATTGTCGGGTTTGCGATAGCAAACAAAACGCAGCGAGTGAATTAAGCGTTTCCATCTTAACCGCTTCTTGTCGCCCCTTTCAGGGGAGATGTCACGAAGTGACAGGGGGGTAGTCGGGTTTGCAGCAGCAAACAAAACCCGTAGTGCAGAGGTGAAACAGAACACCGCATAATTTGCTCACCATCACATAAAAATGAAAGTACCGTATAAAAAACGCAAAAGGGAAATTAGCCCTTTTGCGTTTTTTCTAATATTTCCGTTTCAAACTGCTCGGCAGGGAGGGGTTTGGAGAAGTAATTGCCCTGTGCCTGTGCGCAACCCATATTTTTGAGTAACTGCAGTTGGGTTTCGTTTTCCACGCCTTCGGCAATGACAGGTACCTTCAAGTCCTCTGCAATATCCAAAATCAACTCCACGAGTTGAACACCGCGGTGGTTAAGTTTGATATCTTTGATAAAGGCTCCATCCATTTTCAGCGCATCAATCGGCATGGCAGAGAGCATATGCAGTGAAGAGTAACCGGAACCGAAGTCATCCATGGCAATCTGGAAGCCTTGTTTGCGCAACTTTTCTACAATCGCAATAAATTCTTCCGTATTTTCGGTATAGGCGGATTCGGTCACTTCCAAAGTCAGCGCATTGTGCGCCAGGTGATTGTTTTCCAGCAGCGCTTCGAGGGTCACTTCCAATTGCGGGTCAAAGATGTCCACGCGTGACAGGTTGATGGAAACCGGCAGCACAGTACCGTATTTGTCGCGCCACTGTGCCACTTGTGCGGCAGCCTGCGCCCAAACGGCTTTATCAATCTCGATTATTTGCCCGTTGCGCTCAAACAGAGGGATAAAGTCAGTGGGTGCAATCACGCCGTATTTCGGGTGGTTCCAGCGCACCAACGCTTCCGCACTGTCGAGCCTCGGCGGGTTGGACTGAATGTCGTATTTCGGTTGATAGTAGACTTCAAACTCGTTGTGTTCGAGTGCGTGGCGCCAGTCATTGAGCAGGCGCTGTTCAAATGCCTCTTTTTTGCGCATCGCATCGTCAAACACAATCATATGTTCTTTATAAAGCCCGCGCGCCATATTGCAGGCAATGAGCGCCTGCTCGATTTGCTGCTGCGGCTCCATACCTTTTTGCCAAGGCATTATGCCCATGCGCAGGTGAATTCCGGCGCGGGAAGAAAGCGTATCTAACTTATTTTGTAAGCGCTCATACAGCGCGCGATAATCGGTCAGCTGCGGGCAATACATTGCAAAGCGGTCGGCTTGTGAGCGACCGGCGATGCCGCCGTGTTCATCTAAAAATGCCGCAATTTCACTGCCCAATTCGTGCAGCACGCGGTCACCGAAGGTGTAGCTATGGATAGCGTTGATGGAGTGAAAGCGCTCAATGTTGAGCACAATAGCATCCATCGATTTTTCCGGGTCTGCCCGGAAGAGGCGGTAAGCATATTCCAAAAAGTAGTTATTGTTGTAAAGCCCTGTCAGAGAGTCGGTTTGCGTTGCTAAAATCAGCTGTTTGTCGGCAGCGGCTCTCTTTTTTGCTCTGTTGTTATAAAACACGAATAACAGGATAGCCAACACAATGCCAATAAGCACAAGCAAAATCACAAACCAATTTTGTGCTAAAATATCGCCGATACCGGTTTTCGCATCTTCCGTAAAGTAGTGGGAGAGCGAAGCGTTAATGGTAGAGGCAGGAACCGTGCTGTTGATTTTATTAAAAATGGAATAGAGTGTCGCATTGTCGCGGTTGACAGCGAGGCAGTAGTCCATCTCCACACCGGTGGAAACGGAAACCAAGTGGTATTTTTCACAAGTGGATGCGATATTGTTGTAGCGGAAATTGCTGATAAGCAGGCAGTCAGCTTTACCGTCTGCCACCGCGCGCAGGCACTCCTGCGTATCTTTAAAGTAAACGGATTGCCACTCCGGGAAGTGGTCCAGCAGGAACATATCGTAGTTAGGGTTGCCGGCATTGACCGCAACGGTAATGCGCTCTTTGTGGGCAAAGCTCTTTTGGTTAGATTCCTGCACAATGGCAGACATATCCGTAGTCATCAGCGGTGCCGTGATTAAGTAACCGCCGATTTCGCCGTAGTAGTCGGTTAAATTGGCAGGGAACATACAGTCAGCCTCACCGTTTTTGACTGCTTCCAGCGCGGCTTCGGAGGTGGGGTAGGCAACTGCTTCAAAGTCTAAATGTGCATTCTCCAAGCAGTCGGAAGCGACGGCGAGGTAGTCTTTTAACGCGCCGGTCAATTCTCCCGTTTTCGGGTCTTTGCCGCAGAAAGCAAGGTAATTATCCTGGTAGGCGACACGGATGGTGCCGTGGTTTTGAAGCCATTCTTTTTCTTGTGAACTTAAGAAAACATTGGAAGCAGCGGTTTGCAGGTATTTGGCGTAAAGCTGTTGATTAAAATAGGGGTTATCATCCTGAATGCGATTCATCGCGGCATTGAGTTGTTGCACTAATTCCGGGCGCGCTTTACTCACGGCAAAGTAAAAACCGGAAGAACCGATTTTGCAAACAGGCACCATACTTTGGGCGTCGGCGATCGCATCAAGCGTGACATACATATCAATATCGCCGCGCGCGAGTGCCGCAATATTTTTACTTTCCGTGCCGGAAAGTTCTGTTAATTGCACTTGCAAATCGTTATTGTTTGCCCAGTTTTGGAACAACTCTGCCTGAATGCTGTCGGCGTTGGCACCGACTTTTTTACCGTTAAGAGTCGAGAGGTTTTGCGCGGAAATATCCGCATTGTCGGGTGTGGTATAGAGATAGTATTCTTCCTCGCCCATCGGTAAAGAGGAAAAGTGCATCTGTGCGGCGCGCTCTTTTGAAAAAGATACATCGCTCAATAAATCAATCTTGCCATCGATGAGCATTTGCAGCAGCTCCGGCCAGCTGCCTTCAATATATTCGTAGTTCCAGCCGGCGTAGGCTGCGACTTTTTGCTGATACTCGTAGGAATACCCCGATCGCCTGCCAAGAGAATCCGTTGTGTTAAACGGCGACTCGAACCAGCCCACACGAACTGTCTTATCGCTATTCTTTTCTGCTGCGCTGCCGACAGGAAGGAACAGCAGCGTGAGGACTAAAAGCAGTGCAACGGCGGCAAGTATTATGTTGTGAATGCGTTTTGCCTGTTTCATGGGGTTCTCCTATTGCACCGGTAAAGTGCCTTTTTTGTGCTCATACATCATCTTATCCGCGCGGCGAATCACGTCATTAACACTTTGGTCGTGCACCGGGTCGTAGTCGGCAATGCCCATCGCAAGGTCAACCTTCTCCCAGTCGTTTTCGACAACTGCGTTATATTTTTGCGTGTTGTCTTCAAAGCGCTTGATTAATAACTCGCGGTTCACATAGTCATCTCCACGCAGAATGACGGCAAATTCATCACCGCCGATGCGGAATACGGGGCTGTGCTGGAATACGCGACAAATAGCTTGGCTTGCCGTTTGCAGGTAAATATCGCCTTTTTCGTGACCGTAGGTGTCGTTAATCTGTTTGAGGTTATTACAGTCAAAAATACCGATAGCGAAGTCAAGCTGCAGGTCGGCATCATCTTGCTGCGACTGCATTTGTTCCACGGTTGTCGCAAAAGCGCCTTTATTTTTGATGTGGGTGAGCGCATCAATATAAACGCGATTGCTTAAGTCATCAATATGCTCTTTCATATTGTTGGACATGCGCCGGAAGGTTTTGGTGAGCATGCCGACTTCATCATCCTTATCATAGGAAAGTTCATAGTCATAATTGCCCTGATCCGCCTGCTCTGCCGCCTCGGTTAACTGCTTAAGCGGTTTGACAATGCGCCGGCTGAAGAGAATCGCGATGACTGTGGAGACCGCCAGCACTCCGGCGGCAACGATAAGGATATTCCAAATCAACTGCTGCCAGTCACCCTCGGTTTCGGAAACAGGGGTAGTGACATTTAAGCGCATACCGTTGCTTAAAGGCAGCCAAGCTGCTTCTTTTTCCACTCCCTCAAACTCATAGCGAATAAAGGTGCTTTCGCTGACCAAGCCCTTGGGAATGGCGGGCATTTCATCATCGCTGAGCTTGGTAACATCCAGGCGCGGGTGGTAAAAGAGATTGCCGTCGGCATCGCTCAAAAAGGCGTAACCGTTGCTGTATAGGCGGATGCTGTCTACCTGTTCTGCCATGGTGGTGTAATCAATTTCAATACCGACCACGCCCACAAATTGCCCTTTCCAATATATCGGCTCGTTGTAGGAAATGACGCGCTTATCTAAATTATCCGTAATATACGGCGGCAGCCAAATAGCTTTGCCTTCGTATTTGGGCACCGTAAACCACACTAATTGAGAGGTATCCTCCGTATCGTAGCGGGTAATATCGGTGACTTTGTGCTCTACAAAGCCTTCTCCGTCAAGATTGGTGTACCAAAAGCCCTTGACCTTGTCGGAAAGCACCGGGTCAATGCGATAGTAGTAGGTGAGCACGCCGTTGGTTTTGGCTGCCATTTCATCAAAGTATTTGCCAACGCGATTCATATGGCGCGCAAGTTGTTCTTCTTCAACACCATCTAAATCCGCTTCGACAAAAGAAGCGACCTTGCCGACTGATTTTTGCACACTGTTGAAATAGTAATCGAGATTTTTTTCTCCCGTTTCGCACAGCAGCAGGAGCAGCTGGTCTGATTTGCGGTGCTCGTTGTTTCGAATAAAAAATACACTTGTCACAGTGACAATGCTGACGGCTAAGAGAACCACGCCTACGGTCATAAATGTGATTCTGGTGCGTAATGAGCGCATAGTTGCTAATCTCCTCAATAGTAAGTATTTGCTTTGTTAATTTAAATAGGTTTGCGTGTTTTTTTCTTATGAAAAACTGTAAGTATGTTTGCCTTTTTGCTTGGCGCGGTACATGGCTTCATCGACTTTCACCAGCACATCTTCCGTGCCGGAAACCTCGCTGCCGTGCACAATGCCGACACTCATGGAAATCGGCGGCAGCCCCTCTCGGGCGCTTCCGAGTTCTTCGTTGATGGCATTCATCTTTGCGGCAAGCATATCTTTTTCAACAGAAGGTGTGTGGCACATAAAGACTACAAATTCATCGCCACCGATGCGGCAAATATAGTCATCGGGTCGAAAATTTTTCTTTAACACCTGTACGGCTTTAATCAAAGCTTTATCGCCGATTTCGTGCCCGTAAGTATCGTTAATGCCTTTAAAGTTATCAATATCAAACAAAAACAGGCAAGTGCTTTCCAATTCGATGGCATCGAGAACCGATTCATAACCGGAGCGGTTGAGCGCGCCGGTCAACTCATCGTGGGAGGCTTTAAAGTGCAGGCGGTCTAAATTGCGCTGGTAAATGTCGTACATTTTGTTGTAACTGCGCACCAAATAGCGAAATTCCCGCGCACCGCTTTCCTGCAACCGGCTGTTCTTTTTGATGCGTTCGACTGCGCGCATAATCGGGTGAATACCCAGGTGGGAAGTGAGCAACACCAAAATAATAACACCGACTGCCTGCAGCACGGTAACGCCGCGTAAAAAGTGCATTTCTTTTTGCAGCGACTCCAGTGCCACCGTATCGCTTTCGCTGACAGCTTTTTCGAGTTCATCCAAACTCAAGCGCATGTTTTTTCGAATTTGGTTTTTTTGGGCGTAGTATTCGTTATCGAGCACCATTTCGGTTGCGCGGCGCATTTTCTGCGTAGCGGAAAGCGCTTGGTCTTTTGCGGAAAGCTTGATAGCTTGGAGTTCTTCCGGGTAGTCGGTATAGCCCTTTGCTTCAATAACCAGGCGCATGGCGTAGTATTCGCGCTGCATAAGCGCATTAGAGCCGTCGAGCGCATCCTGCAGTTTTTGAATGGCAGTGGTGCTGTCGGTCTCGGAAGACATTTTATCTATCGCCTTTTCGCGGTGCTGCATTTCAAATGCTTCTTTAAAATACTCATTTAAAAAATGCATTTCGCCCTCGACTGTAAAGCGTTGCACATTTTCGGTCAGGTAATCGGAAGCATCCATCAATTCAAGTGCATCTTTACGCAGCTTGATATGTTGCTCGGAAAGTGTGGTGACACTTTCAAATTTGGCAGACAGAAAAAAAGTGGAGGCAAACATCAGCGAACTGAGCAAAACTGCGCCGATAATCAGCCAAATATAAATGGTGCGCAGAGAAACTCCTTTGTGCTCTTTTTTTGCGGACATACAAAAACCTCTTTTTATCTCTTGATTGGTAGTCACATATGTGCTATGATTATAGTATTATAGCATTATTCTATATCTTTTTCAATGTTAAATTCTATATAAATCCACGTTCTATTTTTGGTTTAACTTTTTTTAAAGGAAGAGGCAAATGTATTATTCGGCAATCAGTATACTGGCATTATTCATTTTAGTGATTGAAAACCACGATGTTTTTTTGCACCGCAAGGGCGTTTTTGCACGACCGGTGTGGAGTGTTTACAGGAAGTTTTTGGTTGCGGTAACTGTCTACTATATTACCGATATTTTATGGGGAATATTGGAGTATTTAAAACTGCCGCGCCTGCTCTTTATTGACACTTCGGTTTACTTTGTGGCGATGGCGGTCGGCGTGTTTTTCTGGACGCAGTACCTTGTCACCTATCTCAATGAGAAAAGGCTCTTTGAGCGCATTTTGCTTTATTCCGGGCGCGCCTTGGCAATTTTGATTGCGCTGCTGGTGGTTATCAATATTTTTGTGCCGGTACTGTTTACGGTAGACGAGGCCGGCACCTACAAAGCGCTTACGGGCAGATATCTCGCCATTATCGGGCAACTTGTGATGTTGCTGCTTGTTTCCGGTTACGCGGTGAGTGTTCTTGTGCGCCGGCGCAGTGAAAAGAAGCAGCGCTACCGGATGCTGGTGTTTTTCGGGCTGATTATGGCATTTTTCCTGTGCGTGCAGTTGTGGTTCCCTTATCTGCCGCTGTACGCAATCGGTTATATGCTCGGCACCTGCCTGTTGCATGCGTTGGTTATCGGTGAGGAGAACGAAGAATATCGGCGCGATTTGAAAGAAACCAAAAGAATTGTCGAACTGATGAAAGAGAACGAACAGGCCAAGGCGGCGTACCGCGAAGCGGTCAGCGCCGGTGCGGTCTATGAAAACATTGTTCTGATGCTCTCTAAAGATTATTTCGACCTGTACTATATCGATTTGGAAACGAATGATTACATTGAGTACGGTTCAAAAACCGAAGAGGGTTATCGCACCGAAGAGAGCCGCGGTAACGATTTCTTTGAGGCGGCACAAAAGGATGTGAATCGCCTTGTGTATGAGGAAGACCGGCAACTGCTATTAGAGGCGCTCGATAAAGAAAAAATGCTTGCCGAACTCGAAGCCAACGGTGTGCTTCGCCTTTACTATCGCCTGATGATTGAGGGCAAACCGACCTATGTAAGTATGAAAGCAATGCGCGTGAGCGGTGATGATATGCATGTGATTCTCGGTGTGACCAATGTCGATGCGCAGATGAAAGACCGCATGGCGGCGGAGCAGGCGGCAGAGGAGCGCAAAGCCTATGTGCGCCTGAGCGCCTTCAGCCACAATTTACTGGTGCTCTATGTTGTAGATTTGGCAACGGAAGAATTTACGGAGTTTTCTTCTACAGCGGATTACGAGGAATTCGGCATTGCCAAAAAAGGCGCTGATTTCTTCGGAACCACCTATAAAAACAGCCGCAAGGCGGTGTATGAGGAGGACCAAAACCTCTTCCAATATATGTTTACACCGGAAAACATCGCCGAGGCGATTGCAAAAGACGGTATTTTTGTGATGGACTACCGCCTCGTTATTAACGGCAAGCCGACCTATATTCGCTTAAAGGCGGCGGAAGTGGAAGAGGACGGCAGAAGGCAGCTCATTGTCGGGATTGAGAATGTGGATAAATATATTCGCCGCGAGCAAAAGCAGGCGTATGACCTTTCCGTTGCCAAAGAAATGGCATTTAAAGACGCTTTGACCGGCGTGAAAAATAAACTTGCATTTGTTGATGCCGAAGAAGAGTTGAGCAAACAAATCCAAGCCGAAGAAGAGGTGAGCTTTGCTATTTTGGTGTGCGATATCAATGACCTCAAAGAGGTTAACGATACCCAAGGGCACCAGGCGGGAGACCTCTACATTCAAAAAGGCTGTAGTGTGATTTGCAATGTATTTCGCCACAGCCCGGTGTTCCGCATCGGCGGCGATGAGTTTGCGGTGATTTGCCGCGGGCAGGATTATGAGCATATCGATACATTGCTCGAAGAAATGGATTCGCTTAACACGCAAAACCATGCGCGCGGCGAAGTAAAGGTTGCCTACGGTATGGCACGCTTTGAACCGGGCGAAAGTGTACAGAGTGTTTTCGAGCGGGCAGATAAGCGCATGTATGAGAATAAGGCGGCTTTGAAAGCGTAGCAGCGCGCAGCGCTGCTAATGCGGAATTCGGAAGGCGGAATTCGGAATTAGAGGGCGGGACACCCGCTCGTCCAAACAAACTACACAATAGAAAGAATTTTCAAGCAAATCCTTTAATATTGTTTCGTTTGTTTCTCCTCTTCCCAAAAAGTTTGCAAGCAATACTTTTTGGGAGCCCTATTTGCCGCTACGCTCTATTATTTGTCGGGTTTGCGTTAGCAAACAAAACGCAGATTGTTAATTAAGCGTTTTCATCTTAACTGCTTCTTGTCGCCCCTTGATAGGGGAGATGTCACGAAGTGACAGAGGGGTAGAAATAGAGTGCGAAATCTTATTTCTCCACCATTCTACATTCTGCATTTTAATTTCTAATTTCTACATTAATTTAGCATTTAGCATTTTGAATTTTGAATTCTAACGAAACAGGAGCAAAAAATGTATCAGTTCCCGGAAGAATTAAAAAAAGCCTATGAAAGCAGCCCGCTTTCTTTCGTTTACTATCAAAATATAGAAGGGAAAGCGGTGCCGGTGTTGGCGTCCGAAGGCTTTTGCCGCAACACGGGCGTGAGCCGTGAGAATGTTTTGAAATGGCTGCAAACCGGTATGTTTGAGCGCATGCACCCGGATGATGTGGGGGTGGTCTCCCAAATCAGTGATGACTTTTTGCACCGGCGCGGTCCGTATGATACCGTGTTTCGCTGTGTATTGACACCTCCGGCACCCGATGCCGCCGCTGCGGCAAAGCAACCGGAATATGTGCTCATTCACGGTCTCGGTAAATGGCAAACAATGCCGGATGGCACCGAGCTTGCCGTCATCAATTATGCCAACCTTTCGCAGACACACCAAATGATGGGCGAGCAGACAGAAGCGTATAATATGTTGCGCAATGATGTGTTTTATACCGATTCGCTGACAGAACTGCCCAATTTGAATTATTTGCACGAGTTCGGTGATGAAAAAATCAACGTATTGCGCGCCGCGGGGCATACGCCGACTTTGGTCTATATCGACATTTATGCCATGCAGTCCTACAACAACCAGTATGGCTATCGGGAAGGGGATAAGCTGCTGTGCTTAGCGGCAAAAACACTTAAACTGAAGTTTCCGCAATCGCTGATTGCGCGCGGCCCCGAAGACCATTTTGTGCTCATTACCGCCTTAGATGACGCGGCGCAACTTGAGCAACGGCTGTGTGATGCCAATGTGATAATTCGCGACAAGGCGACCGGCAACACTGCCGGTATGCGCGCCGGTATCTATTTCATTGAAGATGAACAGACTGCATTTGTAGATGCATTTGATTACGCCAGGCAGACTCTCAAACGCATTGAGACTGATTTGAACCGCGAAGTCGCTTTCTTTTCGCGCAAATCGAATGAAGAGTATTGGCGGGCGCGCTATATTCTCGAAAACTTCAATCAAGCGCTGGAAAAGGGTTGGATTAAGGTCTACTACCACGGGCTCTACCGTGTGGAGAGCCAAAAGGTGGCGGCATTTGAGGCGCTTGCGCGCTGGATTGACCCGGTGCGCGGCACCATTCATCCACAGGAGTTTATTCCGGTTTTGCTCAAGTACCACCAACTGTATAAATTGGATTTATATATGTTTGAGCAGGTGTGCCGCGAGGTGATTATTCGCCATGACAACGGGCTGCCGCTGGTGCCGGTTTCCGTCAATTTCTCCCGGCAGGACTTCATTCATGCCGATGTTATCGGTGAAATGAACCGGCTTTATAACAAGTATAAAATGGATGACTATGTTGATAAAAGCTACTTTATTGTCGAGATTACCGAGCAGGATTTGGCAATGGGCGAGAAACAGGTCATTGAGCAACTTGGCGATATTCGCGCCAACGGCTATCGCTTGTGGTTAGATGATTTCGGTAGCGGCTATTCCTCAATTAATGTGTTTAGTCGCTTTGAATTTGATTTAGTAAAGTATGACCTGGAACTGTTGCGGCACCTGGATGAGCACGGCGGTATGAATCGCCTGATTCTCCGAGAACTGGTGAGCTTGGCACGCAGGCTGGGCATTCACACATTGGTAGAAGGCTTGGAGACGGAAGACCACCTCGCTTTTGTCAAAAGTATCGGCTGTGAATTGGTGCAAGGGTATTATTACCAAAAGCCCGAATCGCTGGATGAAATTTTAATTGATATTAAAAACGGCAGACCGGTCAAGCCCTGTGAAACACCCGAAGAGCACGCGGCTTTCAATCAAAAGTGGTTTGAGAATGTATAATAAAAGGGACTGCGGTGCAGTCCCTTTTATAGTGTTCAGTGTTCAGTTTTCAGTGTTCAGCAGCAACGCAAGGCGTTGCTTTTTCTTTTGTTTAAATGTAAAGGCACTTTGCTTTACTCGAAGTATTCTACCTCGATTGCCTTGCGCGGGCAGCGCTTTGCGCACAAACCGCAGTGGAAGCATTTCTTTTGGTCGATTTCAAAGGCGCTGCCGCGCTCTCCCTGCGGCGCTTTGGCGAAGCAAAGCACATGGCAAGCGGAGCAGCCGTTACATTTTTCGGGGTCAATCACAACTTTTTTGATGTGCTTCCAGTGCTCCGGCGGTATAATAGCGCTATTCGGGCACATTTTAGAGCATTGACCGCACTCTAAGCAGTGATCCTCCTCTATAAAGTATGTGTTTTTGGCTTCATCCGTAGGGTGGACGCATTTAAACAAGCATGCGAAGTGGCAGGCACCGCAGCCGACACATTTTTCTTTATCAATATGAAATCCCATATCAGTATCCTTTCATTGAGTAAGCATTTAGAATCGGGTGCGGGCAGAGCGCGCCCGTGATGTTGCCGCAGGTAAACATTTTATTGCGCATACCACTGTTATCCGCCCGATGCCGGCGACAGAATCCAAATTTCATCGCCGTCATTTAATTTTTGCTTCTTTTTGCGGCAACGCTCGCCGCCGATAAACACGGTGGCATCTTTAAAAGAAAGATTTTTTACTTCTTGCGCAGTGCCGTTTTCTTCGGCTTTTTGTTCAATTAATATATGCAGCTTTTCGAGCAGTTCATTTAATCTGTCCGCTTGCATTTCGGCTTTTGCCAAATGGGTATCCATGCGGTACACACCAAACAGTTTTACCGTTACTTTTGCCATTACGCTTCCTCCTTTTCGGGTGCCGTTGCCGCCGCAACCGCCGCATCGTAAACCGCTCTGTCTATCGGGATATGCAGCGAGCGCAGGCGGTGCCGGGTCGGTATACCTTTTTTCCAGCCTCTGGCGCGGTAATAGACCTTTTTCATCTGTTCAAGCGGCACTTTGGTTTTGGGGTTGTTCGGGTCTTGCAATTCATCGGTCAGGCGCTTGGGCAGTTGGTCTGCATCCGCCTTTTGCCCTAAGATGATATTTGCCATTCTTTCGGCGTTATAGCCGTAGGTGCCCCAAGTCAACAGCCTTGCTAAAGTGGATTTCATACCGGTTGCATATTTCACTGCGTAGCCCTGCGGCACGAGCGGAAGATTCATTGCCGGCAGTTTGGTAAAGTGATTTAAGAGGTTCACCACCGGCCCCACATAGGGGAAGGCAGTTAAAACGGCTCTGGTCAATTTCATATTCGGTTTATCTATCAGGAACCCGGGCAACACCGCGTAGCTGGTGAACATACAGCAACCGCAGGCGGATACCGCTTCCATCAGGTTTTGGAAGGTGATGGCAAGCGCCGCCTTGCCGTGAGGCGTTAAGGAGTCAACCTCTAAGCCTAAGCCTTCGACCACAACCATATAGCCGGCGTTCAGGTGACAGCCGCCGCGGTTTGCGGTAGCGTAGCCGAGCCCGTGACCGACCGCGTGGCGCGGTTCGTAAGCGGCAAGCTCCATGCCTTTGGCGTGAATGGCATACTCTTTGCCGCCGAAAATGTCGGACATACGCTTGGAACCGTCTGCCAGGTAATTGCCCTCACCTTGGCGGTAGGCAATGTCGCGGAACATCTGCGAGAGGTTGTCCGTTTGACCGAAATGCACGCCGAAATCGTGCACACCCTTTTCGGCAAGTTCCATCGCAAAAGCGAGCGAACCCGCGCAGGAGATACTGTCCATACCGAGTTCATCCAGTTCGTAGTTCCAGCGAATGATTTTTTCAATATCGTTATTCAAGATATTGGCACCGAGTAAGCCCAATGTCTCGAGTTCCGGACCCTTGACCACTTTATCGTCAACTTTGCACATCCGCGCGCAACGAATCACACAGGTGGTGCAGGCGGCATTGGAAACGAGGTGGTTTTCCGCCAATTCTTCGCCGGAAATTTTTTCAAAATCATCGTATCTTCCGGCGCCGAAATTCTTGGTTGCCAAAATGGAGTGCGCCTGCATGGGCGAAACCAAACCGGCGGTGCCGAGCCGCGGCAACTGCCTGCCGGTGAGCGGGTGGGTGCGCAGCACTTTTGTCCACTTAACATTGAGGTCTCTGAGTTTTTCTTCTTGGGCAATTTTCGGCAGTTTGGTGCCGAAAGCCGTAACGGCTTTAAGCTTCTTATCGCCGAATACGGCGCCCACACCGCCGCGCCCCGCGGTTCGTTCTCCGCTGAAAACGCAGGCATAAAGCACCTTGTTTTCTCCGGCAGGACCGATGGCAAGAATGCCCTTGGCGCGCGGGAAATGCTTTTGGGTTTGACCGGTTGTCATGCCCCACAGTTCGGAAGCATCTTCAAAGGTGACATCATCTTCGGTAATGTTTAAGGTAACGGGTGAAGCAGATTTGCCGGTAATAATCGCGGCATCATAGCCGGCGCGCTTGAGCGCCAAGCCGAAATCACCGCCGCAGTTGGAAGAGGTGACAATGTTGGTCAGCGGCGAAATGGTGGAAATATTAAAGCGCGAGGTATTCGGGCAACCCGTACCGGTCAAAGGCCCGGTGGTAATTACGAGCCAATTATCTTCATCAAATGCTTTCATATCGGGGGTAATGTGGCGCAGCAAAATATCTGCCGCCATTACCTTACCGCCCAAAGTGCGCTGCCTGTCTTCATCTGTCCACGGAAATTCACTCACTTCGCGTTTACTTAAGTCGACAAACAGCACTTTGCCCATATAGCCTTTAAAGTTTGTCATTTGCATCACCTCTGATTTTGAGTGCTTCTATTGTTTCACCGTCATAGCAGTACAGTGTACCGAATGAGGCGGTTTTATCTAAAAAGTAATTGATGGCAAGTTTCGCTTCGAGCGCGCCGATAATGCCGACAGTTGTGCTCGGCGAGAGTGGCGCACCGCTTGCTGTTTCAAGTCCGCCTGCCTGCTCGAGGGTAGCGGTTTTACCGGGTAGGCTTAAAAACGCCGTGCCGAAAAACCCCTGCACACTGCCGTTGACATACGCAATGCCGTTTTTTTCGCAAAAATCGCTGACAATTTTGCGGCATTCCACATTGTCGACCGCTAAAATAACAATGTCAAAGTCCGCCGCCGAAAACAGTTGCGAAAATGCCGTGATTTTCACACAAACACTTTCCACTTCACATTCCGGTGCATAGGCTTTAATCCTGTTTTTGAGCACAAGGCTCTTGGCTTTGCCTTCATCCTCGGCGGTATACATAAATTGGCGGTTGAGGTTGCGCACCTCGACTTCATCAAAATCCCACAGCAGCAGCTTGCCGATACCGGCGCCTGCCAGATGCACCGCCACATTGGTGCCAAGACCGCCGCAACCGATAACCGCCGCCGAGCGTGTGGAAATATCAAAGCCCTGAATATCTGCTTTAGTGCTCATTTTTTGTAATCTCCTCCGCAAGAAAGGGTGTTGCCGCTCATGGTTTCCACAGCGTGCTCCAACACCGGCAGCACCACTGAAATAGATTCCCGGACCGCTTTCGGGCTGCCGGGCAGGTTAATGATAAGTGTTTTGCCCCGAATGCCGCTGATTGCTCTGGAAAGCATGGCGCGCGGGGTAATTTCTAAGCTCTTGGCGCGAATGGCTTCGCTGATACCGGGTGCTTCGCGCTCAATGACCGCTTTGGTCGCTTCGGGGGTGACATCGCGCGGGGCAAAACCGGTGCCGCCGGTGGTAAAAATGACATCGGCACCGAAATCATCCGCCAAATTGCAAATAGCCCGGCTGATGGCAGGCACTTCATCGGGTACGAGCAGGTAACGGTTTTCGCTTGAAAGCGCCGCTACGCATTCTTCTATCGCTTTGCCGCTTAAGTCTTCGCATTCACCGCGAAAGCACCTGTCGGAAGCGCAAATAATACCGAATTTCATCATCTCACCGCCTTTTTCTCATTGTAACACATAAAATATATATATTCAACAAAAAAACACTTTATTTCAACTCTTTTTTATGGTATTATGAACATAATGGAACCGCCGGTTCCATTGGTGATACATTTCGACCTGTTTCGTCTAAGTGTGAACGCATAGGGCGGGGCAGGCTATGCCAAAAATAACGGGGCATTGCCCTTTGGCAAGGGGTATTGGAGGAAACGACAATGCCTTCCGTGTTTGAAAAGGAGTCGTATCATGAAAAAAGTTTTAGCCATTGGCTTGGCATTGGTGATGTTATTATCCTTTGCCGCCTGCGGTGGGAAGAAAGAAGAAGCCACCACCGCGCAAAGCACTACCGCTGCAGCACCCGCTAATGCGGTCATTCGCCTTTCCACCACCACTTCCGTGAATGATTCCGGATTGTTACCGTACCTGCTGCCCGTGTTTGAAAAAGAAACCGGCTACAAGGTCGAAGTGCAGTCTGCCGGCACCGGTGCCGCCATCCAAAAGGCGGAAGACGGTAATGCCGATTTAATCCTCGTTCACGCAAAGCAGTCCGAAGAAGAGTTCCTTGCAAAGGGCTTCGGTGTGGAGAGATTACCCTTTATGTATAACTACTTTGTTATTGTCGGTCCCAAGGATGACCCCGCCGGTATCAAGGACTGTAAAGATGCGGCAAGCGCATTCGCTAAGATTCAGGCAAGCGGCAGCAAGTTTGTTTCCCGCGGTGACGACAGCGGTACTCACAAAGCGGAACTTAAGATTTGGGGCGAAGGCAAAGCGCCTGACCCCGCAAAAGCCGATTGGTATATCAGCGCCGGCAAAGGCATGGGCGACTGCTTAACCATGGCAAATGAAATGGGCGCTTACTGCTTGACAGATAAGGCAACCTTCCTTTCCATGCAAAAAGATTTGAAACTCGATATTCTCCTTGAAAAAGGTGAAGATATGAAAAATACCTATTCTCTGATTGCCGTTAATCCCGAAAAAGTGGATGGTGTCAATGAAGAAGGCGCAAAGGCGCTCATTGATTGGATGCTCGGCGATGAAGCAAGCAAACTGATTGCCGATTACGGTCAGGAAGAATACGGCGTTTCGCTCTTTACTTTACTTGAAAAATAATTCATGGAAAGTGTAAAACAGGCGTTTGAATTACTGTTTTCTCTTGATAAAGAGCTTTTCCAAATCATCGGTGTCACGATGAGGATGTCCTTTTTCAGCACGCTTATTTCGTGCTTAATAGGGCTTCCTCTCGGGGCACTGTTAGGCACCAAACGATTCAAAGGGAAATCCTTTATTTTGAAAATAGTGCATACACTAATGGGCTTGCCGCCGGTTGTGGCAGGCTTATTCGTATATGCACTCTTTACACATTACGGCCCGCTCGGGCAGTTAAATATGCTTTTTACCGTGCGCGTGATGGTGGTCGCGCAGTGTATTTTGATTACCCCGGTAGTCATCGGCTTAAGTGCTTCAATTGTGCGCGACAGGTCAAAACCGGTCATTGAAACCGCCAGGGGCATGGGTTTATCCAACACCAAGGTGCTGGGGCTTTGCCTGCGCGAAAGCCGTGCTTCGCTGCTGTCGGTGGTGCTCAATGCCTTCGGCAGAAGCATTGCCGAAGTGGGTGCGGTGAGCATTGTCGGCGGTAATATACAGTGGAAAACGCGCGTGATGACCACGGCAATTATGCTCGAAACCAACAAAGGGCGCTTCTCCTTTGCGCTCGCGCTGGGGCTGATATTGTTAATGATTGCGTTTATTGTCAATATCCTGGCGTCTTTCATTGTAAAGGAGCCTGCCGATGATTAAAATAGAAAATGTAAAAAAATATTATAAAGAGCGCTGTGTGCTCGATATCGAAAGCCTTACTGTGGAGCAGGGGGAAACCCTGGCAATTTTGGGTGCCAACGGCAGCGGCAAAACAACTTTGTTGCGCATTTTGGCAGGTCTGCTCAAAGCCGATGAAGGCAGTTTTGAACTGCCCGCCCCGGTGCTCTATTTGCCGCAGCAGTCCTATGCGTTTGCCGGCAACTTGGTGCGCAATGTGCTTATGGGCACCAAAGCGGCAGCAGGGGAAGCGGAGCAGCTGCTGGACTCAATGGGGCTTGGCGCTTTAAAAGAGAAAAAAGCCGCCTCGCTTTCGGGCGGTGAACTGCAAAGGCTGGCGCTGTGCCGCCTGCTCATTCGCCCCGCAAAGGTACTGCTTTTAGATGAACCGACCGCTGCTTGCGATGCGCAAGGCACCGCGCTGATAGCAGAAGCGCTCGCAGACTACCAACAAAAAGAGGGGTGCTCCATTCTTTTGAGCACCCATGAGAAGGAATTTGCCACTGCCTGCGCGCATCACAGCATTACATTGCGCGACGGCAAAATTGAAAAAGAGCAAGAGGAAGTATGTTAAAAGTCGTTTCCAAATCAGAAGCCGTGCGAACCGTTCTCAAAGCGACTGCCGCGGCAGTATTGCCGACCGAGCGCGTTGCCTTGAGCGCTGCCTGCGGCAGAGTGACGGCGGCGGACATTGTTGCCGCCGAGAATATTCCCGCCTTTGACCGCTCGACGGTGGACGGGTTTGCGCTCTGTGCCGCCGATACCTTCGGTGCGTCGGCAGCCATTCCGGCGCAGCTTGACATAGCGGGAGAAATCTTGATGGGTGAGTGCACGCCGCTTCATTTAAAGCACGGGCAGTGTGCGCGCATTGCCACAGGCGGTATGCTTCCGGCAGGTGCCGATGCCGCCGTGATGGTCGAGCATACCGACTCTCAAAACGGTCTTTGCTTAGTCTACCAACCCGTTTTTCCGTTTGAAAATATTACCAAAAAAGGCGATGATATCACTGCCGGCTCTGTCGCGATTGCGCGGCACACGTCGCTTACACCGGCGCATATCGGTATTTTGGCAGCGCTGGGAGTAAAGGAAGTGCCGGTGCTTCAAAAGCCGATGGTCGCCATTATTTCTACCGGCGATGAAATCAGCACTGCGCCCTCTCTCGGGCAAATTCGCGATGTCAACGGTCCGCTGCTGACTGACGCGCTTGAAGCGGCAGGGTGTCGGGCGCTGTATTTCGGCGCGGTGAAAGACGATAAAGAAATGATTACCCGCGCACTTGAGCGGTGTTTGGAACAAGCCGATGCCGTGCTCATTTCCGGCGGCTCCTCTGCCGGTAGCCGCGATATGACGGTGGACATTCTTGATACGCTCGGTGAAGTCTATTTTCACGGCATTGCCATGAAACCCGGCAAACCCACCATTTTCGGTATGGCGCGCGGGAAAGCGGTGTTCGGGCTGCCCGGTCACCCGTTGGCGGCATATTTTGTTTACCGCCTGATTGTCAAACCTTATTTAGACAGTTTGCTGCAACAGGCTGCAGCAGCGCCGCTCTTTACGGCAACGCTTGCGCAAAATGTTCCCTCTAATCACGGCAGAGAGGAGTACCTCTGTGTCAAAAAAGAAGGGGAAAGCATTGTTCCGATTCACAGTAAATCGGGCATTATTTCCGTTTTGTCGGCGGCAGACGGATATATTTGTGTTCCCCGCGATGCCGAAGGCTTAGCGGCGGGTACACAAGTGGAGGTGTGGAAACTCTAAATGAAACATAACTATTTAAACAATACGTCTTTAAATGAGGCAAAAGAAATATATTACTCTCACTTAAAAGCAGTCGGTTTGGCGGCGCGCAGTGAGGTGGTCGCCGTGCGTGAAGCCGGCGGCAGAGTGCTCAAAGATGCCGCCTATGCGCGCATCTGCTCGCCTCACTACAATGCTTGTGCGATGGACGGTATTGCCGTTTGCGCTGCCGATACCTTTGCGGCAAGCGAAAAAATACCGCTGACATTAGCCCCCGAAAGCTACACGGTGGTCGATACCGGCGACCCGCTGCCAAAAGGCTGTGATGCCGTGATTATGGTAGAGGATTTAATCGAAACCGAGAGCGGGGAAGTGCGCATCATTGCCCCCGTGCGCCCGTGGCAAAATGTGCGCCAGGTCGGCGAGGATATTTGTATGGGCGATATGTTGGCGCCCTCCGGTACGGTATTGAGCCCTTCGCTGTGCGGCGCGCTGTTGGCAGGCGGTGTGACCGAAATAGAGGTGCTCGCAAAGCCCGTATTCGGCATTATTCCGACCGGTGATGAAATTGTAGCGCCGACGGCAGACCCTAAAGAGGGCGAAATTATTGAATTTAATTCCACTATTTTTGCTTCTTACCTGGAAAGCCACGGTGCAGCCGTAAAGGTTTACCCCATTACAAAAGACGTCAAAAGCGATATTTTAGCGGTGGTGGAGCGCGCATTGTGCGAATGTGACGGTGTGTTAATCTGCGCCGGTTCTTCCGCCGGCAGAGATGATTATACCGCCGAAATCATTGCATCATTAGGCACCGTGTTGGTGCACGGCATTGCCATCAAGCCCGGTAAACCCGCCATTTTAGGCGAAGCGCAGAGCAAACCCGTTATCGGGCTGCCGGGGTACCCGGTTTCCGCTATTGTGATCATGGAAGAGATTGTTCGTGAAGTAATTGACCTTTACAACAACAAAACACCCTCTGCACCGCCGACAGTTAAAGCGGTGTTGGGGAAAAAGGTGGTTTCTTCTCTCAAATACAGTGAATATATCCGCGTGGCGCTTGGCAGCATTGGCGGTGCGCTCAGTGCCGTGCCGCTGGGTAGAGGCGCCGGCGTGATTACCTCATTTACGAAGGCAGACGGTATTTTGCTCTTGCCGCAAAACTGCGAGGGCTTGGAAGCGGGAACAACGGTGGATGTTCGCTTACTAAAACCTCTTTGCGAAATAGAGAATACTCTAATCGTTACCGGCTCTCACGACCCGCTCATTGATGAAGTGGCAGATGCCCTTGCCAAAGAGGGAGCGCCGTTTCGCGTTTGCTCCACCCACGTGGGCAGTATGGGCGCGATTTATGCCATTCAGGGCGGTCTTGCGCACCTGGGCGGTGTGCATCTTTTAGACAGTGAGAGCGGCACCTACAATACGAGCTATATCGAGCGCTTTTTCCCGGAGGGCGGCGCCGTGCTTTTAGACGGTGTGGGAAGAGTGCAGGGCTTAATGGTACAAAAAGGCAATCCGCTGGGTATCAAAACCTTTCAAGATATTGCCGCGCACCGCTATGTCAACCGCCAGCGCGGGGCAGGCACCAGGATTTTGTGCGATTATCTGTTAGAAAAAAACGGCATAGCACCCGAGGATGTGGAGGGCTATGCCAATGAAGAATACACCCACACCGCGGTAGCAGCACTCATTGCCGCCGGAAATGCGGATGCGGGGCTCGGGATTTATTCCGCCGCCAAAATGTATGACTTGGATTTTATCCCGATTTGTACGGAAACTTACCAATTTCTGGTCGATGAGCGCTACCGCGATGCGCCACAGGTGCAGGCATTTCTCAAGATGCTGCATTCGCCCGCCTTTGCTAAGCGCTTAGAAGCGCTCGGCGGCTATGCATTAGAAAAGTAGAGGAAAGAAATGATGCTTACTCATATCAATCAAAAAGGGGAAGCCGTGATGGTCGATATCAGCCAAAAAAGCGAAACGGCGCGCGCGGCTAAAGCCTATGCGAGAATTAAAATGCAACCTGCAACCCTGCAAAAGCTGCTTGCGGCAGATTTAAAAAAGGGCGACGGGCTCGGTACGGCGCGCATTGCGGGTATTATGGGGGCGAAAAATACCGCTTCCCTCATTCCGCTGTGCCACAACATCCCGATAGAAAAGGTGGAAGTGGAATTCCAAAAAGAGAGCGACACCGCGCTTGCGATTTATGTCAGCGCGAAGTGCTCCTACAAAACGGGGATTGAAATGGAAGTGCTCACCGGTGCAAGCGTTGCCGCACTGACCGTTTACGATATGTGCAAGGCAATCGACCGCGCGATGGTCATTGAAGAAATAAAATTACTCAAAAAAACAGGCGGAAAGAGCGACTACCGTTATGAAGGATAGCTTCGGCAGAGAAATTTCATACCTGCGCGTGTCTGTTACACAGCGCTGCAATCTCAACTGCGTTTACTGCGGTAAAGAGGGTTGCGCCAAAAAAGAGGCAGAACTTTCCGCGCGAGATATTTGCCGGCTGGTCAGCGCCTTTGCCGCGTGCGGTATTAAGAAGGTGCGCATCACGGGCGGTGAACCGCTTGTGCGCGCGGATATTTGCGAAATTGTCAAAAGCATTCATGCGATTGCGGGGATTGAAACCATTGCCTTAACCACCAACGGCGTTTATTTAAAGCAATATGCCGCGGCGCTCAAAGAGGCGGGGCTGCAAAGTGTCAATATTTCGCTTGACAGCACCGATGAAAGCACCTACCGCCACTTGACCGGGGCGGCAGTGTTGCACAAGGTTTTGGAAGGCATTGAAGCAGCGCAGGCAGTCGGGCTTGCGCCGATTAAGATTAACGCCGTATTGATGAAGGGTGTCAACAGCGACGGGGCGGAGGAGCTTATCGCACTTGCCGAAAAAGCACCGCTGGATGTGCGCTTTATTGAACTGATGCCGTTTTCCGTAAGCGGTGAAGATAAAGAGCTGATTGTCACCGGTGCGGAAATTTTGCGGCAGTTTCCGTTCCTCAAGCCGCTTCGCAGCGAGCCGGGCACCGCACGTTATTACGGTGCGGAAGGCTTCCGCGGCAGGGTCGGGTTTATCAATGCCGTCAGCCGCAAGTTTTGCGCCGATTGTAACCGCGTGCGCCTGCTGTGTGACGGGAAGGTCAAACCCTGCTTGGGGGATGACACACTCTATGATGTCATGCCATATATCGAGGATGAAGCGGCGCTTGTCGAGCAGATACAGTCCATTATATTAAAAAAACCCGCCGGGCATCATTTTGAGGAACAGGCACCCGCGCACGGGTTGAATCGCACCGGAGGATAGCGGAAAGGCGTTGCCTTGCAATCCGGAATGCGCAGTGAAATGTGGCGAGCTTTGCTCGCATTTAAATGTGTTGCTATGCAACACCACCATTCGCTAATATGCAAATATGCCAATAGGCGAATAGGCTGACAAAGGAGATAAAAATGGCAAAAGTAGTTGCAATTAATATCAGCACCAAAAAGAAAACGCCGAAGCAATCGGTCCCTGCGGGGAAACTGATTGAAAACTTCGGCTTTGAGGGGGATGCCCATGCGGGCAACTGGCACCGCCAGGTCAGCCTTTTGGGCAAAGAGAGTATTGAAAAATCCAAGGGTATGCGCACCGATGGGCTCTGCCACGGGATGTTTGCCGAAAACATCACCACCGAAGGCATTACACTGTATACTATGCCCGTCGGCACCAAACTGCAAATCGGCGAAGAAGCACTGATTGAAATCACCCAAATCGGCAAGGAGTGCCACGACGGCTGCGCGATTAAAGAGCTTGTGGGCAAGTGCATTATGCCGCGCGAAGGCATCTTCGCCAAGGTGCTGCGCGGCGGCACTGTCAAACCCGGCGACAGCATTGTTGTGGTGGAGTGATGAGCTTAAATATGGTAATAAAAACAGCACTTCAGGCGAAGTGCTGTTTTTTGTCGCTATAAAATGATGTTGTATGGGCATAAAAAAAGCAGGCCGTCTTCGCGCGCCAGTGACTCGGAACTGCGCTAACGCGTTCGCTACCTGCCCCTTGCGGTTCACTAGCTGAGTAATACTCAAAACCGAATCCAGTGATATAGTAATTATATCATACGCTGCTGATAAGTCAATAAACGATCTTAAATCTCTTTAGAAATAGTTATTATTTCAACATAGGTTCTCCCGGCTGAGTCATGAACCCGCGCTGCGTTCAAGGAGTGAAAAGCGGGTTCGAGCCCCTTTTTCTTCTTCAAAGTAAGAAGCACCCGAAAAAACGGGTGCTTCTTACTTTGGTGGATCCAAAGGGACTCGAACCCTCGACCTCTGCGTTGCGAACGCAGCGCTCTCCCAACTGAGCTATGAACCCGTATTTAATTTTTAGTTAGGTTTATGTTGGGCTCGCACTGCTACGCAGCGCTCTACCCGCCAAAAACATAGTCGCAATTCTCGCTTGGAGCGCTTCGCCTTGCTCCTTGTTTTTTCACTCATTGTCTTGCCTGCTTCTGCCACCGGCAGCGGCAAGCCTCTTCGACCAACTGAGCTATGAACCCGTATTAAATTTTCAGTTAAGTAATCGTTGGGCTCGCTCTGCTACGCAGCGCTCTTTCCGCCAAAAACATAGTCGCAATTCTCGCTTGGAGCGCTTCGTCTTGCTCCTTGTTTTTTTACTCATCGTCTTGCCTTCATCTGCCACCGGCAGCGGCAAGCCTCTTCGACCAACTGAGCTATGAACCCGTATACAGCGCACACGGTGCGCTTTTTTTACAATATGATAATGACACCTACCGCGATGGCTGCAAGCACAATCGCGCCGGAGATAACGCCGATGATAATAGCGGCTTTTTTAAGTTTGCTATTGGGTGCGGCTTCGCTCTCTTCACCGGTTTCGTTGTGAAAATCCTCATTAATCATTGCCGCTTTTTGTTTAAATACTTCTTCTACCGAAACCACGCCGGTGCTGGTATCTTCTTCCTGCTTTTCTTCATCGGAAAACACATCTTCAAACTCGGTCGGGGTGGCTTGGTTTTGCAGCATTTCTTTTTCCTGCTGCAGTTCGTCAATTTCTTCTTCCTCAAGCGGTTTGCCGATGCGCCGCGCAGGCTTTTTTAAATTGACATGCTTTGTCTTATTAAGCGAGAATTGAATCGTCCCGCTGTTTTTTTCATCTATAGAATCCATATTCGGTTCACTCATAAATACTCCGAGACAACACTTAATAGATTTATATTCTATCAAAAATCACCGCGTTAGTCAATCCTTATTTTGCGGGCTGCGGGAAAGTTTTTCTTTTTGGAGATTTCTTTGCCAAGTGATTGACAGCCCCTATAAGCGGTGGTATACTTATTATGTATATTATTATTTTATTGGGGGAAAAAGTGCAAAACAGAGTTAGAACAAAGTGGATTATCATTATTGCCGTTGCACTGTTAAGTATTGCCACCGTGGTGGCATTTGCGGTCGCCGGCAATAAGGGAAACACCAACAGCAAAGACAAAAAAACAGAGCAAAGCAGTGTCACCACCACCAAGCCGACCACCACCAAGCCGACCACCACACAGCCGACTACCGTGGATGAACACGGCAGTACCGACAGTGTCAAAAAACTCATTGCCTTGTGTTTTGATGACGGACCGGGTACGGAGTCTACCAAAAAGTTGGTTACCGGCTTAAAAAAGCGCGGCGCCAAAGCCACCTTCTTTGAGTTGGGGCAGATGATAGAAGAAAACCCCGAAATGTGCAAATTAGTCAGTGAGTGCGGTTGCGAAATCGGCATTCACGGTTGGGCGCACAGTGATTTTACCCAGATTGGTGTCAGTGGCACCGAAAAGGAGCTTGCCGATACGGCGGCGCTGATTAAAAAATACACCGGTAAAGCACCTACCCATGTTCGCCCGCCCTACGGCAGTTATAACGATGAGATTCAAGAACTGCTCAAAAACAAAGGCTACGATATGATTATGTGGAATGTCGATACGCTGGATTGGAAAACCAGAGATGCCGAAGCGGTTCGCAATGAGATTGTTTCCAACGGGGCAGACGGCGGCGACATCCTCTGCCTGCACGATATTTACGACACTACTGCCGATGGCGTTCTCCAAGCGGTAGACGAGTTGACAAAGCAGGGCTATAAGTTTGTGACCGTCAGCGAATTACAAGCGGCAAGAGACAAATTTGTGGCGGGCAGAATTTGGCTTAGCGCCCATGAATATTATGACTTCGGTTCTAAAGAAAATGTTGCCAAAGCCTCGCTCAATACCACGCAGGCGGCAACCAGTACCGATGCGGGCGGGAAAACCGTCACCGTGCAGGGCGGCGGCAAGCAGGATGCTACCGATGTGGAAATCACCTGGCCCGACAATGCGGGATAAGCCAAAATTTATAATTTATTTACAATTTTAACATTTTATTTCTATTCTTTTGCGATAAAATAAAACATATCGTTAAAAAGCGAGGTAACCATATGAAAAAAGCATTACTGATTGTTTTGGCGGTCGCGATGGTCGTTTCCATTGCCGCCTGCTCCAAAAACAGCAAAAAAAAGGATGAAAAAAGCACCATTTATACATCCGAAGAAATCGTAACACTTCCCGATGAAGATGCCGGCATTGACCTTGACGGAAAAGACGGCGGTAAAAGCGGCGGCAAATCCGGCGATAAGACTACCGATAAGTCGGGTGACGGTGCTACCGATAAAAACGGGAATACCACGAAAAAAGGTGAGAAGACCACCACCAAAAAAGAAAAGAAGACAACCACCAAAAAAGGTGAGGTCAATGACACCGCACCCTATGAAACCCCGATTATTCCTTTGGATTAGTGTGTGCCTTGAAAAGTGATTGCAGAAAGGATTGATGGTATGAAAAAAGCATTAGTATCTGTTCTTTCATTGGTTTTGGCGCTGTGTATGCTTGGCAGCAGTATGAGTGCGTTTGCCGACGGGTGGGATACCGACCCTGTTTGCTTGGAACATTCCTACAGCCGCGTGCTTGTGGAAAAGGCAAGCTTAAGTAAAGATGGTTATACCGCTTTGCAGTGCAGCACTTGTCATACGTATAAAGCCGGCTCCGAACAGCGCATTGCGCAGATTGCAAGTGTCAGCTTGGAACAAGAAGAGTTTTTTTACGACGAGACCGAAAAAAAGCCTGCCGTGATTGTTAAGGATGTTGACGGTAACACCGTTGCGCCACAAAACTATACGGTGGAGTATTTCGATAATATCTATGTCGGGCGCGATACCTATGCACAGGTTACCTTTAAAGGTAACTATGAAGGCACAGTCAAGTGCCCCTTTGTGATTACGTGGGATACAGAACCGGTGCCCTGCATTGACCACAGTTTTGTCAGAACCGTGATGCAAAAAGCCACTGCTACACAAGACGGTTACACCGCGATGCTTTGCAGCAACTGTCAGGCGGTGGAAGAAGGCTCCGAAGAAAAGATTGCGCGCATTGCAAGTGTCAGTTTGTCCAAGAGCACTTATTCTTATGATGCAAAAGAGAAAAAGCCGGCAGTCACTGCAAAAGATGCTGCCGGCAATGTGATTGCGGCAAGTAACTATACGGTGAAATACTATAATAATGTTAAAGTCGGGCAAAATACCTATGCGCTGATTACTTTTACCGGTATTTCCGATAGGTATGATGCTGCGTATAAGCGCACCTTTACGATTTCTTTGGCAAAGCCGGTTGTGAAAGCAACCACCGGTACAAATGCCGTAAAACTTTCCTGGGCAAAGGTGCCCGGTGCGAAGTATTACAGAATCTATGTATACAGTGCTTCCAAGTATAAAAGAGTTGCCAATACATCTTCTCTTTCCTACACGATTAAGAATTTGAAAGCCGGTACAAAGTATGTCTACCTTGTCAGAGCTTATTATGTAAATGCGGCAAAAGCGGAGGTACTCAGTCCATTCACTGTCAGCGATAATGTTGCTGCAGTAACGCTGTGTAAAGCGCCAGCCGTGAAGGCAAGCGTCTCCGGCAAGAAAGTCACCCTCAAGTGGGGCGCGGTTGCCGGCGCGAAATATTACCGCATTTATCGCTATAACACGAAGACTAAAAAGTACACGAGTTTGGCGACCAACATTAAAACCCTCTCTTATGCACTTAAAAACCAGCCCAAAGGCACAAACTATTACCTTGTCAGAGCTTATAATTCCGCCGGTGGCGGCAGTGCTTACAACACCAAGATTTTGGCAAAGGCAGCGGTGAGGTAATAACAGCACATACTTATAAAGCTGAGCGGACTTTTTGAGTGCACGGTGCATTTGTTTTTTATCGGCACAAGGATATAGCCTTGTGCCGATTTCCCAATCATACAAACAGATTTTTTAGTTTAGCAAAAAGGAGTGTTGGTAATGAAAAAAATAATTGTTAGTATTCTCTCATTGTTGCTGGTAATGTGTGTGCTTGCCGGCAATGTGAGTGCTTTCGCCAAAGGGTGGGATACCGACCCGGTTTGCGTGGAGCATGTGTTGAAAGAGAAGGTGGTCAAAAGAGCAGGTCCCGGAACAGACGGTTCGTATTACCGCTATTGCATTAACTGCAGTTATAAAGAAGACCCGATTACCGTTCCCGGTATTATAGGGGTGCGCTTGAATAATACTACCTTTATTTATGACGGAACGCCAAAAACACCGGGGCTTACGGTTAGAGACAATAAACTCAAAAATATTGACCCCAAGAATTATGATGTCAAATATGTCAACAATTCCGTGGTAGGTAAAAAGACCTATGCATTGATTACTTTTAAAGGGCGCTATATCGGCACCTACATCAGAGATTTCACGATTCGTTTAGGCGATGTCGATACGCAGGTTAATAAGATTAGTGCCCATGCCGTTAAATTCACCTGGCAAAAAGTGGCGGGCGCCAAATATTACCGTATTTATCAATATGACTCTAAACAAGAAACATACGTCAGGATTGCAAACACGGCTAATTTAAGTTATACCGTTAAAAATTTGAAGGGGGGAACTCAATATTACTTCCTTGTTAGAGCGTATTTCACCAATGCCGATAAAAAAGAATTTTTAAGGCCCTATAGAACGGCTAAAAAGGTATGTATTACAACGCTCTGTGTGCCGCCGAAACCGAGCGCAAGTGCTTCGGGTAATAATGTGAACTTAAGTTGGAAGCGGGTTGCCGGTGCATCTTATTACCGCGTATTCCGCTATGATGTAAAAACGCAAAAATATGTTTCTTTAGTCGCGCGCTATGGCGGCAGAACTTTTGTGGCGCAAAATCAGCCCAAGGGCACCAATTATTATTTGGTCAGAGCCTACAACGCCAGAGGCGCCGGCAGCGGTTACAGCACTCAAAATTTGGTAAAAGCAGTAGTTAAATAAACAATAAAAGCAGGTAAGTTTCTATTTACCTGCTTTTGTTATGCTGTTTTTTGCCTTTGTGAAAGCAACTATTGAAAAGTGATGCCGGCTTCTATATAATAGGTATATATTGTTAATTAAAAGGGGACAGTATGGAAAAGATTTTGGTTTTGGATTTCGGCGGGCAGTACAATCAGCTCATTGCGCGCCGTGTCAGAGATTTGCAGGTGTATGCGGAGATTTTGCCGTATACCGTACCGCTTGCGCAGATTAAAGAAAACGGTTATAAAGGTATTATTTTTACCGGGGGACCGAATTCGGTTTTTGACCCGGCTTCGCCGCACTATACGCCGGAGATTTTGGAACTCGGCGTGCCGATTTTGGGCATTTGCTACGGCTGCCAGCTTATTTGCCATATGGCGGGGGGAGAAGTGAAAACCGCGCCCTCGAGCGAATACGGCAAAATTACCTTTAAGCATATGGAACAATCCCGGCTGTTTGAAGAGGTGCCGGAATTGAGCACGGTTTGGATGAGCCACACCGACTATATTGCCTCACCGCCGGCGGGGTTTGAGATTATCGGCAAAACACTGGACTGCCCGGTAGCGGCGATGGCAAACGCCGAGAAAAAGATTTATGCCGTGCAGTTTCACCCGGAAGTTACCCACTCTGTGTTTGGCAAGCAGATGCTTGCAAATTTCCTCTTTCATGTGTGCGGCTGTGCCGGCGACTGGGTGATGGACAATTTTATTGAGCAAAAGATTGAAGAATTGCGCCAAACCATCGGCAAGCAAAATGTGATTTTGGGGCTTTCCGGCGGGGTGGACTCTTCGGTGGCGGCAGGCTTGCTCTCTCGCGCTGTCGGTAAGCAGTTGACCTGCGTATTTGTCGACCACGGCTTAATGCGCAAAAATGAAGGCGATGAAGTGGAGAAAACCTTCACGGAACTCTTTGATATGAACTTTATTCGCGTTAATTGTGCCGACCGCTTTATGAATGCGCTCCGAGGCGTGACGGACCCTGAAGAAAAGCGCAGGATTATCGGCACCGAGTTTTTTGAAGTCTTTTGGGATACTATCCGCGAGCAACGCGATAAAGGTTTCTTTGCGCAGGGCACCATTTACCCCGATTGCATTGAATCGGGCAAAGGCGATGCCGATGTTATTAAAACCCACCATAACCGCGTGAAAACTCCTGAAGATGTGGAGTTTGCGGGCATTTTGGAACCGCTGTGCGACCTGTTTAAAGATGAGGTGCGCGCCGTCGGCGAAAAACTCGGTATTCCCAAGGCGCTGGTGTGGCGCCAGCCCTTCCCGGGCCCCGGTCTCGGGGTGAGAATTATCGGGGAAATTACTCCCGAAAAGATTGCAATTTTGCAGGATGCCGATTGGGTGCTGCGCGATGAAATGGCGAAAAACGGCTACGAAAAAGAGCTTGCACAGTTCTTCTGTGTACTGCCGAATGTGAGCACGGTCGGCGTGATGGGCGACCACCGCACCTATGACCACCTCATTGCCATCAGAGCCGTCACGACCGATGACTTTATGACTGCCGACTGGGCAAAGATTCCTTTCGATATTCTCTCGCAAGTTTCCAACCGCATTACCAATGAGTGCGCTCATATTAACCGCGTGGTCTATGACATCACTACCAAGCCCCCTGCAACGGTGGAGTGGGAGTGATTTTGCTTTGCAAAACCTGCTTTTTCACAAAAAACACTAAAAGGGACAGTTCTGTTTATTGATTTTTTCAATAAACAGAACTGTCCCCCTTTTTATTGTCGGGAATTGCTCTTACTGAAATGCGCCTATACAAAAGCTGATCATACAAGAGCTAAACCGGAAGATATGAATTTGTATTTCACGCCGCAACAATGGAGTTGAATCCGTGAAACTCGATTGTTCAAAAGTCCTTGAAACCTGTATGAAATCAAATGCTTTGAGTATTTTAACGCACCTGATTTTCTACACCCGTTTGATGCAAATTCAAACACCGAAATTTTTGCTAAAAAAGCAGTATTTATCAGCCTTGTTTTGCAATTTGTTCTTCAAGGATTCAGGTTTTGGAATGTTCTTAATGAGTCCTTTATTCTGTCAATAAAGCCGCCTGTTTTTTTATCCGCATAGACCAAAGAATCAATGGTTCCTTCCACATGCAGTTCATCTGTTTGGGTGTTAAATTTTCTGATATGCAATGAGTGGCCTGTAATTGTCAGTTGACCCAGTTCTGTATTCGCCACGATCTTCTGCTCAGTAAAGTCCGACACGTCCGTGACACCTGTCAGCGTCAGGTTTTTTCTGTCCTCTAAAACGATACCGTGCTTATTATTCTGTGCTGTTGACACCTCTTGAAGTGCCATGTTTCTGACAAAAGCATCATCAGAACCACCGTTCGATTTGTCGGCAGAATACGCTGCTGTTTTCAATGCGGAGAGTGCTCCCTCTGCATTATGAATCTTTACATTTCGGTTTGCAATCAAAAAAACTCCATTGATAACAAGTGCTGCCACAAAAATGCAAATGAGAATACTGATTTTTCCGATCGATTTTTTTGCTCTGACAGTTCTGCCCGGGCTATCGGTCTCTTTTTGTCTGCCTGCCATGTTCTCTCTCCTTCATTCAAACTGTTGCATATAACTTTTCTTTCCTAATATACTATAATACCATAGGTTTTGCAAGAGCATTTTCAATATTATTTTCAAAAGCAGATGGGATGTCAATTAAATTTTTTTGCTTAGTAGGTCTACGCTGCGTAGGTTGTTTTGCGACGGTTGTTGTGATACATTTAAAACAGAAATGAAACAAACCCGATTTGTATTGAAAGGAGAAAAAATGAACAACTATGTTACGGGCAGTGTGATTCGCAGCCTGCGAGAAGGCAAGGGAATGACACAGGAGCAATTGGCACAAAAACTGTTTTTGAGCAGCAAAACCATCAGTAAGTGGGAAACGGGTAACGGTTTTCCCGATATCAATTTGCTTGAACCGCTCGCGGCGGCACTGGATATCAGTGTGATAGAATTACTCAATGGGGAAACAATTCGTAATACCAACGCGGCATCCGATATTGTAAAATGCAGGTGGTATGTGTGCCCGGTGTGCGGCAATGTCATACAGTCAACGGGGGATGCCGTTGTCAGTTGTTGCGGCATTACGCTGCCGGCACTTTGTGCGGAGCCGGCAGGCGCGGAGCATGCTATTGCTGTGCAGCCGGTGGATGGTGAATACTTTGTGCAGGTGGAGCACGCTATGAGTAAAACGCACTACATTTCTTTCCTTGCCGCTGTCGGCGATAACAGTGTACAGTTGGTAAAGCTGTACCCGGAGGGGAGCGCACAAGCGCACTTTCGCAAAAGCCGTGTCAAAATAATATATGCCTACTGTAATCATCACGGTTTGTTTGCCAAAACGATATAAGCGCCGTTGTAAAGTTTTTTTTACATTCGAACAGAAAAAAATACATATCCTTATTGATTTATGCTTCAAATTGCTCTATAATAAATAAGTACAGGGCGGCTGTACAGCGTACAGCCGCTATTCTTTTATAATGTGTTGAGAAAAAAGGGGAACAGAGAGATGTATAAAATCGGCTTTGATAACGATAAGTATTTAAAAATGCAATCCGAGCGCATCCGTGAGCGTATTTCCGAGTTCGGCGGTAAACTCTACCTGGAATTCGGCGGCAAACTCTTTGATGATTTTCATGCTTCGCGCGTGCTGCCCGGTTTTCAGCCTGACAGTAAGCTGCAAATGCTCTTGCAACTCAAGGATGAAGCGGAAATAGTTATTGTCATCAGTGCGGAGGATATTGAAAAGAGCAAACTGCGCGCAGACCTCGGCATTACTTATGATTTTGATGTGATTCGCTTAATTAATGAATTCACAAAAAAAGGGTTGATGGTCGGCAGTGTGGTGCTTACCCGTTACTCGCCGTCTTCAAGGGTGCTCGCTTTTGAAGATAAATTGCATTCCCTCGGCTACAATGTTTACCACCATTACACCATTGAGGGCTACCCTTCCAATATTTCCAAAATTGTCAGCGATGAGGGCTATGGTAAGAATGATTATATCGAAACTTCGCGCAAATTGGTCATTATTACCGCACCCGGTCCCGGCAGCGGTAAAATGGCAACCTGCCTCTCTCAACTTTACCACGAAAATAAGCGCGGCATCAAAGCCGGCTATGCGAAGTTTGAAACCTTCCCGATTTGGAACCTGCCGTTGCGCCACCCGGTCAATATGGCGTATGAAGCGGCAACTGCCGATTTAAATGATGTGAATATGATTGACCCGTGGCATTTGGAGGCCTATGGCAAAACCACGGTTAATTATAACCGCGATGTTGAGATTTTCCCCGTTCTCAAAGCCACCTTTGATAAGATTTACGGCACCTGCCCCTACAATTCGCCCACCGATATGGGGGTAAATATGGCGGGTAACTGCATTTTTGATGATGAGGCGGTCAGCGAAGCCTCCCGGCAGGAGATTATTCGCCGCTACTTTGCAGCAGCGGCAAGTGCTTCGCGCGGTGCCAAAAACAATGACGAGCGCTATAAATTGGAATTGCTCATGAACCAGGCAGGCATCAGTGAGACCGACAGAGTGCCGGTTTCTCCCGCCAGAGCCAAGCATATGGAAACCGGTGCGCCGGCAGCCGCGATTGAGTTGAGTGACGGGAAGATTATCACCGGAAAACCCTCCGAACTGCTGGGGTGCTCCTCGGCAATGCTACTCAACGCACTCAAATACCTTGCAGGCATTAATGACAATGT
>SVOD01000103.1 GCA_015066575.1 Oscillospiraceae bacterium
CCGCAGTCGTAAATATGAAGTGTATCCATCGTGCCCTCACAAAAGCATTTTTCTATTATAAAATACCACAAAACCGTCGCGCGGTCAAAGTGTTGGTGCTTTTTGGCAGAGATACCGGTATTTTTCTTTTTCTGCTTCTTGCATTGCGCGCGCGTATGTGTTATTATATATAAGATTAAAATAGAGTAGTTTGGGCAAAAGGCACTGTGCCGCAACCGTTTCGGCGGTTGTGCCCGAGGTTTTTGTAAGAAAGGTATGCTTATGACAGTTAGAGATGTAATAGATGTTTTAGGAGCAGAGGTCGTGTATGAAGCGGACTTAGATGCCGAAATTCTCTCCGCCTGCGGCAGTGATATGATGAGCGATGTGCTTGCATTTGTCAAAGACCAGTCGGTGTTGCTCACCGGGCTTGTCAACCCCCAAGTGGTCAGAACCGCGGATATGATGGATATGCACTGCATTGTTTTTGTCAGAGGCAAATCTCCCGACCAAACCATTATTGATTTAGCGAGCGAGAGAGGCATTACCATTTTAAAATCCGGTTTTAGAATGTTTACCGCTTGCGGCAGACTGTATGAAGCCGGCTTGCGCGGAGGGAACAATATCTGATGGCAGGATTAAAGTTGACTTATGACATTCCCTCTGCGGAAGATGATTTCACAAGAGCCGGCGAAGCCTCCGGTTCGGTGAAGAAAAAACTGCGCCAAATCGGGTATAACCCCGAAGCCATTCGCAAGGTTTCGATTGCGATGTATGAGGGCGAAATTAATGTTGCCATTCACGCGGGCGGCGGCGAAGCGCAAGTCGAAATTGCCCCCGATGCGGTTACCATAGTGCTCATTGACCACGGACCCGGTATTGCCGATGTGGAAAAGGCAATGCAGGAGGGTTGGTCCACTGCTTCCGAGACAGTCAGAAACCTCGGCTTCGGCGCCGGTATGGGTTTGCCGAATATGAAGAAATATACCGACTCGATGGAGATTGAAACCGAAGTCGGCAAAGGCACAACCATTACGATGGTAGTCAAAGCGTAACGCTTTGATAATGCGGAATGCGGAGTTCGGAATGCGGAATTAAAGGCGGCAACACTTTGTGTTGCATTACAATGTGCCGCAAGCGGCACCACCTCAACTCCACTCCCCGCTCTCCACACTCTAAACTTAGTGAAACGAGAAGATAAGAATGAATGTTTTTTTCCATTCAGTAGCTTTAGATAAAGAGAAATGTATCGGGTGTACCACCTGCATTAAGCGCTGCCCGACCGAAGCGATTCGCGTGCGCAACGGCAAAGCGCAAATCAGCGCGGCGCGCTGTATTGACTGCGGTGAGTGCATTCGCGTTTGCTCCAAAGGCGCCAAGCGCGCCCACTCCACCCGCCTGTCCGCGCTCGAGAACTGGGAATACAAAGTGGCAATTCCCGCACCGGCGCTGTTCGGGCAGTTTAATCATTTAGATGATATCGACATTGTACTCAACGGCTTGAAGAAAATCGGCTTTAACGATGTGTACGAAGTCTCGCGCGGTGCGGAGGTTGTGACCGATGTCACCCGCCGCATGCTTGCCGAGAACAAGTTAAAACTCCCGGTCATTTCTTCGGCTTGCCCGGCTGTGGTGCGCTTAATTCGCCAGCGCTTCCCGGGGTTGATAGACCATGTTTTACCGATTAAAGCGCCGATGGAAGTGACCGCGCGCATCGCCAAAACCGAGTGCAGTGAAAAATACGGTGTGCCGATGGAGAAGGTGGGTGTCTTTTTCATCACCCCCTGCCCCGCAAAGGTAACCGACTTTGCCGCACCGATCGGCTCTGCCCGCTCGTGGGTAGACGGCGCGATTTCCATCGCCAAGATTTATCCGAAGCTCTCCGAAGCGATGGATAAAGAGGTAGACCTGCGCCACCTTGAGAGAATTGCCAAGAGTGGCATGACCGGCGTGCGCTGGGCGACCAGCGGCGGCGAGAGCAAGGCGGCGGTGGAGGACCGCTACCTGGCGGCAGACGGCATTGAAAATGTCATTAACGTGCTCGAGCAGTTGGAAGACGAGCGCATTCAGGATGTAGATTTTATCGAGCTCAACGCCTGTAACGGCGGCTGTGTCGGCGGGGTGCTGTGTGTCGAGAATCCCTACATTGCCAAAGCGCGCATTCAGCGCTTAAATAAGTTTTTACCGCCGTCGTGTAACCACTACGAGACTTCTATGAACCAAATGATAAATTGGACCCAGGAACTCGAGTATACCCCGGTGATGAAACTTTCCGAAGATTTGGAGCAGGCAATCACGATGATGGATGAGATAGAAGAACTGCGCACCAGGCTCCCCGGTATCGACTGCGGGTCCTGCGGTTCGCCCACCTGCAAAGCCTTTGCCGAAGATGTGGTAATGGGCAAGGTTAACGAGAGCGAATGTATCTTTATTTTGAAAGATAAGGTCAAGAAAGCGGCAAAAACGCTTTCGCAATTAGGAGTAGAGGATGACAGTAACTGATTTAGCCGAACAACTCAATCTCAAGCCCTTGGCGGGCATGGGTGGCGCGCACAACGATGTGCTTACCTGCTATGCGGGTGATTTACTCAGTTGGGTGATGGGCAGAGCCCGCGAGGGCAGCGTGTGGCTGACCGTGATGGGCAATGTCAATGCCATTGCCGTTGCCACGCTTGCGGACTGCGCCTGCATTGTGCTCACCGAAAACGCGCCGCTGGATGAAGATGCGCGGCAGCGCGCCGAGATGCAGAATGTGCCGGTGCTTTCGACCGAACTCAATGCCTACGAAATGTCGGTCAAGATTGCGGCGATACTCTCATGAGAGCAGCTTACGATTTTCACCTGCATTCCTGCCTGTCGCCCTGCGGCGATGCGGATATGACCCCGAATAATATTGTCAATATGGCAAAGCTGCTGGGGCTGGATGTGATTGCATTGACCGACCATAACTCCTGCCGCAACTGTGAAGCGGCGGTAGAGGTCGGCAAACAGGTCGGTGTGTGCGTGGTGCCCGGGATGGAACTGAGCACGAGTGAAGATATTCACGTAGTGTGCCTGTTTCCCGATACCGAAAAAGCCATGGCGTTTTCGCGCTATGTCAGGGAGCATACGGCGCATATCGCCAACCGCCCGGAAGTCTACGGCGCGCAACAGGTGTTAAACAGCAGTGACGAATGCATCGGTGAAGAAGCGGACTTGCTGTTGTTAGCAACCGAAATCGGCATTGAGCAGGCGTTTGACTTGGTAAAAAGTCACGGCGGCTTTGCGTACCCCGCGCATATAGACAGAGACTCTTACAGTGTGACTGCCGTGCTCGGCGATTTGCCGCCGGAGTGTAACCACGGCTTTGCGGAAATGAGTTATGATGCCGATGAAAGTGCCCTTAGAGCGTTGTATTCCCTTGAAGGGGTGGAGCTCATACAGTCATCGGATGCGCATTATCTGGAAAACATGAAAGAAGCGACCAATTATATTGAATTGGAGGCGTTGACGCCGCAGGCGGTGGTCAATTACTTTGCGCAGCGCGCAAAGAATTGACAGGCAACAGGCAACAGGCTACAGGCAACAGGCTACAGCCGACAGCCGTTCCGTTAAATACGAAACAGCTAAAAATTTTAAAATTATTTGAGTGCAATCACTTTTATGAGAGCACAAAAACGGTTTTGAATTTTAATAGAAAATTTTTAAATTTGTGCGTTTAACGCACGGGGAGGAAAGAAACCATGATAAAAAAAATCAGCAAAATTCCTTTTAAAGGAACCCCTGAACAAGAGGCTGAGCTGAAAAAGGTTATCGAAGCCAATCTCGGCGACCCGGGTGCTGTGATGCCGGTGCTGCAAGGTGCGCAGGACATCTACGGTTACCTGCCCATTGAGGTGCAAAAAATCGTTGCAGACGGTCTCGGCATGCCGCTTGAAGAAGTGTACGGCGTGGCAACCTTTTACTCACAGTTCGCGCTCTCGCCTAAAGGGGAGTACGCCATCAGCGTTTGTCTGGGTACCGCTTGCTATGTCAAGGGTGCGGCAAAAATTTTAGAGACTCTCTCGGAGCAACTCGGCATCGGTGCGGAAGAGTGCACCGAAGATGGGAAGTTTTCCATTTCCGCATGCCGCTGCATCGGCGCCTGCGGTCTTGCACCTGTCATGACCATCAATGATGAAGTCTACGGCAGACTGGAAACAAAAGATGTTGAGGGAATTCTCAAGCAGTACAAATAAGGAGCAACATGAGAGAACTTTCATTAAATGTGATGGATATTGCGCAGAATTCGGTGCGCGCCGAGGCAACTTGGCTTGCCATTCGCTGCGTACAGGATACCGCGGCGCAGACATTGACCATCACGCTTGAAGATAACGGCTGCGGGATGAGTCGGGAGCAGATTGCAAGTGTTACCGACCCGTTCTTTACCACCAGAACCACGCGCAAGGTAGGTCTGGGTGTGCCGCTCTTCAAGATGGCGGCAGAGCAAACCGGCGGCAGTTTTGAAATCACTTCCACACCGGGCAAGGGCACCGTGACGACGGCGACCTTCCGCACCGACCATGTGGATATGACGCCGCTGGGCGATATTAACTCTACTGTCAGCCTTTTAATCAACGCAAACCCCGAGATGGATTTTGTGTTTGAGAGAAAGGTGGATGAAAAAGCATTTACTCTCGACACCCGGCAGCTGCGGGAAGTGCTCGGCGATGTGCCGCTCAACAACCCCGAAGTGGCGCTGTGGATCAGTTCCTTTCTGGAAGAAAACGAAAAAGACTTATTTGGAGGTAAAGACCAATGAAATCATTAGCTGAGTTGCAAGCCATCAGAGACAAAGCAAGAACACAGCTGAATATCCGAAACGAGAATGAAAATAACATTCGTGTTCTCGTTGGTATGGCGACCTGCGGTATTGCGGCAGGCGCGCGCCCGGTTCTCAATGCGTTTGTAGAAGAGTGCGCAAAGAGAGGGCTTGAGAATGTAACCGTAACCCAAACAGGCTGTATCGGCATTTGCCAGTATGAGCCGGTTGTGGAAGTGGTTGTTCCCGGCGAGGAAAAGGTTACTTATGTAAAGATGGATGCCGAAAAGGCGCTCAAAGTAGTCAACGACCACTTAGTAAACAGAAATGTTGTGACCGAGTACACCATCGGTAAATACAGTGAATAAGGAGGAAAGCAGATGTATCGTTCAACAGTTTTAGTCTGCGGCGGAACAGGATGTACCTCCTCTCACTCAGACAAAATTATTGAAAAGCTCAACGAAGAGCTCAAAGCCAAAGATCTTGACAAAGAAGTCAATGTCATTCGCACCGGCTGCTTCGGACTGTGTGCATTAGGTCCGATTATGGTCGTGTACCCCGAAGGTTCTTTCTATTCCATGGTCAAGGTGGAAGATATTCCCGAAATCGTGGAAGAGCACCTTCTTAAGGGCAGAATCGTTACCCGCCTACTCTATCAGGAGACAGTGGAAGAGGATACGGTCAAGTCCTTAAAGAACACTCAGTTCTACGCCAAGCAAAAGAGAGTGGCGCTGCGCAACTGCGGTGTGATTAACCCCGAAGTGATTGATGAATACATTGCGATGGACGGTTATGCCGCTCTGGGTAAAGTGCTTACCGAAATGACCCCGCAGGAAGTTATCGATACCATTTTGGCATCGGGCTTGCGCGGCAGAGGCGGCGGTGGCTTCCCCACCGGCAGAAAGTGGATGTTTGCGGCGGCAAACCAGGCAGACCAAAAGTACGTTTGCTGTAATGCCGACGAAGGCGACCCCGGTGCATTTATGGACCGTTCCGTTTTGGAAGGCGACCCCCATGCGCTCATTGAAGCGATGGCAATCGCCGGTTACGCTATCGGCGCCAGCCAGGGTTATATCTATGTGCGCGCCGAGTACCCCATCGCGGTAGAGAGATTGAACATTGCCATGAAGCAGGCGCGTGAATACGGTTTGCTCGGCGACAACATCTTCGGCACCGATTTCTGCTTCGATTTACATATCAGGCTCGGTGCAGGCGCCTTTGTGTGCGGTGAAGAAACCGCGCTTTTAACCTCGATTGAGGGTAACAGAGGCGAGCCGCGTCCGCGTCCGCCGTTCCCGGCAGTCAAGGGCTTATACGGCAAGCCTTCCATCATCAACAATGTGGAAACCTATGCCAACATTCCGCAGATTATCTTAAACGGTGCCGAGTGGTTTGCTTCCATGGGTACCGAAAAGAGCAAGGGAACGAAAGTGTTCGCTCTGGGCGGTAAAATCAACAACACCGGTCTTGTGGAAATCCCGATGGGCACTACCCTGCGCGAAATCGTTTACGAAATCGGCGGCGGTATTCCGAACGGCAGAAAGTTTAAAGCGGCGCAGACCGGCGGTCCCTCCGGCGGCTGTATCACCGAGAAAAACCTCGATGTACCGATTGACTATGACAACCTCATTGCCATCGGCTCCATGATGGGCTCCGGCGGTCTGATTGTTATGGACGACACCTCCTGCATGGTTGACATCGCAAAATTCTTCCTGGAATTTACGGTCGATGAATCCTGCGGTAAATGTACACCGTGCCGTGTGGGTACCAGAAGGCTCCTGGAAATTCTCAATAAGATTACCGAGGGCAAAGGCACTTTGGAGGATTTGGACAAGCTCGAAGCGCTTTGCTACTACATTAAAGAAAATTCGCTTTGCGGTCTTGGTCAAACCGCGCCGAACCCAGTACTTTCCACCCTCAAGAACTTCCGCGAGGAATATGAGGCGCATGTGGTAGACAAAAAGTGCCCGGCAGGCGTTTGTAAGAACCTCGTGCAAATTAAGATTGTTCCCGACAAGTGTAAGGGATGCACGCTTTGCGCAAGAAACTGCCCGGTGAATGCTATTAGCGGTAAGGTTAAAGAAGTTCATGAAATCGACCAAAACAAGTGCATTAAGTGCGGTGTGTGCCTGGATAACTGTAAGTTTGGCGCCATCATCAGAGAATAATAAAGGAGCATGTCAACAATGGAAAATGTAAATATTAAAATTAACGGCATGCCCATGAGCGTGCCCGCAGGCTCAACGATTATTGAGGCTTGCAAATTAGCAGGTATTGATATTCCCACCCTTTGCTATATGAAGGATATGAACGAAATCGGCGCTTGCCGTATGTGCGTGGTGGAAGTCAAGGGCGCCAGAAGCCTGGTCGCCGCCTGCGTATATCCCGTTAACGAGGGGATGGAAGTCATCACCAACTCCCCGAAGGTCATTGAGTCCAGAAAAACCACTTTGGAACTCATTCTCTCCACTCATGACAGGAAGTGCTTATCCTGCTCGCGTTCCGGTAAGTGCGAACTGCAAACCCTTTGCCGCGAATTAGGTGTGGAAGATGCCGCGCGTTTTGACGGCGCAAGACCGACCTATGATATCGACGCCACTCAGTGGCTGGTCAGAGACAACAACAAGTGTGTGCTTTGCCGCCGCTGTGTTGCCGCTTGTAACGACCAGTATGCCGGCGTTATCGGTGCAAACGCAAGAGGCTTTGATACCCATATCGGTTGCGCTTTCGAGCAACCTTTGAGTAATGTTGCCTGTATCGCCTGCGGTCAGTGTATTGTCAACTGCCCGGTCGGCGCACTGCGCGAAAAGGATGATACCGACAGAGTCTTTGAAGCATTGGCAGACCCCGAAAAGGTGGTTGTGGTGCAAACCGCTCCCGCAGTCAGAGCCGCTCTCGGTGAAGAGTTCGGTTTGGAAATGGGCACCAATGTGGAGGGCAAAATGGTTGCCGCTCTGCGCAGAATGGGCTTCGATAAAGTGTTTGATACCGACTTCGGTGCCGACCTTACCATTATGGAAGAAGGCTATGAATTTATCGACAGAGTGCAAAACGGCGGCGTATTGCCGATGATTACCTCCTGTTCCCCCGGTTGGGTGAAATTCTTAGAGCACTACTATCCGCCGTTAATCCCGCACCTTTCGACTTGCAAGAGCCCGCAGACCATGCAGGGCGCGATTACCAAGTCCTACTGGGCGGAA
>SVOD01000104.1 GCA_015066575.1 Oscillospiraceae bacterium
TACTTGCTTTCGCCATCTCAGCATTGTAACGAAGGGCTTCGGTAACTTTGATAGAAGAGGTTTCTTTCTTCTGGTAGTAATCTCTTACAGTGGACAAGCTGCTGTCGTATCTTGCATAACCGACAGTTGCATAGTCCCATCTGGTGTACTTGGGTCTGATGTTGTTTTCGGGGTCACCGTCAGCATACTCTACCAATCTCTCTTTGAGCAAACCGGTGTAGTCAGCAGTAGAAGATTCCTTGAGTGCAGTGTAAGCGTTCTCAAGCGCTTCTTTTTCGTTAGCAAATGCACTTGCCAATGCACTCGGTGTGGTGCCGACGGCTCCCGGATTCTTCAGCATCGCTTGCGCAACAATCAGTTCCGCTTCAAAAGCATTCCAAAGGCCGGTATCGGAGAAGTCACCGGACTGTAAGGATTCACCGACAATGCTGTTGACCAGTTTCTCTAAGCCGCCATCGTCAAAGAGCACCCAGGTTACATTAATCGGGGTGTTGCTGCCGTAGGAAGAACCTTCGGCATTGGTATCCATTGTCTTCAGGTTATAGGTTAACGCATAGTTGCCGGCATATTGGCTAATATCCACACCGGAGGGAACGCTGACGCTGAAGGGGTTAAACTGCGCGGCTAAAGTCGACTCGGGTGTACCGGTATTGCTGGCGCTGAAGTCAAAGCCGGCATTCTTGAGTGCAGTCGGGAATACGGAATCATCTGCCGCACCGGTATAGGTCGAAGAAGCATCGCTCGTCTTATAGTAACCGACTGTTGAGTTAAACATAGAAGGTGTACCGTAAAATACCTTCGGAATAGTTACTGTAATATACTTATCGTCACTAACATTACCGGAATTGCCGCTGTTGGAATCACGGTTGCCAAAGAAGACATACAATCTTGACTGTTGCTCCACACCATAACTGTTACCGAGTTCGTTAGACATTTTGTAGGTAACCAGGAATTCCAAAACCTTATTGTTGGTTGCCTTACCGCTAATCGGGAAATTCATGGATTCATCGGATTTCACGATGGTGGTGTCACCCACACCGCTGACAGTGACATTGTTGTCATTGACACATTGGATGCTCACTACCTGCAGTTTATAAGGCTCATACTGAATTTCGGAACCGGTCGAAGAATGGTAACCGCCGTTGATACCCTTAGAGGTATTGGTTACGGTAATGTTATAGTTTGCCGGGATACTGGGCTCGTCAGCCGTGGAACCGGACGCAATCTCAGGTGAGATTTTCGTATAGAGTGAATCGGAGAACTTGTAGGAAAGTTCAATCTCCGCTTCACCTCTGGTCTGTGCTGTGGACAGACCCATAAGAGTCGATACCAACTTCATGCCGGGATAGACATGGTAATTGATATTTAATTTGCTCATAATATTGCCGAGCATAGTACCAAGGTTATTATTGGTAATTAATGCATTTAAAGAGTCTGTTCTGGAAGTCCAGGTGCCCGGGAAAATAACATTGATAATTCTGATAAATTCGCGGGAAACCAAGGTCGGGAACAAGGAAGTGTTCATCTCGGAGTTCGAGGCATTCGGCACTAAGAGTTTGAACAAATCACCGAAATTGAGGTTATTCACACAGCTGAACAGATGGTCAATTAAGTCTTTAGATGTGCAGTGGGTGTGACCGGAAGCCTTAATGCTGTCGGGCAGGAAGCCTTCGGGAATAATACCGGTAACATTTCTTGCACCGCTGCCGCTGGCACCCTCTTGGTAAGCGCCGGAGGAATTGACGGAAAGGATAATTCTGTCAACCGCCGTGTAAACCGTATCGGAACCGGAAATAGTGCCCAAAGCGCCTTCGCTTAAGGAACCTGCTTTACAAACAACATTCATGAAGTACTTCACAATGTCTTTGAGAACAGCATCCAGATTGTTTTTGTCGGAGAACACGAGTTTACCGGACTGCTCGGGGAAGTAACCGGAAACAAATTTTGCAAGCAGCTGTGCAAGCATCTTCTTGTACTGCGACTGGCAATAGCTTTCGGTGTACTTGGTACGGTTGAGCACGGTACCGGTCTCACTGTAGGTGTAAAGGTCGGTCAAAATATTATCCGGAATGTAGTATGCCATAAACTCATTGAGTGCCTGCACGGCAAGAACGGCAATATTACCTTGGAGAATATCCTGCTTTTCAACCTTGATGCCCGGGAAGAACATCTTAATGATGGTATCTGCCAATACCATTGCATAAGACTTGGTCGGGTTGGTCATGGAAGCGATTTCTTCCGCAGTAAAGGAGCCGCCGTTATTGAGTTTAATATCGGCAAACTGTGCAGCCTTCGCAATATTCTGATTTAAAGTATTCAGCGAAGAAGTGCCGTTATCCTTAGTCCAACCGGCAGTGGAGTAAGTACCCTTAAAGGTCTTAAACTCGGGGATAATGGTTTCCACGATGCTGCCCAGGCAGTTGTTGATGTGGTAAACCAAATAAGTGCTGGTATTACCGGCAACATACTTGGTGCCCATACCGTCTGCCTGCCAATCCCAATTAATGCTGGTGATGTTGTCAAGTTTAACAAAGGGATAATCTTTTTCGAACGAAGGCATTGCTGCCAAAATGTTCTCTTTAATCTCCCAGGTGTCTTCCTGAACATTTTTGACTACCCATCTGGTAAGAACTCTGGCGAGCTTATCGACAGTAGAATAGAGAGTATCGCTGGTTTCAAATGTGTAACCTTCCAGCATCTCAAGGTTCAAACCGTTGAGCAATTCGGTAATTAAGGAAGCAACCTCGGTATCAAAATTCGCATTAGCATCTTGGAAGAGGGTTTTCTTCAGGAAACCGACGATATCGCCGACAATGTCGCCTGCCATGTCATTAATCATGCCGTTGATAGCACCGGCATCAAACTGACCGTCGCCGCTACCGACGCCTTTTTGGACAAGCTTCTTAATTCTTGAATAGTTGTCTTCTTTCGTGATGAAAGATACCAAAGCATTGATAAATCTGACATCACTTGCACAGGTTTTGCCGTCACGCGAGGTGTTAGCCGTAAAGTCCTGGAACTTTAACTTTTGAATATCACCGAGAAGAGAACCGGGCACTTTGTCAATCAAAGTTTGCAGACCGATGATGGATGTGTTAATCTGGTTAATGCTCTTGGCATTAATACTGATTCTCAAACCACCGGTGAGCGGATAAACGATAGGTGCAATATTAGCCTCGGCAAGCGCCTTATCGGCAAAGTCGAGGATAATGGATGCATACTGCTCGTTTTCCAGTTCATAGCTGTCGGCTTTATTCATTTTACCGGCGAGCGCTGCACCTGTGTAAAGATTTTTAACATTTGTTGCGCTTGCAGATAAACCTACGCCTACTGCGGAAAGCAGCATCACAAGTGCTAAAACAAGTGCTAAAACTTTTTTACACTGTTTCATGTCTTTCAACCTCCATAAAATAAGATTTTCGTGTGTTTAGTCGAATGGGCAGAATTCACCCATTTCTACTTATATTAATAATACTCTATGCGATAATCAATGTCAATATATAGTAACAAAAATAGCAATTACCACAAAATTTAGGGATATTTTTAGCCATTTTGACAGTTTGTCTTTTGTTGATTTTGCACATATTCGTTTTGACAAAAAGCAAAAATTTTGTAAATTATGTCTTTGGATTTTTTTAATTTTGTTAATAATTGTTCGCGCTTCCGTTGCTTTCGTTTACCTCCCCCGTATGCGCAGGCATAAAAAAGTTGCATATTTCGTATAATTTTGTTACCATAAATTCAATGATTTAAAGAAGGTAAGAAAAATGCAATTTGAAGATTTTTTAACCCTGCTCGGTGAAGAATTCGATTTTGATACCGCGGGAATTGAGGAAGACACTACCTTTGCCGATATCAATTTTGATGAGTTTGACCTTATCGAGCTTGTGATGAGTATTGAGGATAAATACCATGTGGAAATTGAGGATGATTTTCTGCAGCATGTGCAGACCATCGGTGAATTTGCCGCATATTTAAAGGAAAAGTTAGATTGATATTGAAATTCTAATCGTATTATATTATAATTGATACATTAATGTATTGGGAGGATCGCAATGGCACAGGAAAAGAAAAATGATTCCATTACTTCGATGGACGAGGATTTTGCAAAATGGTATACCGATGTAGTCAAAAAGGCAGAGCTCATTGACTATTCCGGCGTTAAGGGCTGCATGGTAATCAGACCCTATGGCTACGCCATTTGGGAGAATATCCAAAAGGATATGGACCGCCGCTTTAAAGAAACGGGGCACGAAAATGTCTATATGCCGCTGCTCATTCCGGAAAGCCTGCTCAACCGCGAAAAAGAACACGTGGAAGGCTTTGCCCCCGAAGTAGCATGGGTAACCGTCGGCGGTTCCGAAAAGCTCAATGAAAGGCTTGCCATTCGCCCCACTTCCGAGGTGTTATTCTGCGAGCACTATGCAAAAATCATCAATTCCTACCGCGATTTACCCAAGCTCTACAACCAGTGGTGCTCGGTGATGCGCTGGGAAAAAACGACAAGACCGTTCCTGCGCTCCTCGGAGTTTTTGTGGCAGGAAGGTCACACCATGCACGAAACGGCTCAAGATGCACAAGAGGAAACCATGAGAATGCTCAAGGTATATGAGGATTTCTATAAAGAAACCCTTGCCATTCCCGCCATTACCGGTAAAAAGACAGAGAAAGAAAAGTTTGCCGGCGCTATTGAAACCTACACGATTGAACCGATGATGCACAACGGTGTAGCCCTCCAGGGCGGCACTTCCCACTACTTCGGCAACGGCTTTGCCAAAGCCTTCGGTATTCAGTTTACGGATAGAGATAATCAACTTCAAAACCCCCACCAAACTTCTTGGGGCGTTTCTACACGAATGATTGGCGCCATTATAATGGTGCATGGTGATGATAACGGTTTGGTACTGCCGCCGAAAATTGCCCCCATTCAAGTGGTCATTATCCCGATTGCCGCGCACAAAGGCGGTGTAATTGAAAAAGCGGAGGAATTAGCCGCCAGGCTCAAAGCGAAAGGGATTCGCGTTAAAATTGACGACAGTGACAATTCCCCCGGCTGGAAGTTTGCGGAATACGAAATGAAGGGTGTTCCCGTTCGCTTGGAAATCGGACCGAAAGATATTGAAAAAGAGCAGTGTGTATTGGTCAGGCGCGATAATCGCGAAAAGACCTTCACTCCCCTTTCGGATTTGGAAACAGCGGTTGAAAATACGCTCAATGCCGTTCACGACGGGCTCTACCAAAAAGCGCTTGATAATTTAAAAGAAAAAACCCACACAGCGCTCACCTATGAAGAATTTCTCAACTATTCCGCACAGGAAGGCGGCTTTATTAAAGCGATGTGGTGCGGCGACAGCGCTTGTGAGGATAAAATCAAGGATGAAACCGGCGGTGTAAAATCCCGCTGTATTCCGTTTGAAGAAGAACAGCTTGCCGATACCTGTGTTTGCTGCGGCAGACCCGCCAAGCATATGGTATATTGGGGTAAACAGTACTAAGATATATAAAGCAGTTGCAGCGCAATAGCGCTGCAACTGCTTTGTCATAAATGGCGAAAGTACAAGATATTTTGTATATCGTATTTTATGGTATATAATAGTATATCGTCGTACAATTTGTTTAAGTGCGTTATAGCCGCTTTGTCGACAATCCGAGAAGCTAATCGAATTCGATTAGCTTCTTTTTCTTATGCAACATCGGTATCTTCAAATTGGGAGTTATAAAGCTCGGCATAGAAGCCGCCCAGAGCCATCAGCTCCTCGTGGTTCCCCTTCTCTACAATGTCGCCATTGTTGAGCACAAAAATCACATCGGCATTGCGAATCGTGGAGAGCCTGTGGGCAATCACGAAAGTGGTTCTGCCCTTCACAATCTCTTTCATCGCGCGCTGGATTTCCTGCTCTGTTGCAGTATCGACCGAGGAGGTCGCTTCATCCAAAATCAAAATTTTCGGGTCCGCTAAGAAAGCTCTGGCAATGGTCAACAGTTGCTTTTGCCCCTGTGAGATATTGGTCGCTTCCTCATCAATCAACGTATCATAGCCATCAGGTAATTGCATAATGAAATGGTGCGCGTGTGCCGCCTTGGCAGCTTGCACGACCGCTTCATCGCTCGCCTCAAGATTGCCATAACGGATATTTTCCCTGACCGTGCCGCTAAATAACCAGCTGTCTTGCAGCACCATGGCAATGTTGCTGCGATACGCGCTCCTGACAAAATCGCGCAGGTCATAGCCATCCGCTAAAATGGCACCTTCATTCACATCATAAAAGCGCATCAGCAGCTTGATAATGGTCGTTTTTCCGGCGCCTGTCGGCCCGACAATGGCAACATTTGTGCCCTTGGGAATATTGGCGGAAAAATCATGGATAATCTCTTTATTCTCTTTGTAACCGAAGTGCACGTGCGCAAATTGCACACTGCCCTCGATTTCCTCTGCAGGCGCGGGGTGTGCGGGCATGGCTTCTTCTTCCTCCGCCTCTAAGAACTCAAAAATGCGCTCTGCCGCCGCGACACTCGATTGCAGCATATTGCTCACCTGCGCAATCTGCCCGAGGGGCATGGTAAACGAGCGCACATACTGCACGAAGGATTGGATATTGCCGACTGTGATTTGCCCCTTCATCGCAAGGTAAGCGCCAAAAATCACAACCGCTGCGTAGCCGAGGTTTCCCACGAAGTTTATCACCGGAAACATTAAGCCCGAAAGGGCTTGGCTTTTCCAAGCGGATTGGTAGAGCTTCTGATTGGATTTCTCAAACTCCTCGCTTGCACGCTGCTCGCCGTTAAAGGCTTTTAAAACAGTATGACCGCCATACATTTCCTCTACCTGTCCGTTGGCAACGCCGAGGTATTTTTGCTGTGCGAGGAAATATTTTTGCGAGTGCTTGACCACAAGCGCAACAAACAGCAGAGAAAGCGGCACGGTGCACAAAATCACCAAGGTCATTTTAACAGAGATGGAAAGCATCATCACAATCAAGCCGATAACGGTCACCACGCCGTAAATCACCTGCGTGGCGGATTGGTTGAGCCCCATGCTCAGCGTATCTACATCATTGGTAATTCTCGAGAGTATTTCTCCATGGGTGAAGCCATCGAAATAGCGCATGGGCAGGCGGTGAATTTTTTCGCTGAGCTCCTTACGCATACGGTAAGAGATTTTTTGGGTAACACCTGCCATAATAAAGCCTTGCAGCCATTGCAGCACACCGCTTGCGGTGTACATGAGCAAAACAGAAATTAAGATATTGCGGATTTTTACAAAATCAATCGTACCCTCGCCGCGGATTTTTGCCACAATGCCGTTAAAAATTTCCGTTGTCGCATTGCCCAATACCTTCGGCGAAATCACTGCAAATATCATCGCGCCGACCGCGCACAAAATGACCACTAAAATAGAAAAACGGTATCTCCCCAAATAGGAAAACAGTTTTTTGACCGTTCCTTTAAAATCCTTTGCTTTTTCGCCTTTTTTGAACCTTCCGCCGTGACCACGGGAGGGTCTTGTATTTACTTTTTGACTCATTTGCTCAATTCCTCCTGTGATAATTGTGAAAGGGCTATTTCCTTGTATTGTGCGCAAGTGCGCATCAATTCCTCATGTGTTCCCTCGCCGACCTGCCTGCCATCGTACAGCACAATAATCTTATCGGCATTTTTAACTGTACTGATGCGCTGGGCGACGATGATAACCGTTTTACCTTTTGTTTTTTCGGTAAGCTCCCTGCGCAGCTTTTTATCGGTTTTAAAATCGAGCGCGGAGAAGCTGTCATCAAACACCAAAATTTCGGGGTCCTTGGCAATCGCCCTTGCAATCGCCAGGCGCTGCTTTTGCCCGCCGGAAACGTTGGAGCCGGATTGGGTAATCACTTCCTCGTAGCCATCGGGCATGGTATTAATAAATTCATCTGCTTGCGCTATGGCAGCAGCAGCCTGTATCTG